>JANJTQ010000256.1 GCA_024711005.1 Opitutaceae bacterium | reverse complement strand
TCGCGGGTTTTGTGTTGGCGTGGGCGGGCCGGGGGCTTTGCTCACCGCAATCATTTTTATCGAACCCATGAAAGCCAAAGCAAAACGCCAGACCAAGCGCCCCGAGGATATCAACGCCAAGCTCGCGGCCAAGAAGGGCCCGATCTCCCAGTTCATCGCGCACAATTACCGCCATTTTAACGCGGCCGCGCTGCTCGATTCCGCCAAGGGCTACGAGGACCACCTCAAGGCCGGCGGCAAGATGCTCGTCACCATCGCCGGCGCGATGTCCACCGCCGAACTCGGCCTGACGCTCGCCGAGATGATCCGCGCCGACAAGGTCCACGCGATCGTCTGCACCGGTGCGAATCTCGAAGAGGACATCTTCAACCTCGTCGCCCACGACTACTACGAGCGTGTCCCCGGCTATCGCGATCTCACGGCCGCCGACGAGCAAGCGTTGCTCGACCGCCACATGAACCGCGTGACCGACACCTGCATTCCCGAAGGCGAGGCGATGCGTCGCATCGAGGCGGCTGTCGCCGAGGAGTGGGTCGCCGCCGACCAGGCCGGCCAGCGCTTCTTCCCGCATGAGTTCATGTATAAGATTCTCCGCTCGGGTAAGCTGAAGAAGATGTACCAGATTGACCCGAAGAACTCGTGGATGCTCGCCGCCTGCGAGAAGAACCTCCCGATCATCGTTCCCGGTTGGGAAGACGCGACGCTGGGCAATATGTATGCCGGCCGCGTGATCACCGGGGAAATTAAGAACGTCCACACGGTCCGCACCGGCATCGAATACATGACCTGGCTGGCCGAGTGGTATACGAAGACCGCCAAGCTGCTCAAAAACGGCGAAGGATCGATCGGCTTCTTCCAGATCGGCGGCGGTATCGCGGGCGACTTCCCGATCTGCGTCGTGCCGATGCTGCACCAGGATCTCGGCCGCACCAGCGTGCCGCTCTGGGGTTATTTTTCGCAGATCAGCGACTCGACCACGTCCTACGGCAGCTACTCCGGCGCGGTGCCGAACGAGAAGATCACCTGGGGCAAGCTCGGCCAGAAGACCCCGAAGTTCATCGTCGAAAGCGACGCGACCATCGTGGCTCCGTTGATTTTTTCTTGGGTGCTCGGGAAGTAAGCGGAGCGGTTCTTCAGGGGTTTTTATTTGTAGTGTTTCAAGCGAAAGCCGCGTCCCGAAAGGGCGCGGCTTTCTTACGCACCGAAGGACGGGTTCGACCCGGCTGACCACGGGCCTGTGAGAGGACGTCCGTGGACAACAATGTTACGGCCGGAACAAAGTTGTGCACTCACCAGAGTGGTTTCCCCCGATTACATGTGCACAAGTCTGTTCTGATCGGAACACGGTTGTGCGCATCTCCTGGTGCCTTGAATCGCCAGGGGCTGCTGACTGCGTCGGGTGGGCAGCGATTCACTTGGCCGGCGTCAACCCGCAGTAGCGCACCGCCAACGCGAGAAGCCCGCCGCTGTCGACAAGCGCTCCGGCACGCGCCTAATGCCTGCCCGTTGCGCCGGAGGCGGCGTGACGAGTCCCGCCGTCCAAAGCGGCGACAGGTCTCCGCACTCCATAACGGAGGCGAAGGAGGGCGGGCTGCATCGGGCGGAAGTGGCGCGTTTTTCGGTTTCAGGGCTTTGCCTCGCCGAAGTTTTGCGTGAACGTTCGCCGTCTCATGTCCAACGCCCTTGCCAACGAAAAATCGCCCTACCTTCTTCAGCATGCCGACAATCCGGTCGATTGGCTGCCGTGGGGCGAAGCGGCCTTTGCCAAGGCGCGAGCGGAGCAGAAACCGGTTTTCCTGAGCATCGGCTACTCCACCTGCCACTGGTGCCATGTGATGGCGCACGAGTCGTTCGAGAACGCCGACATCGCCGCGCTGCTCAACGAGCACTTTGTCTCCATCAAGGTCGACCGCGAGGAGCGTCCCGACGTCGACAAGGTTTACATGGCCTACGTGCAGGCGATGACCGGGCAGGGCGGTTGGCCGCTCAGTGCGTTCCTCACGCCGGAGCTGAAACCGTTCTATGGCGGCACGTATTTTGCGCCCGAGGACCGGCAGGGACGCACCGGGTTTCCGTCGGTGTTGCGGGCCATCGCGAAGGCTTGGATCGATGACCGCGATCGGCTCGTCGCCGAAGCGGCCCGGGTGATCGACTCGCTTGTCGAATATCACGAATCACGGCGCAACGAACTCGGCGGCGCGACGCCCAATCTTCACGATTCGGGCGGCGAGGCGTTCGAGAAGGCGTATCAATATTTCTACGAAAACTTCGATGCGACAAATGGCGGTTTCGGTGGTGCACCGAAGTTTCCTCGTGCGTCGAATCTCGGCTTCTTGTTACGCGCGGCCTCCATCCAAGGTCATGAGTCGGAAGCCGGCCGCGAGGCGATCAAGATGGTGGCGACCACACTGCAAAAAATGGCGGGCGGCGGTATTCACGACCATGCTGGCGGCGGGTTTCATCGCTACTCGGTGGACGAGTCCTGGTTCGTTCCGCACTTCGAGAAAATGCTCTACGACCAGGCGCAGATCGCGGTGAACGCGCTCGACACCCACCTGGCCACCGGGGACGAGCGCTTCGCGTGGATCGCGCGCGACATCTTCGGTTATGCGCTGCGTGACCTCGCGCACCCGGCGGGCGGGTTTTATTCGGCGGAGGACGCGGACTCGGCGGAAACGAATCATGGACAGGATGTCCATGACAGGAAGTCGGAAGGCGCCTTCTATGTGTGGACGCGGGCGGACGTCGAAGCGGTGCTCGGCGCGGACGCGGCGTTCGTCTGCGATCACTTTGGCGTCGCGGCCGAAGGCAATGTGCCGATGCGGCTCGACCCGCAGAACGAGTTTACCGGAAAAAACATCCTCATGCAGCGGCGTCCGTTGGTGGAAACCGCGCGTGCGCACGGATTCGCCCCCGAAGTGGCGGTCGAGCGACTGGCGACGGCTCTGGAAAAACTCCGCGTCGCGCGCGAACAACGTCCGCGTCCGCATCTCGACGACAAAATCATCACGGCTTGGAACGGCCTGATGATCTCCGCGCTCGCGCGAGCGGCGGTCTCGACCGCCGGTTGTCTGGCCGATGTGCGGGACGGTTATCGCGCCGCGGCGGTGCGCGCGGCGGAGTTCATTGAACGCGAACTCTACGACGAGACGCGCGGCGTGTTGTATCGGAATTTTCGTGACGGACGCGGGGCGAACGAAGGGTTTGCGGAGGATTACGCGTTTCTGATCGCGGGGCTGCTCGATCTTTATGAGGCGACCTTTGACGCGCGCTGGCTGCGTTGGGCCGAGCGGTTGCAGCAGGTGATGGACGCGTTGTTTTGGGATGCGGAGCAAGGCGGGTATTTCAACTCGCGGGCCGGCGACACGAGCATCGTGTTGCGGTTGAAGGAAGACTACGACGGCGCCGAGCCCTCGCCGAATTCGGTGGCGGCGGCGAACCTGCTGCGACTCTCGGCGTTGTTTCACGACGACGCGTTGGGTGAGCGCGCGTTGCGGACGATCGAGGCGCTGCGGTCGCAGTGGTCGAAGGCGCCGCATGCACTTCCGGAGATGCTTTGCGCGATCGAGCGGGCGCTGGAGCTGTCGCGGCAAGTGGTGCTGGCAGGCGATTCGGGAGCGGCGGATTTTCGTGCCTTGGCGGCGGTGTTAAACGAAAAGACGGGGCCGCGACGCGCGCTGCTGGCGGCTCCGGTTGACGCAAAAAGCGAGGCGGACCGTTGGCTGGCGGAGCGGGCGCCTTGGTTGAAAGACATGAAACCGTTGGCGGACGGAGGTGCGCAGGCGTACGTGTGCCAGCATTTCACCTGTCGGGCACCGGTGAACACCCCGGAGGCATTGCGGGCGCTGTTGGGGTGAGGAGCGGGGCGATTTTTTCGTTCTCGTTCTCTTACTCGTTCTCGTTCTCCACTCCTTGGACCACGGACGAGAACGAGAACGAGTAAGAGAACGAAGAACGAATCGGAGCGGTTACTCCTTCGGATCTTCCGCGACCTTGAGTTCGGGGAGGTCGGGGGAGGCGCTGAGCGAGGCCATGAGGTCGCGCACATTTTCCAGGATCGAAAGCATCTCGGGGTGGCGGACGGCGAAGAGCAGCAGGTCGATTTGCGCTATGGGCAGGCTGCGGTTTACGACCTCGGCCTGCAATTGGGCGGCGGCGTCGCGGAGGGAACGCCGGTAGCCGGCGACCGCCTTGAAGGCGGCGGCTTCCGTGCGCGGCTGGGAAAACGGGATTCCGCTGGTGGCTTCGAGCCAGAGGAGCGCGATGCTTTTCAACTCGGTGGATTGGGCGGTGTAGCCCATTTTTTCCATGAGTTCGGAGATGGTTTTGAATTTCACCGGGCGGCCCGACTCGACGTTGGTCACGGTGTTCCGATGACAGCCCGCCAATTCCGCCAGCCCCTCAAGCGTGAGGCCTTTGGCTTCCCTAAGGCTGCGGAATAGCTGGGTGTAATGCATCGCTTCGGTAGTAGGGCGGAGGGCGCGCCGCTGTCAACGAACGGGGATCCTGAAGAAGTTGCGGGGTTGTTATTGACAATAAATGTATGAACACAAAACGTGTGCATATGGAAAAGTGGATGCCTCCCCTGCCAGATTCGGACGCCCCGGGTTTCATCCGCCGCCGCATGCATCGGGTGCGAATTCTCGGGGTATTGCATGGGATCTGTCTGAAGATCGAGCAGACCCAGCAGTCCGAGGATGCGCGTCTGGCCTGCCGTGAAGTGGCGCAGTTGCTTGAGCTGGCTCGCAGTCGCGAAGGCGTCCGGAACCCAAAGAGAAAGACCTGAACCATGGCGCGCATACTGGTGGTGGATGATTATCCGGCGATCCTGACGATGCTCCAGCTGATGCTGGCGGCGGCCGGGCATGAAGTGCTTACGGCAAATGACGGGCTTACGGGCCTGAATTTGGCCGGCGGGGTGAAGCCGGATCTGGTGCTGCTGGACGTCGACATGCCGGAACGGTGCGGGATATCGGTGTGCGGGGAACTTAAGCGGGATCCGGCCACGATGCACATTCCGGTACTATTGATGACGGGGCGTCCGTGTGTGGAAACGATCGAACATGCCCGCGAGGTGGGCGCGCTGGCGGTGTTGCCCAAGCCGTTTTCCCGTGCCGGTCTGTTGGAGGAGATTGCCCGTGCGCTTTCGACCGCTCCGCTGCCGAGCGGATAACAGGCCTGATAACGCCATGAATTGGTGGTTTGGCGGAATGCTTCCGTCATTGTCTTTGGTGCATAGGAGCCGTCATAACACTCATCCCCCTGTTTTCTCCCCCGTTGTTTCTCTCCCAATCCAAGTCGTGAAAATCCTCGCTGTTGAAGATGATCCCGTTGCTCGTGCGGTCCTCCATCAAGCCTTGCTGCATCTTGGGCATGAGGTGGTGGATGCACGCGATGGAGCCCAAGCGTTGAAGCTGCTGGAGCGGGAACCCGTCCGCTTGATCGTGAGCGACTGGATGATGCCGGAGCTCGACGGTCTCGACTTGTGTCGGGCGGTGCGCGGTCGGGTGAACGCCGACTACGTTTACTTTATTTTGCTCACCAGTCAGCAGGCCGACGTGGACAATCAGCGCGAGGCGATCGAGGCGGGCGTGGACGATTTTCTCACCAAGCCGCTCGATCTTCAGGAAATCTGGATGCGCCTCCGCGTGGCCGAACGCATCCTGCGTTACGCGACCGAGGTGCGGCAATTGGAGGCTTTTCTCCCGATTTGCGGCTACTGCAAAAAGGTGAGGGACGACCAGAATTACTGGCAGCAGATCGAGAGCTACATCAACGAGCGCACCGGTACCGATTTCAGCCATTCCGTTTGCCCGGATTGCTATCAGCGGGTCGTTCTGCCCGAACTGAAAAAGTTGACCGCGGACGGTGCGAACACACCGACCAAGCCTCATGTCGAGCGAACGAATTGACCGTCTGGAAGAGCGGCTTGCCTGGCTGCAACGCCACGTCGTGGAGCAGGACAAGGCGATGTTGGAGATGGCCGGTCAGCTTGATCGCATGACGGCCGAGCTGAAACGCCTCAAGCAACGCTCCGAAGCCTCGTCGGCCAACGCCGAAGCGGAGCCCGCCGACGAGCGCCCGCCGCACTATTAAGGCCGTTGCCCGGGAGTTGAGCCGTCCAAGTCGACGTGGCAGTCGAGGTAACGAGGCTGGGTTTTTGGCCACCATCGAACCAGCCTCGTGACCTCGGCTGCTACGTTCCGAACGTCGGCCGGGCTCAGCGAGGGCTCACCAAGTCGCTGCCGGTGCTTTTCAGGATGAGGGTTTCGTCACCCGAAAGGACGATTTCCAGCGCGGAGTGGACGGAGACACGGACGTTACCGGGGTGATCGGCGAGGTAGGCGCGAATTTCGCCAGCCCGTGCGGCAGGCACCTTGACCGTATGCGGGACGCTGCCCAGCGCGGGCAGTCCGATGGGCTCTTGATCATCGATACGTCCCAAGCGCTTCTCACCCAGATAAAGGGTGTGGGTGGAGCGGCTCGCAACCAACGAGACGGTGTTGGGGTTTACCAGTCGCAAGACCAAGTCGTAGCCGCTGTCTCCGGTTTCGGTGGCCGTCAGTCCGCTGATCTGAATGACGGGTGACTCCAGGCGACGGTCGGCAGGCGTGCTGCAGCCGACCAGCAAGACAAACAACGGGAGGCAGAGAGCAGAAAACAGAGAACGCATGGCGCGATGAAACGGCTCTCAACCGGTGTTGCAAACCCGCAGGTTGCGATATCGGCGGGCGGCATGCTGTCCGGACATGACGCTTCGAATACACGTGGCAGCCGAGGTAACGCCGGGCGTTCTTTAGCCTCCCGCCGAACAGCCTCGTTACCTCGGCTGCTACGTTTTACTGCCGGGATACGGCTTAGAAAAACGACAGGGCCCTGGCGCTTTCGAGGGCGATCCAGGCGAAACCCGCGGTGCCGGCGATCATCATCACTGCCCGCGTGAGTTTCTGAAACTGAAGACGGCGGTCGTGGCGATCGGGGTGACGGCGGCGGGCGCAACCTTGCACCGACATAAAGCTGGCGAACTGGCCATTGCGCACCGGTGTGGTCCAGCCGCACTCGTCATCCCCCCGGCCTCGAATGAAGGTCGGGATGCGTAGAAAACGCAGGAATTTGAGCAGGGCGCGAATCACAGGATGACCATTTCGGTAAGGCGCCTGATGTTTCAAGAGGGAAGTCCTCCGTTGGGCAATTTTCACAGCGGTTTTGCAAACCGGCGCGTGTATTTGAAAAAAATGACAGGTGGTGACGGAGCCGCGGGTGATTCGGAGCCTTCGTCCGGAGCCCTCTTTTGGGCTGACGTGCGGCTGGTCTTGTCAGCGACGCCGACGACTGCCGTGATCGCGGGTTTTATGGGCCGTTCACTGCTGCTGCTTCTCCTGGGGGTTTTCGCCTGCTCAACCGCGGCTGTCATGATCAAAGCGAGCACGACGCATCCCTTCGTGTTGTCGGCGGTGCGACTTTTCCTCGCGGCGGCGCTGCTCACGCCGCTGTTCCTGCGCGAGCGTCGCAAACACCGGGCCGCGCTGCCGTCCGGCTGGCTGCGCTGCACGACGTTGCCGGCGTTGTTGCTGGCGGCGCACTTTATTTCCTGGGCCTACGGCGCGCGCATGACGCTCACCGCCCAAGCGAGCTTGATTGTGAATCTTGCACCGGTGGCGCTCCCGTTTTTCCTGCACTGGCTGCTCCGTGAACGGATCAACGGTCGCGAAGTGCTCGGCACGGTGCTGGCTTTGGCGGGTGTGCTGGCGCTGAGTGCGCGCGATGCGTTTACGGGTGGTGGAGATCTGGCGGGCAACCTGATGTGCTTCGGTTCCATGTTGTTGTTCGCGTGGTATCTGGCGCTTGGCCGGGTCAACCGCAACGTACCCTCGGTGTGGTTGTATGTGGTGCCGGTGTATTGGCAGGCGGCGGTCATTTGCACGCTGGCGGCGCTGCCTTGGGCGCACACGCTGGACGTAGGGTCGGTGCGCGAATGGGGGCTGCTGGTCGGACTGGCGGTGGTGCCGACGATCCTTGGGCACAGCCTGCTGAACCTCTCGATGCGGGTGTTGCGCGGGCAGTTGGTGAGCATTTGCAACGTCGGCCAGTTTGTTTTCGCCGGGCTGATGGCGTGGGTGTTGTTTGGTGAATCGCCCGCACTCCTCTTTTACGGAGCCGCCGCGTTGGTGGTGGCCGGGGTGGCGTTGGTGGTGTTTTCGGCTCCGACGCCTCCGCCGCGGATGAGGTGAGGGTGAAGTTCGGCCGCTTTCGCCGGTTCGGGGGGCTTGGCATGGAGGACCGACGACCTCGTCGGGCTTGATCGGCGCGCTCTTCCCAACCGAACCGACGAGGTCGTCGGGTCTCCATCTCGCGGCGGGAGGCACATCGACAACTTTGGAGTGGTTTTCCGCCGGCGGAACCGGCAATTTCGGCGGTTTCACGCCTGCCATGCACCACTTCCACTACGTCGGTTCCAACCTCCACTGCGAATCCGTTGATCTCGCCGAAATCGCCCGCCTCTACGGCACGCCGACCTACGTTTACAGCGCGACCACGCTGGCCGACAACTACACGCGACTGGCCGGCGGCCTTGCCGGTCTCGATGTTCAGATCTGCTACGCGCAAAAGGCCAGCGCCAACATCGCGATCCTTCGCCACTTCGCGAATCTCGGTGCGGGCTTCGATCTGGTGAGCGGGGGCGAAATCCAGCGCGTGCTCGCGGCGGGCGCCGATGTGAAGCGCAGCGTGTTCGCCGGTGTCGGCAAGACCGAGCCCGAGATCAAACTGGCGCTCGAGAACGGGATCTTCGCCTTCCACGTCGAAAGCGAACCCGAGATCGCCCGTATCAACCATGTCGCCGGCAAACTCGGCGTGAAGGCGCCGATCGCGATCCGCATCAACCCCGACGTCGATGCCAAGACGCACGCCAAGATCACCACGGGCAAGTCCGAGAACAAGTTTGGCATTCCGCTCAAGTACGCCGCCGCCGCCTACGAGGCCGCGTCAAAGTACCCGAATATTTTCATCAAGGGCGTGCAGATGCACATCGGTTCGCAGCTCACGAGCGTCGGACCCTTTGTCGAGGCGGTCACGAAAGTCGTCCCCTTCGTCGAGGAGTTGAAGGCGAAGTATGGCATCACCTATTTCTCGATCGGCGGCGGCGTCGGCATCGTTTACCAGGACGCGCTCGCCAGCGGCCAGCAGGCCTGGTGGGACGCGCAGCCGGCGGACCAGCGTCCGATTACGCCCGAAGCCTACGGGGCCGCGCTCGTTCCTCTGCTCAAGCCGCTCGGCCTTAAGATCCTCCTCGAGCCCGGCCGCTACATGGTCGGCAACGCCGGCGTGCTTCTGTCGCGCGTCGAGTACTTGAAGCGCGGCGAAGGACGCAACTTTCTCATCATCGACGCCGCGATGAACGACCTCGCGCGTCCGGCGATGTACGACAGCTACCACGAGATCGTGCCGTTGCACCGCGACAGCGCCCGCCGGGCGTTCACCGCCGACGTCGTGGGACCGATTTGCGAAAGCGGCGACTGTTTCGCCAAACAGCGTCCGTTGCAGGAAGTCGGCGAGGGCGAGTACATCGCCTTCATGAGCGCGGGAGCCTACGGCTTCTCGATGGCCAGCCGCTACAACACCCGCAACCTCGCCGCCGAAGTGTTGGTGAAGGGCGCGACCTTCGAGCTCATCAACGCCCGCGAGACCTTCGAGCAACAAATCGCCAACGAGAAGATCCCGGCGTTTTTGAAGAGCTGACGGTTTTCGGCGCACCTCGGCTGCTGCGTTCGACTGCCGCGTTATTTTCGTGGCACGGGTCCGTTAAGTCCTCCGGGTTCGCGACGCGACGCTCGGCCGACGCTCCACGGCCAAAGTAACCTATTGGGTTACTCTGTCTCTGGGCCGCGGCGCTGGCGAATGCCGCGAAAAGGAGGCGCGAACGGGCGCGAACTGGACACGGGGGCAGGCGGCCGGTTGAGTGCCGGACTTGGTCAAGAAACGATAACGTCCAGACAAAATTCCCCCTCGTGAAAATCCAACAAGGCCTCACTGAAGGTCAGGTGTTGCAACGTATCGGCTCCCGCGGCGCGTCCGCGCGCCTCGATGGAATCTCCGCGGAAACCGGTCCGGTTTTCGCCACCGTCACCGCTGCCGCCGGCGCACTGAAGGGTTGGAAGGAACGTCGGGTGGGCACGGCCGCGCGCGGCAAGTTTTTCGCGACGTTGGCGAACATCCCGGCCGGCGGGCCCTATCGGTTGGCATTGCGTTGCGGCAAAACCGAGGTGCGCGTGAAAGCGTTCTTCGTGGGCGATGTCTGGCTGATGGCCGGACAAAGCAACATGGAGGGCTGCGGCAACATGACGGGCGCGGCCAAACCGCATCCGCTGGTCCGCGTGTTTTCGATGCGTCGCGAATGGCGACGGGCGGAGGATCCGTTGCATCTGCTCGGCGAGTCTCCCGATGCATGTCACGGCGGGGGGCAATCGATGTCCGCCGAACGCGCCGAGGTGCTGCGTCGGACGGCGAAAAAGGGTGTGGGCGCGGGCGTGTTTTTCGGACGCGAGATGCTGGCGCGTTCCGGCGTGCCGCAAGGCCTGATCGCGACGGCGCATGGCGGCACCTCGATGTCGCAGTGGGATCCCGCGTTGAAGAACAAAGGCGGCGACTCGCTCTATGGCTCGATGCTGCTTTCCCTGCGCGCCACCGGCCAGCCGATCGCCGGCGTGTTGTGGTATCAGGGCGAGAGCGATACCGACGGGCCGCCGGTGGATGTTTACACGGAAAAAATGCGCGCGTTGGTCGCCGCGGTGAGGCGTGATTTGAAGCAACCCGCATTGCCATGGATCATGGCGCAGATCGGGACGGTTTTCGGTCGTTGGGGTGGTTCCGGCTGGAATCGCGTTCAGGAACAGCAGCGGCTGCTGGCGGCGAAAATCAAACACCTCGAAGTCATCTCCTCCATGGACCTCGCGCTGGATGACAACATCCACATCAGCGCGACGGCGTTTCCGGCGCTCGCGGAGCGTTTCGCCCGCGCGGCCGATCGTTTGGTTTATGGAAACCATCGCGAAGCGCCGATGCCACGCCTGAAGAAAATCCTGCCCATCGATCCCCGGAACGCTCCCGGGCAGATTAATGTGGTGTTCGATCACGTCCCCGGGGGCCTGCGGTCGTCGGGGGCGCCGCGCGGTTTTGCGCTCGTCGAGGCCGACGGCCAGGAAGTGCCGATGATCTTTAAGACGACGTTGCACGGCGACACCGCGCGCCTGCATTTCCAGGCCAACATCATTCTGCCGGCCGGCACGCGTCTTGCCTACGGTCACGGTCGCATGCCGGTGTGCACGATCACCGACGCGCGCGGGTGCGCGCTGCCGGCGTTTGGTCCGCAGGCGTTCATCAAGCCCAACGCGTTTCTGCCCTTCGTCACCAAGTGGCGGGTGACTCCGCCCGTTGCCGCGCCGGCTGCGTCGCTCGCCGACCTGACCTGCCCGGATCCGGAGGCGCATGGTGCCGAGATGCGGACGTATGGCCTCGACGGCTTCGTCAACGAACACCCGCGTTGGGAGAAGCATTCGGGACACGCGTATTTTTCCGCCAAGCTCTCGGTGCCCGAGGCGATGGAGCTGGAATTCCTGCTCGGATACGACGGACCCTTCCGTCTGTGGATCGATGGCGAACCGTTCTACACCGACTTGGACGGGATTAATCCGTGTCTGGCCGACGAGTTTTCGAAGACCGCGACGATCGCCGCCGGCGAGCACACGCTCACGGTGGCGATGGACCTCAACGGAGGCGCGGCCTGGGGCTTCTTCCTGCGCCTGTGCCGCCGGGATCTCTCGGCGAAGGAAATCAAGCGCGGTGAATTCAGTCAGCCGACCTATTCGGTCTGAAGAGTCCGGAATGTGCGTTTGCGAGACTGCAGGAGGCGCTCACCGGTAGGAGTCGAGTTCCTCCTGCAGTTGGGTGCGTTCCTTGGACGAAAGCGCCATGCTGTCGAGGGTGGCTTGGGCCCGGGCGTCATCATTGGTTTGCAGCGACAGCAGGGTGCGGCGGCGGATTTGGAAACGGGTTTCGTCGGAGGTGGCCAGTGGCACCAACGCGAGGGCGGCGTTGACGTCTTGAGCGGACAGCTCTCCCGCGATGGATTGCAGTCCGCGATCACGCACTTCGCCGGGGGGGAGCGCGCGGGTCCAGGCTGTGGCGGCGGACGCGTCCTGTCGGGACCAATTCAAAGTCAAAGAACCAACTTGGGCCAACTGTTCCGCGGAGGTTCCCTGCGTGAGCAGGGTGCGGGCGGCGGTGTCGGGGGAGTTGGCGGTCAGGCCCTGCACGACGCCGCGCAGGACATCCGCGTGAGCGGGGTCGTCGGGGCGGAGGGAGCCGAGCCGTTGCAACGCTGCGTCCGGTGCATGTCCGGCGAGGGTGGCGAGGCTGTTGACCAATTGGGTTTGGGCCGTTTTGCCGTCTCGTCGTTCCAGCAGCCAGTCGGTCGCGGCTGCGGGATCGGTTTTTAACCAAGTGCGCAGAACTTCGGGGAGAATGGCATCGAGGGCCGGACCGGCGCGGAGTTCGCTGGCGAAGGCCCGGATTTCATCCGGCGAGGACTGGTCCCAGTAGTAGCCGATTTTTTTGATCACGGCGGCCTGGCTTTCGGCATCGGGGAGCGCGCGCAGCCAGTTGATCAGGTTGGGGCGATCATAAAAATAGACGCGTTCGCCGAGGCCGGCGTAGGCGGCTTGTCGGAGGGGGCCGTCAGGAATGCCGCTTACGATTTGTACGGCGTTGGCGGGGTTCATGCCGTTGGTGACCCGGGTGATGGCGCGAGTGGTGTCCGTCGATGGCGGGAGGGAGAGCAGCCAGGAAAGCGCCTGTGATTTGTCGGCGACATTGTCGGCGAGGGAGAGGGCGATGTTTCCAAGGTTGGCGTCGCCGGGAAGCGAACGGAAAAAGTCGAAGGCGGCGGCCGGGTCTTGTTTGGCAAGGGTGGCGACCAGTCCGGCGGCGGCTTCGAGGTAGGCCCGGTCGCGGGGGCGGCCGTCGAGCCACTGCCGGGCGGCTTGCGGATCGGTTTTGGCCCAGCGTCCAACCAGAGTGGCGGTGTGGTCGACGCGGGTATCATCGGGCATGGGGCGCTCTAGAAGCGATGCCGCGAGATGAGGATGAGTGCCGGAGAGGGCGTTGAAGGCGGCTTCGAGCAGGGCCGGACCGAGATTGGGCTGGCCGCGAATCCATTCGGCGGATGCAGCAGGGGAGGCGGCGAACCACTGCGCGAGGAGTCCCTTGAGCGTGTAGTCGAGGTCGTGATTCGCCGACAGGCCGGTGGCGGCCTCGATGGCGGCATCGAGGTCGGTTTTGGCCCAAGTTTCGATCGCGCTGCGCACCGGGTCGCCAAAATGACCGGAGGCGGGTTGGGTGAGTGCCCAAGCGAGGGCGGCGGAGGGATCGGCGACGGCCCAGCTTTCGGCTATGGCGACGCGAGCATGTGCGGGGTTGATGGCCCGGGTGGAGGCGAGCAGGGCGAGCGCTTGGTCGGGATCGGTGGAGGCGGTCAAGCGGAGGATTTCAAACAAGGTGTGATCCCGCTCGTTCGGAGGCATGCGCATCGCGAGCGTTTTTTGAAAGGCGCCTGCGGGGTCGGATTTGGCTTCGTTGAGGAGGAGATCGCGGGGAGTCTGCGGAACCAATTTTTGATGATGAACGATCTCGGGGCTCAGTAGCATGAGGTCCATGTCGGAGGCTTCGGGATTGAGGTCGGCCAATTTGTGGTGGATCAACGCGAGTAGTTCGTCCTCCTCGAAATTGTAGGACCTGTCCGGCGGGGGACGGCGAATGCGGGTCCAGATCGCGGTGACTTCTTCCAGTGTGTGTTGGTCAACCCAGGTGGCCAGCAGGTAGGTCCGACGAACGGCGTCGGTTTCGTTGAGGATGGTGGCGAGTTCGCCCGGAACATCGTGATAGATGCCAGCGTGTGCCGGAGCGAGCGTGGTGGCGGCGAGTTCGTTGCCGGGCGGAAGCGGTTCGCTTGAGGGTTGGCGAAGCCTCCAAGTGAGGGTGGCGACGAGAGCGAGGAGAATGAGCGCGGCGAAAAAAAGCTGACGGTTTCGCGGGATCATCGGCGTGTGGTGCCGGTCTGGATACGGCTTTTGAGTTCGTCGGGCAGCGAGGCGTTTTCGAGCAGGCGACGGGCTTCGCGGGGATTTTGTTTTTCGATTTCCGCGTAGATTTCGGAGAGGGCATCCTCGGTGGGGCGGGTGGTAATGACGGCGTCCCACGCGCGTTGGGGATAGGTCTCGGCCATGGTGTCGGCGGCGGCGAGGGTGGCGCGTGTTTGCAGGTCGGCCGAGGGAAGGCTGGCGGCCCACTCGAGCGCGGAGGCGGGGTCCTGTATTGCGTAGTGGCGGGCGACGCCGGGGAGGGTGCCGAACAGGGTGTCTTGGTCCTTGAGCAGTTCGGGCATGGTCGGATCGTCGAACTTTTCGGCGAGCCAGCGGGCGCTGTCGGCGGCGGAGATTTGGGTCCACGCGTCGGCGACGATGCGGATGAGTTTGGGATTGGCGGGGCCGAAGGCTCCGGAGGTGACGAGGCCGGCGGCGGAGGCGGGATCGTCCTTGGTCAGCGATTGGATGGCGGCTTTGAAGGCGTAGTTGCGACGGGTGCCGGGCGGGAGGCTTTCGATGAGCGCGAAGACGGCTTCGGGGTGGGCGGCGGTTTGTTTGGCCGCGAGTTCATGGATGAACGTGGCGCGCTCCTGCGGATCTTCGAGGGTTTGGATAAACGCGATGGCCTTGTCCGGGGCGGTTTGGATGAGGGCGTCTCGCATGGTTTCGCCAAGGGCGGTGCGGGCGGGGCCGGGAGGCAGGCCGATGAACCAGTCGAGGGCGGAACGGGAGTCGTGGAGCGTCAGCCAGTGGGCCCCGAATCGTTTGGCGAGTTCGGTTGCAAATGCGTCGGGTGGCAACGAGGCGATGGCGACGGCCAATGTGGCGGGGTCATGGATGGCGCTGGTCTTGGCGAGGGCATCTATGGCGGCCTGTTGTTCGGGGCCGGCGGCAAGACCTGCAATCATGCCGAGGGCGTCGGGCAGATCGTCGCGGGCGAGTTTGGCGGTGAGTTGTCCGAGCATGTCGGCTCGTGCGGGACCGGCGGGGGCGGACTCGATCCGGGACAGGGCGAGCGCGGGATCAATTTCCAGGAGGAGGCCGAAGGTTTCCGGTGGCGTGGAAGCCAGTCCGGCGACCCAGTCGCGCGATTCCTCCGGCGCGGTTTGATGCCAAGCCCAGAGCAGGTCGAGGTGCAGAGAGGGGCTCTTGCCAAAATCGGCCAGCAGGCGGTCGAAGAGCGCGCGGCGGTTGTCGGAGGTTTGTCGATCGGCGAAACGGCGGAGCGTTTCCAGGCGCACGGGGGTGATGTGTTGGCGCAGGTGACCTCTATTTATGAACACCAGAGACGATTCTTGGGTTAGCTCGCTCACAACGGCCTGCATAATGGCGTTGAGTACGGTCGGGTCGGTGGTGCGGGTGGCGAATTCCAAAATGCCGCCGAGGTCGTGGGCGGCGAGTTGCTCAAACACGGGAGAAAGAACGGCCAGTCGTTGCTCAGGGGGCGAGTTGGCGGTCTCTGCCAGGACGGCGTCGAGCGCGCCGGCGGGATCATGTTTGATCCAATCGCGCAGGAGAAACGGGAGGAGCGACGGCGTCTCCATGTCGCGAAGCAGCGCGAGGGCGTCGGTGGGGTTTGTCTTTGCGAGAACCGTTATGACATCGCGAATGGAGGACTCGCGTACCCACGTCGCGGGCAGTCGGCGAAGTTCGGAGCGGACGAGGTCGGGATGGTGTTGAGCGAGCCCGGTAAAAAAGCCTTTGCGGTAGTAGGGGGCGTCATGTCCGGGGCCGGTGAGTTGATAGGCGAGGGCGGCCTGCAGATCGCGGTTCACGTGTACCTGACCGAGGAGTTGTAGCTCCTGATTCGCGCGGCCCATGGGCTCAAGCGCGAGCGTGGCGATGGCGGATTCGATGTCGGGGATTGGCGCGGTAAGGGCGAAGGCGGTCAACGTGCGGATGCGAGCGATTCGTCCAGTGGTGGCCGTCACGTCGACCCACGTGGTCGGCGGGATGTCGGTTGCCGTGGTTCCGACGGCGAGGAGACAGGACATCAGCGCGGCCGTGACCGCCAGCAGGGAACGCATGTCGCGAATGGTGCCGGCGACGATGGGGTTGTCCAGTCCGGTGGCGCCGAAGTCGATTCGGATGTGCGCGGACGGAGGCGTTGTCGTCGGGCTCCGTCGCGACCGGAACGGGTCAGGTTGAGCGGTCGTAGATCTCGGCGGTGACCAGGCCCGACAGCGGTTCGTTGTTCAGGTAGCGGCGCAGGTTTTCGAGAGCGTGGTCGCCGCAGCACGAGAAGGTGTCCCACGTGGGGCCGGCGATGTGCGGCGAGAGCAGGAGTCCGGGAATCGCGGCGAGCGGGGAATCGGGTGGGAGTGGCTCCTGGTGATAGACGTCGAGCCCGATCCGCAGGCGTTTTTCGGCGGCGATCCGGATCAGCGCGTCCTCGTCCACGACCTGCGCCCGGCCGACGTTGACGAAGACGGCGTCATGCGGGAGGCGGTTGAGAATGCGGGCTGTCACGCTGCCTTGGGTCTGGGTTGTGAGGCTTTCGCATTCGATCAGCACGTCGCTGCGTGAGAACAGCGCGTCGAGGTTGTCGCAGGGCTCCACTCCGTGTTCCTCGAACAGCGAGCGGGGCACGCCTTGCGAGCAGGCGATGAAATCGACTTGGAAGGGCTTGAGCAGCGCGACGATTTCGCGGGCGACCGCGCCGAAGCCATGCAGTCCGACGCGCTTGCCGCGCAGGGAGCGGGTGCGGAGGACCGGCATGAGCTCGACCGTGTATTTGCCGGAAACCGTCGCGGCCGGCCAGGCAGGGGTGCCGCGTAGCAGGGCCAGAACCATGAGCACGGCGTGCTCGGCGACCGTATGGATGATCGTCGGTCCCCAGTTTGTGATGCGCACGCCACGAGATAAGAGGGCGCGGGGGGCGACTCCTCTGACCGAGCCGGTGATGTGGCAAAGGTAGCGCAGCGACATGTCGCCGGACTCGATCCAGGAGGTGGGCACGGGAGGCGTGTTCCAGGCCGAGAGGAGCACGGTGGGCCGGCGCTCGCGGAGGAGTTCCTCCCAGCGCGCGGGGTTGAGCGTTTCCGGGTTCGCGTGGATGCAATCGTGGCCGGAGATCCGGTCGAGCCTGGCGTGCGGCAGAAACAGCTCCTGCTCCTTCGGAGTCAGGACAAAGAGAATGGTTTCCTGATCGGCGGCGGCGGCGATCGGTTGGGTTTCGGTGAGCGGATTCATGATAATTGGGTGTCGGATGGAGGGCGTTGCGTGATCACACCTGCTCGCCGGGAATCCAGAACGTGGTTTGCGGGGTCAGCGCGCCCGGCTTTCCAACGACGTCCAGCACGATCGTGCTCGTGAGCCTGTCGGGGAGTGGCACGGGCAGGCCCCGCAGGAACAGGTGCTCGCCATTTTGCTCAAACGCCACGGGCGCGCCGCTGTTCAGCCACCAGGCGCGGCGTACTTTGTTTTTCAGTTCCGCCCAGCACAGCTCTGGGCCCACGCCGTTGCGAATGTGCAGGTAGATGCGATTTCCGCGGACGGTCACGCGTCCCCAGCAGTTCCAGCTGAACGGGGACAGTTCCGAGCCGGAGATGGATTCCCGGTTGCGCCGCAACCACGCGCCCGCCTCGCGGAGGACTTGGGCCGACTCCGCGGGGATCGTGCCGTCCGGTTTCGGGCCGACGTTCAACAGCAGGTTGCCGCCACCGGCGGCGGTCTCGATCAGCATCCGGACGACTTCGGAGGCATCCTTCCAGTGGGAGTCGCCGGCATGCCAGCCCCAGTTGTCGTTGAGCGTTACGCAAGCCTCCCAGAGCACGTCTGCGGCGGGCGCGCGGATGGCCTGCTCGCTGATCTTTACATGCGAGGGCGGACCGTTGCGCTCGGTGATGAGCAGGTGCGGTTGGAGGCGGAGCAACTCCTCGTTGATCTCGCGGCGGTGAAGGTCGTGGGGAATGCAACCGTCGAACCAAAGGTAGTCGATCCGCCCGTAATTGGTCATCAGCTCGACCAGCTGGGCGCGGTAGTAGGCGATGAAGCGTTCGCGCGCCTCGGCACTGGCCCAGTGGTGGATTCCGGGCCAGTCGCGGAAGAACGGGCCGGGGTAGTCCGGATGACTCCAGTCCGCCGGTGAATAATAAAGACCCACCTTCAATCCCGCGTCGCGCATCGCTTCGACAAACGGTCCGACCAAGTCGCGCCTGGGACCGATGCGTCCCGCGTGAAATTCGCCGGTCTTCGTCGGCCACAGCGCGAAGCCGTCGTGATGTCGCGCGGTGAGCACGACATAGCCCATGCCGGCGTCCTTTGCCAGCGTGGCCCAGGCGGCCGGGTCATAGTTTTCCGCGGAAAAACGCTCCGCGTAGAGCCGGGAGTAATCATCGCGGGGAATGCGTTCGCGATTGCGCGCCCATTCTCCCCGGCCGGCCACGGCATGGGCCCCCCAGTGGATGAGAAGTCCATAGCGGGCTTCGTTGAACCACTCGTGATGAGTCCTCATGCGAATTGCCATTCGGGAGGGAATTCAGGGAGAAGGCGCCGAGGCGGGCCGGTCGCGACGGCGGCCGAGTTGATCGAGATAAAGGGAGCGGGGAACGAGCGTGTCGCCGGTGCCGACACCCTCCACGAAATCGCTGGAGTCGACGGCATGCGCGGGGCCGCGCGTGCCGATCACGTAGCCGTCACCGAACTGGTGTGAATAGACGAGGGCGGGGGCGGCGCCGAGGCGCGTGGTGGCGTAGCGCAGACCGCGGGTGTTCCAGAAGACCGATTGCGTGGTGGTGACGCCATGCATGGGATACCCCCAGGGACGGAGTGCGCGAGCCTCGATGAAATCCCCGTCGCAAACGAGGTTGTCGAAGAGGTTGGCCGGCGAGAGATACATGTGAAAATCGGACGCCAGTTCTCCGTCCTTGGCCGTGCAATCGAGGATGACGTTGCCGCTGGTGTGCATGGCGCCGAAGATGTAGTTGTGCCGCGCGCCCTCGGCCTTGCAGTCGCGGACGAGATTGTCCTGGGCATTGAGACAGTAGAGATAGCCGTTGCCGCCGCCGCCGCGGTATTGGGGGAACTTGAAGTCGCAGTCGGCGATCGTGACCAAACGGGTGTTCGAGAGCCGGAGGGCATTGGAGAGTACGTGGACATTGGCGTCGTTGCCCGCGGGGGCGTACGTATGGACGCGGCGGACCCAGGCGTTCTCGACGAAGGTGAGCGAGAGAGCGTTGGAGGCGTGGACGTCGTGGGCGGCGGTTCCGGCTTTTCCATAGGCGTCGTCGGCGAAGGTGGCGCCGGGATGCCGAACCATGCCGATGGAGAAATCCTCCAGGCCGACTTCGGAGAGCATGCGGCCGGTGGTCTTGACGACCCGGGCCTGATCGGCGGTGAAAAGAAATCCGCGAACCGGAATGTCGAGGGTGAGCGTGCGTTGCTCCGTATCGATGGACAGGATACGGCGGGCGTAGACAAGCGGTCGGTTGCCCGGGTGGCCGGCGGTCCACTTGCCGGTCATGCCGAGCCGGTCGATGTAGGATTGGGTGATGTTGTTGCGCACGGCCACGAGTTCGCCGACGGAAAACGGGGTGACGTCGGCCACGGGAATGACGTTGGAGGGACCGGACAGGTCGGCGGTGAGGAGGACGCCGGGGACTTCCTTGGAGCCGGAGTTCCACCAGGCGGACCGGGCCGCGAGGCTGATGACGGACTTGTCGCGCATCCGGGTGGAGTGGTTGAGAAGAAAGGTGCGGCCGGCGCCCGCTCCGCGCAGGACCACGCGATCGTCGCGGATTCCCAAGGCGAAGTTGTCGGCGTCTTGAGGGGCGATCCGGTAGGTGCCGGCGGGAAGATAGACAACGCCGCCGCCAGCGCGGCCGACCGCGTCGATGGCCTGCTGCAAGGCCCGCGTGGTGTCGGTGGCGCCGGTGTTGTCGGCGTTGTAGGGAGGCTGGGTGACATCGGTCACCGGACCGGCGACGTCGGGGATGGGCTGGTCGCCGCGGTGATAGCCCGCGTGGGAAAAATCATGGAGGAAGCGCCCGGCGGCATCGACCTGGCCGGGTCGCCAGTCCTCAGGGTAGAGGGCGGAGCGCCAGGCCGGGGCCGACTGAACTCCTCCGGCGGAGAGGAGAGAGAGGAGTGCGATGAGTGGGAACCGGTGCATGGGGAACGAGTGGTGTGGAGGAACAAAACGAAGGCGGCCCGGGAGGACCGCCTTCGAACCGACTTCGAACCGACTTCGGGAGAAAGCCCGAGGCAGGGGAGATTCAGCGGACAGAGGAACGGCGGCGGACGGAGACGAAGCCCAGGGTGAGGGCTCCGGCGAGGATGGCGTAGGTGGAGGGTTCGGGGATGGCGGTGACGGTGAGGACGCCGTTGGTGTCGAGCACGCCGGTGAGGCCGGCATCCAGGCCGGTGATGGTGACGCCGGATACGACGTTGGCGCCGGTGAATCCGCTGAAGAGCGTGTAGGTACCGGCGACCGAGGTGGCACCGTCGAGGGCGAGAGTGATCCCCGAGACACTGAATACACTGTCGGGGCCGGAGCCAATGATCTGGTCGGAGGTGGCCGCGCCGAGGGTGAAGTTAAGCGAGGCGAGCGAAGCGGTGAAGTCCTGGCCGGAGGCGAGGGTGAAGGTGCCAATGGAGGCGCCGTTGGCCGAAATCTCACCACCGGTCATCGTGACGGCGCCGAGGCCTAGGTTCACGCTGGCGACGGAGCTGGTGAGGCTGCCGCCGCTGACGGTGACGGAGCTGGTACCGGTCAAGTTGGAACCGAGGCGAAGCTCGCCGCCGGAGACGGTGGTGGTGCCGCGGTAGGCATTGGTGCCGTTTAGGTTGGTGGTGCCGGTGCCGGCGCGTTCGAGGCTGAGGGCGATGCCGACGTTGGCACCGTCGTTGATGCTTCCGCTGAACGTATCGGTGGTGCCGCCGGTGATCGTGAGCTTCGACGTGCTGCCGGAAGTGGTGCGAACAGTGCCAACACCGGCCAGTCCCGTGAGCGACTGGCTGTGGCTCTGAAGGCTGAAAAACGTGCCGGTCGACATGGTCAGTTTGGTGCTGGTGGACAGGCCATTGGTGACACCGAGGGTGAGCTGACCAGCGGAGAGGCTGGTGTCGCCGGTGTAGGTGGCCGCGGTGTTAAGTCGCAAAATTCCGCTTCCGGACTTGGTCAAACCGTTCGAGCCTTGGAGGGCGATGGACAGGGTCGTGTTGCCGAGTCCGCCGATGGTCGGCGTGGCGCCGGCGAGCGTGAGCGACGATCCGGTTCCGCCGCTGATGGTGATGTTACTGCCGGAATTCAAGGAGATCGCTCCCGCGGAAATGGCGGTGTCGGCGGCGATCGACACGGTGTAAGTGGCACCGCCGAAGACGGCGGTGTCGTTGCCGGCGTTATTCCACGCAACGGGACCGGGGTTCCATGCTGAGGTGTTGGTGGTATCCCAAGTGCCGGCGGTGCCGGTGGCCCAGGTGAGGTCGGCGGCGGAGGCGAAGGGAAGCGAGACGGACAATAGCGCGGCGAGGGCGCTAGACGCGGCGAGGCGGGAGACGGTGGGGACTTGGTTTTTCATGGGAGATCGGGATCTGAGTAAGTTGAGAACAGGTGGGAGGGATGAGTGTTGGAGGCGCTGGACGATTCGTCAGAACTGGCCGGTGCTCCAAATGCTACTGTTGCTGATGCCCCACGAGGTGCCACCGCTCTCGAAGCCGGGGTCGGCGAGCTTGTTGGCGCCGCCGCTTACGCCGAGGAATGCGTCATCGATGTAGGCGGTGCCGGCGGTGCCGTATTGGTCCTGCAGGACAACGGTCAATTGGGTGTTGGCGCCGGTGCTGAAAGCGGGCGTGGTGACCTGGGTCCAGGTGGAGGTGGCGTTGCACTGCACGGTCGCCAAGGTGGCGCCCCAAGTCCCCGCCAGAACCTTTAACTGGACGGAGCCGGAGCCTTTGATCCAGATGCTGGCGACGTAAGTGGTCGCGGTCGGGATGCCGGTGGGCGCTTGCGATGCGTTGGAGTAGCTCTTGGTCGACGTCAGGATGCTCTTCAATGACCAGGTACCGCCGTGAACATTGGCGGTCCGGTCTTCAAAGGCCCCGATGTCATAGGGAACGGAGCGGGGGAGTTGGTCGCAGTCGATGGCGGGAGCGAGCATGGATGAGCCTGCATTGATCGCGGAGCTGCCGGTTTTCAGATGCAGATCAAGGTTCGGGTAATCGACGAAATGCGTGGAGTAATTGGCGGCCGTCAGGGTGATGTTGTGATCGGCGGTGTAGGAGCCGCTGAAAATCCAGGAGGGGGAAAGATTGTTTCGGATCGTGTTGCCCGAGGACACCGCCCAATCGATTCGGGTTTGGGGCGTGACGCCGCCCGTGGTCAGCGGATTTTTAACCACCGTGTTATTGACGATCCGACAATTGTTCGCCCCGGCAAGGGTGATGCCATGAATCGTGCTTGCGACGACCACGTTGTTTTCCACGATCCATCCGCCATACTTGATCGTGTTCGTGCTGTTGAAACAGCCGATGCCCTGCATCTCTCCCTTGTGCGGTTGGGCCGGATTGGTGCAGCTGATGAAGATATTCCCGCGCAGGGTGATGTTCGACAGGATCGCGCTAGCTGTATTTACCAGCGACTGAAACCCATCGTCATGGTTGGTGTCGCCGTCGTTGGGCTCGTCCAGGTAGGCGTTCATCACGGTGTTGTAGCTGAACTCGGAGTTGTCGCACTCCTCCGCCCGCATGCCGTCGGCGCTGAAATTCTCGATGATGTTTCCGCTGATCGTGGAGTTGTCCGCGGTCGGTCTTATGTGGATGCCGTGGCGCACGTTTTTCACGGTGTTGTCGATGATGCTGGTGTAGGGAGCTTCCGAATACACGCCGATGGCAGCTTTGGCCCAGTCGGCCACCGACCATGAGTTTACATCCACGGTGTCCGCGACCGAGTTTATCTTGCAGTTTTGGACGGTGATGTAGCTGGCGGTATTGCGAATGCGGCAGATCACGTCCCCGTTGGTCATGGTCGTTCCCGCGTAAAACGGACTGAGCGCGAGGTCGGAGATCGTCCAACGCGCGGCGTTGATCACATCGAGGAGCTTGGCCGTGGGCGTGTGGCCACTCTGGGCCCGGATGTACACCGTGCCGCTGTTGACGCCCTTGACTTGGGGCGCGCCGTGATAGCCGTTACGCAGGTAGATCACGTCGCCGGCGACGAAGGGCTTGTTGGCGGCGAACACCGCCTGAAGCGTGCTCCACGGGGCGGAGCTAGTGCCGGGGTTGTTGATGTGGCCGGTGGCGGGATCGACGTAATAACTCGTCGCGGTTGCGCTAGAGGAGACAAGGCCGAGGAGCAGGGCCAGCTTGGGGAGCGGAGAGCGGAACACCGCCGTGAAGGCGGTGGCGAAACGGGAGGCGGTCGGGGATGGCGATTTCATTGGGGTAGGGGTGACAAGACGGGGAAACGGGGCGGCGGAAGGCGGGCCGCGAGCGCCGGCCTTACAACGCGGCGGCTTCGGTCGGGGTGACGACGGGGATCCGGTTCGCGGAGAGGTAGTCGACAAGTTTCACGAACTCGGTCCAGCGGGCGTCGTCCCACTGCGCGGGGTGGCCTTGGATGACATAGTAGTCGCGGCCTTTGGCATGCTGGAGGTAGCCAGAGATGAATTTGTCCGCACTGGGAACGAAGAGGGGCGCCTCGATGTTCACCGGTCCGACACGATCGAGGACAATCTTGCCGGAGACCTTGTCGCCGGGATTACCGTAGAGGAGGACCTTGATGTCGGCGTTCTCGGAGAGCACCCGGCTGGTGACGGCGTCGCTGGCATTGAAGGGCGCGCCGAAGGTGGTGAAGGCGAAGCCCAATTTCTCGCGGGCGAGTGCCTGGGATTTTTCGAAATGATCCTTCTGACGCTCGTACGGGGTGCCTTGGAATTCGCTCAGCTTTCGGTCGCCCTCCTGCCACGCCTTGTGGTCGTAGCCGTGAAACCAAAATTCGAAGAGACCCGTGTTCTGGAGTCCCTTGATGTAGGCGAAATAGGCGGGTTTATCGCCTTCGAGTGAGTCGGCGATGATGCCGATGGAGAGCTTGATTTTGCGTTCGAGGGCGAAGTCGGTGATGCGTTTCCAACGTGGAGCCACGTCGCCCTCGCGCGTGCTGACGAGGTCGTCGAGTTTGAGCACGATCGCGGGGGGCGAGGCGGGTAGCGGCGGCAGCGGGGCGGGAGCGGCCGCGGGCTTGGCGGCGGCAACGGGAGTGGCGACCGCGGTCGGAGCGACGGGGGTGCCGCCGGGTCCGTCGAGTTCTTCCAGCGTGACATCGTCGACCTCCCAGATGCCGGTGGTGGTGCTGTAGGAATGGATCCACACCGAGACGAGAGCGGCATCGGCGGGAGCGACCGTTTCGAACGTGAAGGCCTTCCAGGCGGAGGTATTGGCGGGGATTGACGCCGTCGCCGGGGAACTGGGAATGAGGCGCTGAAGATCGTTGCGGAAGCGGAGGTAGACACCACAGCCGTCGCTCTGGCCGGGAGAGCGGGCATAAAAACTGAGGCGATAGGAGCGTCCGGGGACCACGGGCAGAGGAGTGCTCTCGACGCTGGAGCCTAGTTTGCCATCGGCATCATCGATATGGAGCCCGAATCCACCTTGGCGGGCGGCCGAGGCTGTCACGGTGCTCATGAGGACGTCGTTCTCGGCAACCGTCCAGCCGACCAACCCCTGTTCGAAGCCGGGATTGGTCAGGAGTTGCGACTCGATGGCCGCCGGCGGCACCGCGTGGGTGATCGCGGCCAGGACGAGGACGGACAAAGAAGGAACGCAGGCTGGAAGAAGACGAGGGCGGTTCATAGGGATTATTTGCGGGGCGGTAAGACCGCCAGCGCGGCATCGGGGGTGAGCGCGTTCACGTGGCCGTCGGCGAAAAGATAGTTGGCGGTGGAGCCATGCCGCGTGGGCGCGCCGGTATAATAACCCTCTACGGTATTGGTCACCGTCGTCCACTTGGGGGTTTGCACATCGATGTGGTAGTTCACGCTGTCCCCCACTAGCACGGTGCGGGACGGGTAGCTCAAGGATGCGGCCTTGTAGCGGTTGTCGTAGGTCATGCTGCCGCCGACCCCGGGAATGTTCAGACAGGCATTCATGCCGTAACCGGAGGTTTGGTAGGGTGTGGCAACCAAATCTCCGATGGTGGGGAAAAGGAGATCGTAGGACGGGCAGTGGATTACATTGGTCGTCTCGCCGGTTCTTTTGATATCGGCCGTGCTGGCGACCTGTCCGCTGGCGTTGACGTCGCGAAAAACGTACGGACTGATTTCACGCATCCAGTTGCCGCCGGATGGATTCGGATTGATGCCCGATGCGTTGCCCCGCAGGGCGGGATACACGCCGCGATTGTCGGCGGCATAAAGTTGGAAGGCGGTGCCAATCTCCCGGAGGTTGGAGGTGCATTTGGTGTTGCGGGCCGAGTTGCGGATGCTGCCCAGTCCGACGAGGGCGAGGCTGGCGAGCACCGCGACAATGGCGATGACGGTGAGCAGCTCGACCAGAGTGAATGCACGGCTGCCGTAATCCGCGGTGGAGACTGCCTTGGGGGGTATGTGAGGCATGGTCCAAATCTAGCGCATCCGCTGAGCGATAGAAGAGCAGCGGAATACAATTTATTGGATTCGTGCGATGCCGGGTGGTTTGGGGCGGGTTCGTCCGGGCGGATGCGAGCGCACGCTTTTGCCGGGCTGCCAGACGCCGTCCACCAAGGTGTAGACGATGGTGCCGGGAAGTCCGCGCTCGTTGCGATGAAGCATGCCGATGATGAGGTCCACGGCGGTGGCGCCTATCAGGCGATTGTTTTGATAGACGCCGGAGATCTCGGGCTTGTCGCGGGGCGCGCTCAGATCAACCAGGCCGATGTCGCGGGGCACCCGCAGTCCGATCGTTTTTAAAAAAGAGATCAGTTCCGGATGAAGGCCTTGGGTGATGATGGCATCGGGCCGCTCACGCGTGACCCAGGCGTGGAATTTATCGGCCGAAACTCCAGCGTCCTCGAAGAGGTGTGGGACGAGGCGGTCCTTTTCGGGGAAGCTCTTTTGCGCCGTGATGAACCCGGCGCTATAGCCATGGTTCACCTTGTTGTCCCAGTCGGCGTGCAGGAAAAGACCGATCCGTCGATAGCCGAGGGCTCGGAGCCGGTCCACCGCCAGTGTTACCGAAAGAAACTGGTGGTTGGTGACAACGTGCAGCGAGGCCGGGCGCAGGCTGTAGCCGAGTGCGACGGCGGAGAAGCCGGTGAAGTCGAAGTTGAGTTTTTCGCCGTCATGCTGCTGGGGAGCGGCGATGAGCCCCTGGATGTTGCGCGCGCGCAGGATGTCGGCCACGCGGGCGGGGCTAAGGCCGGTGGATCTCAGGAAGAATTCGTCCAGTTTGTAGCCGAACTGTGCCGCACGTTCGGCCGCGCCGAGAAAGTATTCGTTGAATGCAGCGATCTTGCGCAGCGCTCCGTGCGCGGGCCAGTTGTCGAGCCAGGCAAGGGTTGATTGGTAGGACGACGCGCGGACACCGTTGCGGTAGGCGACGAGGGCGGCCAGGGCGGCGTCGGGCTCGTAACCCAGACTTGTAGCTATTTTATGGATACGGTCGCGGGTCGACGGCCGCACCCGCGGGCTGTTTCGGAGGGCCAGGCTCACGGTGGAAATATCCACTTCCGCCTGGGTGGCGATGAGGCGAAGGGTAATGCGACGGGGCATGGGGCGCTTAACCGTGTGTCCGGGACCGTGCTCCGAGGCAACGCCTCCGGTTTAAAATCCAATAAATTGTATTTATATTCGGAGACGGCTCAGCCGTTGCCGCCTTGCACGCGCTGTCGGAAGGCCGTGGGCGTCATGCCGGACAACGCCTTGAAGCGCCGCGAAAAATGATACTCGTCCGCGAAACCCAGACGCGCCGCGATTTCCTTGCCGGTTAATCGTCCCGTCGCGAGCAGGCTTCCCGCTTCGTCCACCAGGCGCGCGCTTCGATACGCTCCCGGAGACATGCCGACCACCTCGGTGAAACGCTTGCGGAAGGTTTCGAACGACACACCCAGCGAGCGTGCCAATCGTGGCAGCCGGAGTGCTTGCGCTCCTTCGGCGTTCAGCGCCGCGCATGCCAGTTCGATCCACTCCGGGGTGGCTTTCCCTTTGCCCGTTCCGCTGCCGGCCGCGAGCGCGTCGACCACCGTTGCCTGCAACGCGGTCACTTGTCGCAACGCCGCGTCCCGTCCGACCAGACCGCGCGTTTCCAGACAGCTCTCCCAACGCCGCAGCCAATGGTCCACCGGTTGCAGCGTCAGGAAGGTCCGCTCGGGCGCGATCAATCCCTGGGTTCGCCAGAGATCGAAGAGCGGCCCTTCGAACACGATGAAGAACTCGTCCCAACCGGCGTCGTCTTTCGCGCCGTAACGATGCGCGATTTCAGGGAAGAGAAAAAACGCCTCGCCCGGTCGCACGGTCCGCCTGCCATTGTGTTCATCCCAATAGTCGCAGGATCCACGCAGTGAATACACCAGCGCATACTGACCCAGCCGGCGTCCCGCGCCTTGCTCCGCGCCCCGGCTGTTCTCGATAAAGCCGGCCAGCTTGATCGCGCCGAGCGGGGTGACCGCCGAGCTTTGCAACACGATGCGCGAACGTGTGAGGGCTTGGGAAGGCGAAGACATGATTTACCAATTCATACAAGGCTCCTGCCGGTGCGTCCATTCTCCTTCTTTGCGGTTTTTCGTAGAGTGACGGCCTTTTCTCCATGCCCTCCTGGAACAACGACGACGAACTTTTCGCCCTGGCCCGCCGTGAGCTCTACAGCGCCGTCATTGGCGACATCATGGATATGATGGGCTACACCCATCAGTTTCTCCCGCCGCAGGTGCAACCCTTGCGCGAGGACATGATCGTGTGCGGGCGTGCCATGCCGGTCCTTGAAGCCGACGACACCGGCGGCGAAGGACCCGGACGGATTAACGATCTTCTCAACCGTCCATTCGGACTCATGTTGCGCGCGCTCGACGACCTTCGCAAAGACGAGGTCTATATCTGCACCGGCTCTTCGCCCAGCTACGCGTTGTGGGGCGAACTCATGTCCACCTGCGCGATGAACCAGGGTGCGGCCGGCGCCGTGGTGAACGGCTACTCGCGCGACACCCGCGGCATACTCGCGCTCAACTTCCCGACGTTCTCCCACGGCCGTTACGCGCAAGACCAGCGTCCGCGCGGCAAGGTCATGGACTTCCGCTGCACCATCAAAATCGATGCGGTCACGATCGCTCCGGGCGACATCGTCTTCGGCGACATGGACGGCGTCTGCATCGTCCCGCGCGCGATCGAGACCGAGGTCATGACGCGCGCCTGGGAAAAAGCGCACGGCGAGAAACGCGTCTTCAACGCGATCAAGGGCGGCATGAAGGCCCAGACCGCGTGGGACACCTTCGGCATTCTCTGAGCCACTCGTCATTCCATCTCATCTTCCTCTCTCCATGAAAATCACCGCGGTCAAAGTCTGGCTCGTCGAAGGCGTCAAATACAACTGGACCCTGCTCAAGGTCTACACCGACACGGGTCACACCGGCGTCGGCGAAGCGACCAACTGGCCGGGTTCCCCGATCATCGAGGCGGCCGCCCGCCATATTGGCGAGCGCGTCATCGGCCTCGATCCGATGCGCACCGATTTCATCTGGACCAAGCTCTATCGCGATCTCAACTGGATCGGACCTTACGGCGCGTCGATGTGCGCGATCAGCGGCCTCGACATGGCGCTGCTCGACCTGAAGGGCAAAGTCCTCGGCGTGCCCTGCTACGAACTGCTTGGCGGCGCCTTCCGCACGAAGCTTCGTCTCTACGCCAACTATTGGTTCACGGGCGGCGGCCACAACGCCGCCGACTACGCCGCCCAGGCGGCCAAGGTGAAGGCCGCCGGGTTCAAAGGCCTCAAGTTCGACCCCTTCGCCCACACCAATTATCTCTATGGCGAGGACCTCTCCTCCAATCTCGAACTGACCAAACCGCAGCAAGACCTCGCCTTCGAAGTCACCAAGGCCGTGCGCGACGCCGTCGGTCCCGAGTTCGACATGATGATCGAAACTCACGCCATGTTGAACACTCAGGTGGCGCTGGCGATGGCCGAGCGACTCGCTCCGCTCGGGGTCACTTGGTATGAGGAGCCCGTCGGTCCTGAAAACGCCAATACGCTCGAAGCGATTCGCAACCGCGTGAATCCGGCCGTGCCCATCTGCGTTGGCGAGCGCCACTACACCCGCCACGGATTCCGTCCGGTGTTGGAAAAACACCTGTGCGATGTGATCATGCCGGACATCACCCGTTGCGGTGGTCCGAGCGAGATGAAGCGCATCGCCACCATGGCCGAGGCTTACGGCGTGCCCATCGCGCCGCACAACCCCAACGGCCCGTTGAGCACCCTCGCCAGCGCGCATGTGTGCGCGAGCATCCCCAATTTTTTCCGCTGCGAATTCATGTTCAACGACGTGCCGTGGCGCGACTCGGTGATCACGCACCCGCTCGACGTACGTGACGGACACCTGCACCTCTCCGACCGCCCCGGGCTCGGCGTGGATCTTATCGAAGCGGAAATGGAAAAGCATCCCGGCATCCTCGAACTCGGAGCGCGCGCCAACTTCTACGTCTGAGAACCATCGCCGGCTTTTCTCCTCTTTCTTCGTTCTCGTTCTCTTTCTCGTTTTCTCGGCTCCTGAATTCCTGACGAACGAGAACGAGGAAAGAGAAAGAGGCCGAACGCGGGGCACGGCCACTTCGTCCGGACAGGTTTACCTCCAAAACATTTTTCTCGTCATGTCCTTCGCCATCGATCTCCACGGGCGCCGCGCGTTTGTCAGCGGCGTCACCTCCGGCATCGGCGCCGGCATTGCCGCCACGTTGGCCGAAGCCGGCTGCGATGTCGTCGGTTGCGGACGCAGCGCGCCTGACTCCGACGGCGCCCGCGTGTTCATTGCGAGCGTCGAGGCTTATGGTCGCCGTGCTGTTTACCTGAGCGGGGACATCGCCGATCCCGCCGTACCGGCCGCCCTCGTGGCGGACGCGGTCTCCGCGCTGGGTGGGCTCGATGTCGTGATCTCCAACGCCGGACGCAACGTCTTCCAAGGTGCCGCCGATTGCACGGAGGACGCGTGGGACGAATGCATGCAACTCGATCTGGCTTCGCACTGGCGCCTGTGCAAAGCGGCGCGTCCGCACTTGGCGGCGACGCCCGGCCAGCCGGGAGTGATTGTGGTCATCGGTTCCAATCACGCGTGGAGCACGATCCCCGGTTGCTTTCCCTACAACGTGGCGAAGGCGGGTCTGCTCGGGCTCGTGCAGGCCCTGGCGATCGAGTGGGGGCCGGCGATTCGCACGGTGGGCGTCGCGCCCGGGTTCATCGATACCGCGGGCAATCAGACGTGGTTCGATTCGTTTCCCGATCCGGCGGCCGAACGCGCTCGCACGGAGCAACTGCACCCGGTTGGCCGCCTCGGCTCGACGGCGGAGATCGGCGCGTTGTGCGCCTTCCTCGTCAGCCCGCATGCCGGCTTCATCAGCGGCACGACGCTCTGTGTGGACGGCGGACGCAGCGCATTGCTTCAGGATCGCTGAACGATGCGTGGGGCGGCGGTGAGGAGGAGCCGGAGAAAAAGGGGATTTCAAGTCAGTTGTAGCCGCGGCCGTGTCGGCCGCGCGGTTCGAAATCGGCAACGAATCCCGGAGCACGCCCGGCACGGGCATTGCTACACGCATGGGTGCCCGCAGGCGGCGGCGGCGCCAAGCGGCGAAGCCGAGGACGGTTGCGCCCGCGAGGGCCGCGTTGGCGGCACTCCCGAAAACTGCCCGGGACGCGTTGCCGGGCCCGCTTCTCCCTTGGTTTGACGGCGGCAGTGGCGTTGCCCCATATCCAAGGACATGTCCGCATCCGTCTCAGACGACGACGCCTTCTTTGAACGGGAGAGTGAGCCGGTCCGGTCCGACGGCCCCGACGGCGGCCTCAACATAAGAGGGCTGGCCAGGCGGTTGAATCTGGGCAAGACCACGGTGGCGCTGGCGCTGAAGGATAGTCGGCTGGTCAGCGAAGCCACGCGCCAGCGCGTTCAACAGTCGGCTCGGGATCTGGGGTATACCCCGAACCCGGCGGCCTCCGCGTTCCTTCAGCAGATCCGATCCCAAGGCACCAAGCGCTATCGGTCGAACTTGGCGTTCATTGTCCCGCCACGGGTACGGTATTTGCACCAACTACAGGTGCTGGAGGGCGCACAAGCGCGCGCGCGGGAGCTGGGCTATGGTATGGACCTCGTCAAAATGGTGCCGGAGACCAGTTCGGCCCGCTTGACCCGCCTGCTGCTCGCGCGCGGTGTGCAAGGCATTGCGGTGGGGCCCATGGCCATCATGAGCCGATTAAAACTGGATTGGTCAAAGTTCCCGGGCGTCGCCTTTGGTTACAGCATGGTCCGGCCGGCGATCCATCGGATCGTGCCCAACCACGCTCAGGCTATTCGCACGGCCTTCGGCATGTGCCGGCGCAAGGGGTACAAACGCATTGGACTGGTATTGAGCCACGAGGCGAACGCCCGTTCCAATCGTCTCTGGACCTCGGTCTTCCTGGACATTCAGGCGCGGCTCCCGGATGCGGGAAGGGTTGCCCCGTTCTACATGGGGATGCCGAAGTTCAGTAAACGCGTGGTGGAAGCATGGGCCGCGCGGGAGCGGCCGGACGTGGTCATCATCCATGCCTTGGGCAGCCCCCCCGGCATCGAAGATATCCTCAAGGAACTCGGCCTCCCCTTGGCTGTGCTGGACTGGGTGGAGAATGAACCGTGCGCGGGAATCGACCCACAATTCTACCATTCAGGCAAATTGATGGTGGACGTGCTCTCCGCCCAGATCCTGCACAATCAGCGAGGTATCCCCTCCATGCCCATCCTCTCCAGCGTGGAGGGGGTCTGGAGGGATCACCCCTCTTTACCGGTCGTGAGGTGATCCGGGGTGATGCCCCGGCCGGGTGAATTCAGCCTGGAAACGGCAGTCGAATCGGGGCCGCTCGACTGCCGTTTCCAGGCTCAGGTGTCTCCGCTTCCTCCGGCACCGTGATGCGGACGTGTCCGCAGGAAAGTGACTTCTCCGGCCAGCGCCTTCGATCTAGGGCTTTTCTCATGAACCGAGTCTCATCTCGGTTCGATTTTTCTGTCGGCAAAACGGGTTTGTTCCCGGAGCCGGCATCGTCCTACCCCACACCAACCCCACAAAAAAAACAGAATGAAACCCCCATGTATCAATCGCGCCCTCGGCGCGGCCCTAGCCATTCTCTGCCTGGCTTCGGTCATCAATCCTCCGCAGGCCAAGGCAGTTCCCGTCACCCAGTTCGGGGAGAACTTTGATTCCGGTGCCGCCCCTGGATTTAAGAAAGGAGGCAGCAGTACCACCTATACCACTTGGACCGTCAACGCCGGCCAGTACCGCAACGTCATCACCGCTCCCAGCGGTATCGGCGGCACTACCAGCTACAGCGTCCGCGGCATGCCCTACATGGGTGGCGTGCATCGGAAGGACTTCACGATGTCGTCCAAAATCCGGGTGGTATCCGCCAGCCACGGTTTCAACGTGGGCATGGTCGCCTTGGCGCCGACTCATCCCTACAATACGACCAACGGGCCATACTACTGGTTCTGCATGGACTCCAGCGGTGCCATCAAGATTCGCACCAAATGGGACGATGTGACCGGCCTGACCTTGGGCACGCCCACCAATCTTCCCGGCCCAATGGCGGTCGGCACGACCTACACGTTTATTGTGCAGGGAACCTACAACGGCAACTCGCTGGACCTGGACTTCGCGGTCACCGATGGCACAAACACGGCATCGCTCTCCGCCACGGCCGCCACGGCCCTGACCGGCCCCAGCTTTGGCTTCCTGACCCGGTCCGGCTCGGCGGGTTCTTCCTTGACGGTGGATGTGGATGACTGGGTGGTCGATGTGCCCATGACCTTTACCCAGGTGTGGGCGGATGAGTTCGACGGCACCACCCTGGACACGAGCGTCTGGAGCAAGGGGTATCGCTGGGCGAACACCATCAATAACGAACTCCAAGCCATGCGCCCGGAGAACGTCGTGGTTGGCAATGGCGTCTGCACCATCCATGTCACCCGGAACGCCGGAGCGATCAATCACGTCGGCGGATACGCGGCCGGCGCCACCGTGCTGGCTGTGGACGGATTCAGCGAGGCCATACCCAATGGAGCAGTCGTTCGCATCGGCGGCGCCACCTACGGGGTGGCCTCCACCGCGGGCGGGAGCAGTCCCACCCAGATCACCCTCACGGCCGGGCTCTCCGCAGCCGTGGCGGACAACGCGGAGGTGATCCACACCGCCAAGAATCGCGACATGACGAATTATGAATGGGGCGCGTTCGACTACCGCTCCGGGGCCATCCAGACCTATAACAAGTGGACCAAGACCTACGGCTATTTCGAGGCCCGGATCAAGATGCCCACCGGCAAAGGCACCTGGCCCGCCTTCTGGCTCATGCCGGACCGCGGTCCAGGCGTGACTCCGCTGGACCGCCGCGTGGGCGTGGAGGACCAAGGGTACGGCCGTGGCTCGGAGATCGACATCACGGAGTACATGGCCGCTTGGACCGACCCGGTGACGCAGCTTTCCCGATCCCACTCCGGCCTGATCTGGAGCTATGGCGGTACCGGCAACGCCACCAGCGACTACGCCCTCACCGCCGACGGGTTCGGCACCGACCTGTGGTATCCCAACGCGGAGACCGGTTTCCATACCTATGGCGTGTACTGGGAGCCGGGAGTGGTGACCTTCTATTTGGACGGCAAGGTCGTGCTCACCCGCGAGAGACCCCTCTACGTGCCCAACGTGCCGGAATACATGATCCTCAACACGTCCATCACCCAGAACGACTGGAACGGCAACACCATCCCGATCAGCACCATCAATGCCGGCATGCCGTGCAAGATGGAGATCGACTACGTCCGGGTGTATGACGTTACCCCCGGCACGCCGCCAATCCTGCTCCCGGAGGCGGACTCCTATGTCTGGGATGCCGCGCCCACCACCAACTACGGCACCGCCGTCAACCTGACGGTCAAGGATACCTCCTACGCAGGGTACGATCGCATCTCCTACCTGCGCTTCCCGGTCTCGGAGCTGGGTGGCACTGTCGGTTCCGCCACGCTGAATCTGACGGTCGCAAGCATCGGCGGCGAAGGGCCGGGGGCCCGTAATATCGAGATTCGCCAACTTGCCGACGATTCTTGGAGCGAAACCGGCGTTACTTGGAATAACAAGCCGGCGTTCGGCGGCACGCTGATCGCCACCATTGATGCCAGTGTGGCCGGCGTGACCCACAGCATTGATGTCACCAGCTACGTCAACGCCGAGATAGGCGGGAATGGGCAAGCCTCGTTTGTGCTGATCCAGTCGCTGAACGTCGGAAAAGCGGTCATGTTCGGCAGCCGGGAAAACCCCGGCTACGAACCTTTCATCGAGGTTCAGTAATGAGTTCTCTCCCTCAAGAGCGGGTGTATCGGTTCAAGAGCACCTTTCCGGGAGTTTTTGAGGGAGAGAGATAAAACGGCGGTGTACTTTCACCCGGAGGTACACCGCTCCATAACTTGTCGTCAGCGGCAGGAGAACAACCCTGCCGGGGGCGGCCTGGGCGAACGAGGCTGGTCGGCGAGAGGTTATGAAAACCCAGCCAAAAGCTGAGGTTGCTACCTCAAGGCATGAGTGCCCGCAGGCTTGTATCACTCCGCGCTCACCACCACCTTTCGCCCACGGTGGTTACCTCTCGATTACCTCAATCGTCCATGCCGAGTCGCCGCGCGGCGGTTTGGTTTAGTTGCGCTCTGCGGACAACGACTCGCGCGGGCGCGAGTGGTCGTGGATCCGGAGCGGTTAGCTTGGTTTTCAGCCCATGAGCCCGCGCGAGGTGGCGGCAAGCTACGACCGGATTGCCGGGCGGTGGTCGAGTGAGCGGTTCGACCGGCAGAATGGCATTGCCCAGCACCAACGGGCGTTGGCGTTTTTGTCTGCTTCCGCCGGACTGGCTCTCGACGTTGGCTGTGGCGGCAGCGGTCGGATAATTGACCTCCTGAAGAGCCGGGGTCTGGAGGCCGAAGGGATCGACTTGTCTGCCGAGATGCTACGACTCGCCCGGATGCGTCACCCGGAGGTGGTGTTTTACCACGCGGATATCTGCGAGTGGGAGCCGGCCAAGCGTTACGTATTCATTACCGCGTGGGACAGTATTTGGCACGTGCCATTGGCAAAGCAGGAGTCCGTGTTGACGAAGCTGTGTTCGATGCTTGTTCAGCATGGTGTCTTCATTTTCACGGCAGGTGGAGTGGATGCACCGGACGAGCGGGAAGACCGGCATATGGGTGTGCCGATGTACCATGCCTCGATCGGTGTGCTGCGAATTTTGTCCGTAGTTCACGACGCAGGATGCCGGTTAAGGCACTTCGAGTATGATCAGCATCCCGAAGCGCACGTGTACTTCGTCGTTCAGCGGACCTGACGTAGAAGTGGATGCTCCCGGAGGGGTGTAATGTCGGAATAAAAAAAGCGCGGCCGGATGGGCCGCGCTTTGAGAAGCGGAGAGGGACGCCTCGTGGGCGAGGCAGATCAGGAGCGACGGCGGCGACGCAAGGCGGCAAAGCCGAGGAGGGTCGCGCCCGCGAGTGCCGCGTAGGTGGAAGGTTCGGGGATCATGCCCACGGTGATGCTGCCTTCCAAGCCGGTCGTATCAAAATAGCCGGCGTAGTTTTCGTTTAGAAAATCATAAGTGAAGACTCCGGTCCCGAGATCAGCTCCGTTGATGAAAAATGACGACACAGTCAGGTTGTTTTCCAAAAACAGCTTGCTGTTTAGGCCCAAGGAGAGTGAGCCGGTTGTCTCCCAATCGTAGCCGATTTTGATGATGCTGTAGGCGTTCGCGACCAGGCTCGAATTGATGCCCAGCGAGCCGGATGAGACCGCATCCAAGGTGGAAATCCGGCTGGCAGTGTTCGTGTAGTTGGTGCCAAGGATATTGACGTTGGTTCCTCCCACGGTCCACGTGCCTGAAAACGCGTTTCCGGCACCATTCAACGTAAGGGTGCCCTTCTGCATCAGGCCGACATTGCCGTCGCCCGTAAGTTGCGAGGAAAGGGTGATGTGACGGGCGGTTGAGTCGTTCGCGTTGAGTCGGAAAAAGCTGTTACCCGTAAAGTTCACGGTTCCGCCGGCGATGGTCTGGGTCTGGCTAGTTCCGCTGCCATTGACTACTGCTCCTCCGTTCGTGACACGGAGATCGGCGATGGTGATGGTGCCTGGCGTCGAGCTGCCCGTGAGATTAAATTGTGCGCCGTTGATGGTGAGACTGTCTCCTCCGAAGGTGCTGTTTGTCGTGGTGGGGGAGCGGAGAACCATTCCGGACCCGGAAACGTAATCGTTGCCGCTTGAGGCCACGGCATTGTTCGACCAAGTGGCAGGCGTCAGCCAGCTCTCGCCGGAAGTATCATTAGTCTGCACCTGGTTGATTGTGTCCGCGTTCGCGGGGGCGAATGAGAAGCAGAGCATGGCCGCAGTGACGGCCAAGGTAGGAACGGATGGGGCGTGTTTCATAACAGATGTAGTTATTCGAGGTTGAGGGGACCGCTAACGTTGCGGCGAGAATAGTGAAAAGGGGGAAATCCCTCAATGGGGGGACCTCTGATTGCTTTGTACTTATTTACGATAGTGGCCCCGATTGGGCGGAAGCGAGGACCCGGGGGCACTTTTGAGGGCGTAGGCAACGCGAGGGCAACGACGGGGTCGATGGACCGTTCCCTGATTTCTTTGGATTTATTTTTGACGAGATCATCGAGCTGTGGGACGGAAGGGCCGAGGGTTTATCCAACTGTGATTTCGCAGGTCACCGTGATCGATGTGGAGGGCGGCGATGAAGGCGTGATGCGGATCCTGTTTAGTTTTTCGTCCGTTCCTCTGTGGCCGCGGTAGGCGCAGCTTTCGATTTGCACGTTCGAGTCGGTGACCGGCCGGATTCGGACCAATGTTTTACCCTGGATCAGGAGCGCACCGTTCTGGTGGGACACATCATCCTGACAGAGCAGGATGGACTCCATCGTGCCGGGTTCAGCCAACTCACAGGTGTCGGAAAGGGTGAGTTTCCCGGCGGGTTTATCCCACCGCCAGGTGCGGATCAGCCGCCGGCAGCGTGCCTGTGTCGGATAACACCCTGTAAGATCCACCACAAATTCAAGGCGGTCGTCGGAAAGTTCGGCTTTGATGACGGACGTCTTGTACTCCCGGCCGGCGCCTTGCTCACAGCCGTTGACGAAGGGAACGGAGTGGCCGAGCGAACGGGCGGCGAGGTACTCGTAGCGCTGGGGAAGCGTAAAGAAGTCTTTCGTGTATTCGGGGGCGCCGATTTCGATCAGGACGGGACGGCCGTCGATATTCAGGACAAAGCTCCCGCAGTCGTTGTGATTGTGGTGTTCTTCGTTGTGGCCCGCTTTTGCGGCCAGCTCCCAAAAATGTCCCGCGCGGTCCGTTCCGCGGGCGACGACCGCGCCGTAGTCGTCGAAGTACTCGTCGGTTTGTCGGGGTTCGGAGGCTTTGGCGAGTTGCTCGGGCGTGGGGGCCCGGAGCGCGAGACGGGAGCAATAGAAGAAGTCGCTTCGTGACGCATCGAGATCGATGCCGACCTCGGCGTGGTGCCGATAAATCCAATGTGCGTGCGCGGTAAGAATCGGACTGTTTAGCCGCCGTCCGAGATAGGCCAGGAGCGCAGGGTTGAGTCGACCTTCCCGATTGCCATCGGAAAAATTCACAAAATGGCCGTTCGAGAATGTGAACGCCGGAGCAAAGCGAGCGATGCGTTTGATTTTCTCGTCGCCTTCGAAGAACGAAAGACGCCCGGCGGTCCGATGTTCGAGCTGGGAGTTCATTTCGCTGAACCATCCGAATCCATAGGCCCAGTAACCGGGTCCTTCCGAGGTCGACCCATCATTGCCGAATCCGGATAGGAACTCCTGCAGCGCCGCGGCGGCTCGCGAAAGAATTTTTGCCACGAGAACATGATCCGTTTCGACGGCGAGGGCCGAACCGACGATCCCTTGATGGCAAACGGCATTCCAATTCATGGCCCATTCAGTCCAGGGAAAGGGCGGGTTCCGGTTTGCGTAATTTTCAAAGGTGCCGGCGTGAAGGCGGTCCCGAATTCGTCGGGCGAGACCGGCGGGAATGAGGTCGTGGAAAATGACGAGAAGCTCCGCCATCGTGTTCGCCGTTTCCGCGGCGAACAGGTCGATCATCTCGGGATCTTTTCCGGTGGGTTGCTCGCGAATGCTCGCAGGCAAAGCCCACGAAGTCTCATCCATGATGGCCGTGAGTCTGGTTACGAAGGAGGATTCAAGGCGGACGCGATACGATGCGTCCCCGAGGAGAATGGCGATCGCGGAGTAACACAGCAGGTTCCTGCGTTTGAAGTAGCGCTTTTCGAATGGCAGGCGAATGCCCGTGCGGGAGAAGTGCGCATAGAGCTCGTCGGTAAGTTCCGGCATCGGCTCGTCGGCGGAGGCGATTGCCCTTTCTTTTAATGGAATGAGCCACGTCTGAATCGCCGGATTCTCCCGCGCTATTTCCCATTCGGGCGCCCCGAGCCTGGGCAGTGCGGGGCGTCCCGCAGTTTCCTCCAGGATGGCCGCGATCGTGGTGACCGGCAGCGGATCGTGGATAAGATTAGTGGCGGGAATCATGAGGGGTTTCGTCCGGAAAACATGGTGTGCCTGCCGGGCCTGGGCCGTCGCCGCGAGCGGGTGGAGATCGGGTCGCTCACGCTCCCCGCTACGAGGGGCTCTTTGGTTACAAATTGAAATCCAGCACGTGCAGGGCGCTCGGTGCGCCGGGCTTTTCGGGCTTCTCTTGGGTGTAGACGGATAGCACGCCGGTCTCTCTCCAGCGGTCGTTATCGAGCAAGGGTTCGCCCACGAATTTTTGATCCGACTTCCACACGATGTGCCAATCGGTCCACGTGCCGGCGTCGCGGGCCGCGGCAAGGGTAAGGATGCCGCCCGGATCGGGTCGGCCGCTGTAGTTGAGCTGATCGCCTTGGGTGAACACCACCCAGGCCGTGCCCTGCTTGTCGACGACGACTTGGGGTTTGCGTCCGAAGAAGGGCAGCTGGGTCTCGGCCCATTTTCCGCCGGGCACACCCCAATAATGAAAATAGCGCCACTCGTTCTTGTCGTTGGAACCGGCCGGAGCGTCGGGCGGGTTCTGCCAGCCGACGACATGAACGCGTCCTTCTCCGTCCACGCATTGGGTGGTGGTGTTCATCTGTCCCCAGCGGAACTTGATGTCGCGGACAACCGTGCCGGGTGAGTCGATGCTGATGGATGGAGCGCCGTCTTCGGGCGACAGCCGGGCAATCTCGGCGCCGACATTGTTCTTCCACGTCCGCCCAAAGTCGTCGCTGTAGGCGTAGCAAAGATCATGGTTCGTGCGCAGATCGAGCGGTTCGTTGGCGGGTTTCTCGCGCCAGCACCAGGTGAGGTGAAGACGGGAGTCTGCGCCGTAGCGAAGCGGGTTGGGATAGGCGCACCGTGAGGCACTGGTGTCGTAGGTGCCTTTTCCGGACAACAGCACTCCGATGTTTTTCCACTTGGCCGCCGGCTCATATTCCGCGAAATGCCAGTCTCCGTCGCCGGACGAACCTGTCCGGTAGATCAGCTGAAGCCGCCCTTGGGGCGTCGAAAAAAACGTCGGATACGTGACGGCCTGGACCGTGTGGCCCGGTTCCAGTTGGGAGGTCGTTGGGCCGAAAAGGTCGGGCGTCCATGGGAACTTCTCGGGGGTCAAGGCAACCCCATCGATGGAACGGCGATACCGGAGATCGTTGACGTGGTGATCATACGCCAGGTGAAGCGTTCCGTCTTCGCGACACAGTCCGACGGTCACGACATTGTGGACGTCGTTGTGCGGCTCCATCCGATAGTCGGGGAAGCGGATCACCTCCCAAGCACCGGCGGGGAGTTTGCGCCGGGCGAGACACAGCACGCCGCCATCGGCGAAATACGCGGCGTACTGGTGGTCTTTGAACGAGATCACGGCCTCCTGCTGGAAGGTCTGGCCGTTGATGGCCGTTCCGTATTTGCCGGTGGGGAAATTCAAGGCCGACGCGTCCACGACCGAGTCGCGCATGTTGATCATTGTTGGATTGGGTGCGCCGCCTTGAGGTGCGGCGAAGGCAGACGACATGCAGCCGAGGACGGACAGGAGCGCCAGGCCGGCTCCGGATGTCGGAATCCAATTATTGAATACGGTGATCATTGTTTGAGATTCGTGACTTGAAGCGGCACGGGCGTCCCGCCCGTGGTTATCGAAAACATGGGCAGGATGCCCATGCCACTTTCGATCATTGAACGCCTAGTTTCGTGAGGGCGGCTCCGATCGCGACGGCGAGTTTTTCGTAGCCGGCGGGGGAAAGGTGCATCCGGTCCTTGCCGAAGTAGTCCGGGTTCTGTTTTCCGTCGGGAGTGAGGAAGGGCGTGGTGAGGTCGGGGACGATGGCGTTTTTGGCGGCGCCGAGCGCGACGATCTGGGCGTTGTACTCTTCGAGCATGCCGGGCTTGAGCGGGGCCTTGGGGTTTTCCCTCGGGGCGACCGGGCAAAGCACGATGGGGAGTTCCGGGTTTTGCGCGCGGGCGAGCTCGATGATCGCGGCGACATTGTCGGCGACGATCGCGGGGTCGGTGTGGGCGCTGAGATCGTTCGAGCCGATCGCAAGAACCAGCGCGCGCGGGTTGAGATCGAGCACGTCTTCCTTGAAGCGGAAGAGTAGTCCGCGGCTGACATCGCCGCCAATGCCGCGATTGGCGACCTTGAGGTTGGGGTAGGCCGCCGCGAGGTTCTTCCAGTTGCCGATCATGGAGGAGCCGACGAAGACCACCGCGCCTTGGTCCTTGTCGCGGCGCGTCCAGAAGTGTTCGCGGTTGTCGGTCATCCAGTCGAAGACACGGATGGGTCCCTGGCCGGGCCAGGCGGCCTCGTCGGATTTGGGCGGATAGGGCGTGGGGCCGTCGGCACGCGCGGCCGGAACGGCGGCGAGCAGGAGCGCGGCGAGGCCGAGCAGGCCGGCGAGGGGGCGACCCGCGAGGCGGGCGAAGGAGAAGCGATTCAGGGAGGACATAGGGAATGGGTTTGCGGACTTAGTTCTCAATGAGGCGGGCGCGGCCCCAGGCTCCGCGGTCACCGGAGTTCTTTTCCGTGCCGCTCCACACGAGCTGCTGCGCGCGCATCTCGCCGTCGTCGCTGTTGTCGATCGCGACGTCGAACAGGAGCTCCATCGCCGCCTGCGGCTCGAAGCCGAGCACGGACCAGGGCAATTCGACCTGGAGCGTGTATCCGTCGCCGGATACCTCTTTCGCTACGAGGACGCGGCACGCCTTGCCCGCGTCCGGATGATCGGTCACGAACACGCCGGGCGTTTCGCCCGCCGCGACGAGGATATGGCGATCGCTGAACTGGAGGCCGCCGCCTTCGGAGAGCTGTTTCGAGCCAATGAACAACTCGATGGTGTCGCCCAGCCAGTAGGACTTGGGCGCCTTGTTGTTTTTGCCGGGGGTCGGATCCTTGACCTGGATGAGGAAGTGCAGGGCTTTTTCGTCCCAGCAGAGGCGGAAATCGCCGCCGAGTTTCGGGTTTGGATTGCCGAGCATCACCCGGTTGGCGCCGATCGGCTCGGCGGGACGCGTGGGCCAGCCGGTGGTGGAGCCATTGAACTGAAGGCCGGGAAGCGCGCGCGGGATGGTGACGACCTTGGGGCCGCCGACGCCCTCGCCGGAAAAGCGGGCATCCTCGTAGACGAACGCTTTTTCTTTCCCGAGAAGGATGTCGTAGATGCGGCTGTGGGTCAGGCGGGCGGCCTGGACGAGCGGCTCGTAGGGACGGTCGGTCACGTCAACCAAGCCGGTGTTCGCACCCTCACCGTTGAAGCCCTCGAAGAAGCGACCGGTGATGGACTGGTCGGAGTAGACGAACCATTGCGAGCCGACGACGAAGCCGGTGGACGCGGACTGCTCGATGTAGTTGCGATAGCCAAGGCCGCGCTCGTGCTGGTCCTTCACCTCCTTGCCGCCGCCGAGACCGTGGTCGGTGGAGCTGAAGTACCACTCGCTGAAAAGCATCGGGCGGCCGCCGCTCCAATCGTAGACCTTCTTCAGGAAGTCTTTTTCGATGCCGTAGGTGTAGTAGTTGATGCTGATCACATCGAGGTATTTGCCGCCGATGCGGACGACGTCCTCGTTGTTGGCGGTGTGCGGAGTCCAGCGGCTGCCGATGAGCAGATGGTTGAGGTCGTGCTTTTTGAACGCTCGACGAATCGCGCCGTAGTAAGTTTCCAGATACAACTGGTGGAAGGCGCGCATGTCGGCGGCGGCTTTCTCGGTGCGAATGAACAGCGGCTCCTCCTTGAGGTCGTCGAAGCTGGCGAACGGCTTGGCGGGTTTCCAGGCGGCGTTAAACTTCGCGATGTCGCCGTAGGTGGCCGCCAGCGTTTCCACGAGCTTGGCCTTGGCGGGAACCTTGCTGGCCTGGTAGGCCGCGATGACCTTTGGGAGCAGTTCGAAATGTTGTTCGTTGCCGAGGAAGTAGCCGATGAGCAACGGGTCGTTGGCGCGTTTGCCGAGGGCGGCGTAAGCCTTGTCGAGGGCCTCCTCGGTGCCGGGAACGAACGGGTCCATCACGTAGCCCACGCCGATTTTGTCGGGGAGGCTTTTGACACCGTGGTCCTTTCCTCCGGGCAGGAAGGAGACATGGGGGAAGTTGCGGTCGCGAAGCGTCCGCGAGTCGTGCGTGAACGCGCCGGCGCTGTTGAAACCCCAGGCGCGGAGACGGTCGATGGTCTGGCCGGTCCATTCTTCGAAGGTGTAAGGGCGGCCGTATTTGCGGATCCAGTTGGCGATCTGGAAGGAGAAGATGCCCCAGTCCGGGCGTTTGTCGCGCCATGCGGTGGTGTAGGTCGCGTCTTTGGCGGAGGGAAGCCACTCGTAGATTTTTTCGCGGCCCTTGACGGTGGTGTAGTCGTCGGTGTTGGCGATGCCGCAGACGCCGAGTTGGAAGAAGGCGTTGCCCTCCGGGGTCACGAGGACGTGGCGATCCTTGCCGATGAGAGCGGTGTGAAAGAAGCCGGTTTTCCTGAGGCCGAGTTTTTCGCCGCTGCCGGCGAGTCCGCCGAAGCGATCGAGCGCGGGACCCTCGTAGGCGCCGAGGGCGGTTTTTTGTTTTTCGATGTCGGCCTTGAGTTCGTCGTCGCTGGTCACCTTGCCGGGGTAGTCCTTGCGGGCGGACTGGCCGTAGCGGTCGACGAGGAACTTGGGCGTGGCGGGGGCGCCGTCGGCGGCGCGTTCGGGGGCGAGGGTGGAGACTTTGAAGGAAACGGATGTTTTGCCTGGGTAACGCCTGAGATCGTGATGGTAGATCCAGGCGAAGACCGTCCACTCCCACATGCGGTTGTCCTGGAGTTGTTGATACGAAGGAAGCGTCGCGAAGCGGATGCCCTCGCCCAGCGGGTGGATGACATCGAGGCGATCGGCTTCGCCGTGCGCGAGAAACTGGCCGGCCTTGGACACGGGAAACTCGCCGTGCATCTCGCCGAGGGCGAAACGTCCGCCTTGGTTCAGATTGATCGGGAAGAGCGTGGTGAACTTGAGCGCGACCAGGTCGTTCGCGGGCGCGTCGAAGCTGTAGGTGATGACCTGGTCGGCGTTGGAGACGGCGACCTTCAGTGCGAAGCCATTGGCATAAGTGGCCCGTGCGTTGCCATCGGTGCCGATGGCATAGGTGGGTTTAAGCCACTTCTTGTCCGTGGTGTTGATCTCCGGTGCGGGCAACGTGAAGTTGCCAAGCGCCCCGGCGTGCACGACGGGGCCTTTTTCGGAGAGCGAGAGTTTGAGTGTTTCCGCGGAGAGCGGCGGGGACACGCAGAGACCAAGGAAAACGAGAAGCAGGGCGAGTCGCATGGGGCGAAAACGAAGAGGGGGAGGTGGCCGAGGTAGGGCGCGACCGCCGGGCGCGCCGGTTTGACCGGACTCCGGCATTCGCGGCGGTCCCGCCCTACCTCGGTTTGAGAATCACTCGACGGTTGCGGGGAGGCCGAGTTCGGAGGCGCCTTCGATTCTCAGGCCCTCGACTTGTTCGACGAGCAGGAGATCTTTGAAGTAGTCGGGCAGGCCCTCCTTCATCGTGACGCTGCAATTGCGCAAGGTGACGTTCTTCGCCTTTTGCAGGAGGAACCCGTAGGTCGGGTGCTTGAATACGCCGGAACCATAGCCATCCGCCTCGCCCGGGCAGGGACGCAGATCGAGCTGTCCGCCGGGCCACTTGGACCACTTGTCCAGGCGGATGTGCACGTTCTCGAATTCGATGCCGTCGAGGTTCTCGGCTTCGTAGCCGTGGACCAGCACGCCGTTTTCGCCGCGGGCGCGGATGTTTTGGAACCGCACGTTCCGCGTCTGGCCGACCTGGTCGCGTTCGGTCCACGGAGTCACTTTGACATAGATGGGCTCGCCGCGTCCCCACCAGCGATCGTGGAAGATCCGCGTTTCGATAAACATGTTCGAGAAGAGGACGTTTTCGATGTCGGACTCGTAGCTGTGGTTGATCGAAAGGCCACGGTGGCTGGACGAGATGATGCAGTCGTCGAAGATCACGTTGCGAACCGGCGCCGAGATTTCGCAGCCGATGCAGATGGCCGAGGACGTGCTCTTCAGGGTGCAGCCGCGCACGACGATGTTGTCGCTGTGGCCGTAGCGTTCGAACCGACGCATGGTTTTGAGGACGATCGCATCGTCACCCGCTTCGATGTGCGAATCGCTGATGTGAACGTTGCGGCAACGATCGATGCCGATGCCGTCGCTGTTGGGCAGCATGAGATCGTTATAGATGCGGATGCCGCGAATCATGACGTCGTCGCATCCCAGGACCCACAAGGTCCAGTTGGCGCCGTCGCGAACGGTGATGCCGGTGATCGTGAGGCGCTTGCAGCCGCGCAAACAAAAGGTGATCGGGCGTTTCTCCGGCATCACATAGATGTGGGGAAGCCGCTCGGCGATGTAGGCGCGACCATTGCCGTCGATCGTGCCGAAACCGGTGATCGCCACGTCCTCGGTGTCCACGGTGCAGATGAACGCGCCCTCGACATCGTGGATGTAGGCGCCGGGCGGATGGACGTCGTCGATGTTGCCGCTGCACAGCAAGGTGGCGCCGAACTCCAAGTGGAGTTCAACGCGCGAACGGAGATAAATTTTGCCCGAAAGAAATACACCCTGCGGAACGAGGACGGTGCCGCCGCCGTTCGCGGTGCACGTGTCGATCGCCTTTTGGATGGCTTGGGCGTTGTTGCGGACGCCGTCGGGAATGGCACCGAAATCGGTGATCTTATAGGAGGTTTTCATGATTTGAGAAAAGGTTGTTGGCTGAAAACGGGAGCGTGGATTTCAGGGCTGCTGGTAGACTCGGATGTAGTCGCATTCCATTTTCCAGGGCATCGACGCGTCATCGACCTCCCAGGGTTGCACGGGCTTTTTGAGGAGATCGGTCGCTTCTCCGGCATACCATTTTCCACCGACGGCGAGGTTGATGAGGAGGTACATCGGGCGGGCCAGCGAAGGAGGCGTTTTGCCGCGGAGCCAGATCTCCCCGTCGAACACAAACACGAGTTCCTGCTCGTCCCATTCGAACGCCCAGGTGTGGAAGTCCTTCGTCAGGTCGATGCCCACCTTGTTGTAGCGCAAGGTCCATGGATTCACCTTTTCCGCGGGCGCGTTCTTTTTCACGAGGACCGCGCTGCTGAACTTGGTGTCCCAGTGGCCCATGAATTCGAGGATGTCGATTTCCGGCGGCCAGGCGTGCGCCTTGATCGGATCGCCCAGCGAAGGATCGTTGCCGAGCAGCCACAAAGCCGGCCACGCGCCCCGGTTCGACGGGAGTTTGAAACGCCCTTCGACGTAGCCGTATTTGAACGTGAAGGATTTGTCGGACGTCAAAAGCCCCGATGCGAAATGGCGCTCCTGGCTCATCCCGAAACCGGTCCACAGGCTCTCCGGCACCTTGGTGGCCGAGATTGTCAGGACACCGGGTTTTTCGAATGAAAACGGATTGATGCGCTGCTCGGGTTTGATCGCGCCGTGCGGGCCGGAGTAGTCCTTGTCGGTGTAGATCTGGGCTTCGCGATTGCCCTTGAGCGTGCGCTCCTTGGTGCCCTGCCAGAAGGTGGTTTCCCATTTCGAGCGATCGATGTAGGGACGGCCGTCGGTGTCGGTGACGGCGTTGAATTCATCGTGGAATTTCAGCGTCATCTTTTTGCCGAGCGGCGAGGTGATGGTCTGCGGCGCCACGCCCGTATCGGCCGCGAAGGCGGGCAAGGAGATGAGGAAAAGAAGCGCGAGGGAAGCGGGACGGCGGACGAAGGTCATTACTGTGGTATGGAAGAAAAGAGGTTGTGCGGAGATGGGCTGTATTCAGCGGCTGGCGACGGACGGACCGCCGGGAGGCGCGGGCGGAGGGGGGAGGTCGTTGAAGGCGAGGTATTCGACAGGCTCCTTGGGACCGTAGGGATTGTCGCGACCATCGCGGAGAATCACGAGGGTGCGGAGACCCCGACGGACGGGTTGCGATGAACTGATGACCAGCTCCCAGCCCTTTTCCGTGCGTGCGGCCACCTTGAGTGCGAGTCGATAGACGTCGGGATTAGTGGGGCGGGTGAGTTTTGCGTTGGGCTCGAGGGCGAGCTCCTCTTTGCCGAGCTTGATTGCGACGGGATGGCTGGAGAGGTTCTCGTAGGTGATTGTTTGCGCCTGGCGCACCTCGGGAGAGTCATTGATCCAGCGGGCGGTGTAGGCCGTGCCGGCGGCGTCGGTTGGCGCCAGCATCAGGATGGCGTGGGTGAAACCGGCGGGAGGCGTGAGGCTGGCGACCGGTTCGCGCACGGTTTTGCCGTCGCGATGGACTTCACGGAACAGGACGAGGGGGCCGGCTCCGGTGAACTGATATTTCGGGGAGAGGGAGCCTTCCCTGGCGACGACGGCGACGGGTTTCTGGCCGTTGGCATATTTGAGGTCCTCGATGGTGCCGACCCAGCTGAGCAGGCGAAATTCGAGGGCATGTGCGGCGGGTGCGATGAAGACGATCGTGAGAAAGAGGGCGATGAAGACGCGGGTATTCATGGGCGGGGAGGGGTCAGATGTCTTTGGGGGAAAGCCATTGGAAGGAGACGACCTTGAAGCGTCGGCCAAAGGTTTGGTTGGTGGCGTTGGCTGAGGCGGGGGCGACCGTGGCGGCGTCACCGTTGACGTCCACGTAGTCAGGGAGGCGTTGCACGATGGCCTCGCACCAAGCGCGGGCCTCGGGTGTGGTGGAGCCGGTGATGGGGTTGAGCACGTCGCCGTAGGCGCGGATGCGGAAAGTGTCGGACCGTGCGGTGAGCACGGGGCCCAGGGCGTTGAGCAGGTCCGCCTGACTCAGGAAGCCGGGGATAAAGGCGGCCATGGTCGAATAAATCGCGTTCGTGTCAGGGCCCCCGCGGTAGCGATCTTTCTGCGCATCGGTCGAGCCGCTGGGATAGGAACCGATGCGGTAAGTGACACTGCTGTTACTATCCGACACGCGGAAAGGGTAGGTGGCGTTGACGTTGTCGTCGTTGACTGGCGCGTCCAGCGCGGCCTGTAGCGTGCCCTTGAAGCGTTCATCCTCGGTGGTGTCCGGGTTGTCGGTTAGGCTGCGGTTGACGAAGTCGGCAAGAGAGAGGAACGGGCCGCGGGCCTTGACCTGCTGCACGATGTTGGCCGCCAGCGTGTCGAGCTGGGACTCGGTGAGCACGCGCCAGCCGTGCCAAGGCGAGTTGGCGGTGGCTCCGGACTCCGGACGGGCGAAGCGGGAAAAGGCGGCGGCGACGGGCTGGGCGGTGTCGGTGTTGTGGCTGTAGAGCAGCGCGCGCCAGGCCTGGACGGAGGTGGAGTTGACGTTGAAGCCGCCGTTGACGAGGAGGTGCGCGGCGGCACCGACGGTGGTCTTTAATTCGTCAATCTCGGCTTGGGTGGGGGAGCTGGAATTCCAAAGAAATTCATGGCGCGAATTGGGCGGCAGGTAATCGGTCGTGATATCGGTCGGCTCGTCCAAGGAGGCCGGGACGGTTGAGAAGAAGTAACGATCCCACAGGGTCCGGTTCAGCAATAAAGACAGATCGTAAACGCGGCGTATCGAGTCGGGGTTGGCGCTGTCGGGGCCGACAAAGATGGAGGTCTGGTCGAGCGGGGTGTAGTAGTCGGCGACGGAGTTGCCGACGGCATAGGCGGGATTGACGTGGAGCAGCGACAGGCTGGCGTGCTGAAGCTGCGCCAAGGAAAACAGAGGCACGCCTGAAGGCTGAAATTCAAACAGAGTCGACCTCACGACCGTGTTGTTGATCACGCGGGGATCGTCGGCCTGGACGGCGGAATTCTCGTTGCCCGAGACGTTGGGCACCGCGACATAAGTGGTCGCGGTGGTGATCGTGTAGTGGGATCTCCGTCTTGAAAACTCTTCGGCACGTGGATTGAGGTTGGCGAGCCAGCGGGGCGTTTCGCCGGTGCCGTTTTTCTTCCGGGATCCCCTCAGTCCAACCACGTAGCGAAGGGTTGGGGTCAGAACGGTGTCGGCAGGCTGCGGCGTTGACGAGTAGGGTGTAGTGCCGGGGGCTCCAAAACCATTGGCGATACGACTGCCCTGATAGGCACTGGCGAGCGATTCGGCCGGGGTGGGGTTGGGATTGGACGGATCGGGAAGCGGGCACAACAGCATGCTCATTTCCCCCCAGTCTCCGGAGCGGGTGATGAGGTGGATGGTTTGCGTGAGCTCATCGGCGGACATGGAGGGGCCTTCAATGGTCACGGAATTATCCGGAGCGATGGGATCGTTGGCCCGCATCACGTTGTCCGGGTCTGCCGGCACGTAGGGATGATGCCCATCTCTGCTCAGGGTAAAGGCGAGGCTTTGCCCTGGCGCAATGCCTTCCACGGGCGTCTCGACCCGGAAGCGGAAATATGCCGTCGGGAGATAGCGGCTGGGCGGAGCGACACGATCGGTCGTCGAAACTTCACTCATGTTGGCCCGCAGGTGGAGTATGGAGGTATCAACGGTGGGACCGCGTTTGAAGAAGGCTTGGATGTTACCGGTGAAGCCAAAGCAAAACTCATAGCGGCCCCCGATGGGCACGTTGGTGGGATTCCATAGCACCAAATGCGGGAAGAGATGGAGTTTGGTCGGCTGGTCCGGCCCCTCGCAGGACATGGCGATGCCGAGGCTGCCATGTGTTGCCAGAGGATAGAGGCCCTGCTTTTCGTCCGTCTGGGGAACGGGATCCTTGATCGTGCCGTCGGCCTCAATGTCGGCGTAAGAGCGGATGATGCCCCAGCGGGGGAGGCCATAGTGCTCCGCCGGGTCGGTCGGGAGCGTGTAGCCGGGAGGCAGGATGTAGTCCGAATTACGTGGCAGGTTTGACGGCCCATCCGGGGTCACGGCCCAAGCGGTGAGGTCGCGCTTCAATCCGCCGGCGGAGACGTCGGTCAACAGAGAGCGGGATGAGGCGGTGAGGTCGTGGAATCGGGCTTTGATCGCGGACCTTAACTTTGTGTCGTCGGGCGTGGGGGAGAGGGGCAGTTGCGGGAGTGTGAGCACCTTGGGCAGGGCGGCCCGGAAGCCGGAGTCCGAGGCGGCGGGATAGGCGGCGGCGATCTTGTCGCCGGTGAAGCTGTTGTCGCCGGACGCCGACATGCCTTCGATGCCAGAGCGTTGAAGCCCGAAGAAACTAAAGGTGGCGGCGTTGATATCGCTGGTATGGGTGTCGGCAAGCAGGTCGTTGAAGGCGTCTGTGCCGGCCGTGTCCGCAGGCGGAGGTTTTTTCCAAGGATCGTCGAGCGACACCTTGGCCTTCACGCCTTCGTCACCCACCCAGTACCCGAAGCGGCCGACCAAGTGGCCGTCGGTCACGTTGGCGAGGCCTGGCAGATCGTTGCTGCGGATGTCCTCCAAACGGACGTCGACGCGGTTGCGGTTCGAGGCGGCGGCGTCGGCTAGATCGGTGCTGTTCTCTCCGACGAGGCGGACGGCGATGTCGGACACGCCGGTGGGACCCGGATCGGGGACGGCGGTCGCGACGTTGGGCGCGTCGCCCGAAACGAGCCAAGACACGCGCTGGCGATAAGTGGGGGACGTGGGATTGGAATCCCACACGCCAGTCCAGTGGCGATTTGTGATGACGGCCGCAGGATCGAGTTCGGCGGTCGCGGTTACCCGCTGATCGGGACCGGCGGCGGCCTGGAGTTTGCCGAGGGCGATGTTGAGCGCCAGGAGCGCGTTCTGACGGGCTTGCGAAAGCTGCTGGTTGTTGGACGCCACCTGGGTCTCCACGCGGGTGAGCGCCGCGAGCGAAACAAGCAGAAGCACCAGAAAGGCCAGCAGCGTGATCGTAATGAGCAGCGCAAAGCCGGACCGGCGATTCTTGGGGTGAACATGCGGGGCAGGCATGGGGGTGGGGGTTCGGATCGGAGTGTCCTGTATACCGGCGCGGGGGGGAGGCGCCCCCCGAGTGAGGAGGGGGACGGCCGTAAGGGGTGGGCGCGGCGGGGGGCGACCGGTGTAAGGCTTAGCGGAATTTGTCGTAAACCG
>JANJTQ010000144.1 GCA_024711005.1 Opitutaceae bacterium | reverse complement strand
GGGTGGCTCGGAATGAAGATAGCAGCAATGGCTCGTCATGTGTTAGGCCTCCACTGATGTATAGTGTGTCATTTACTGATTTTCTCTGTCGCCCTCACGTCATCGAAAATGACAAACAAATCGCCGGGGCATCCATGCCATTTGACGGCGGATTCGGATAAGTTGGAGCCGATGAATTCGCCCGCCGGCTCCATCGAGATTTGCACCCGGTCGGCCGCTGAACTCTTCCGTAAAACTCGGCCGGGCGAATGCGTCACCTTGAAAACCCTCGTTCGCTGGCCCGCACTTTGATGAAAACCTTCCGGATGATTCTTCCCCAACCCACACAGCTCACTCTCACCAACGGCGAATGGGTGCGCCGGAATGACGGTGGTGATTCGACCGGATTGCGCCTGTGCATTTCCGCCGCGCCGGGCGACGGGCTCGAGGCCCAGGCGCGGTTGATCGCCGGTTATCTGGAGGAGGAAAACCACTTCGCCGCCGGGATCGGACGCGCCGCCGATGGCGACATTCACCTCGCGCTGACCCTGTCGCCGCGGAGCTTGCCGTCGAAGTTGCGAGAGGCTGGTTTCGCCGACGAAACCCATCGGATCACCGTATCAAAGGAGCGAATACTGATCGAGGCCGCGTCATCGGACGGCATCGCGCGGGGCGTTCAATCGTTGCGCCAGCTTCTCTCCGGCCAGCGTTCCCGTCTCGTCGTCCCCGGTATGGTCGTAAACGATGCGCCCGCGCTCGGCTGGCGCGGGCTTCACCTCGACGTGAGCCGGCACTTCCGCGACGTCGGCGACGTGAAGCGATTCATCGACCTAGCCGCGTTTCACAAATTCAACCTTCTGCACTGGCATCTGACCGACGACCAAGGTTGGCGACTGCCGGTCGAGGGTTACCCAAGGCTCACCGAGATCGCCGCTTGGCGCGATGGCACGTTGATCGGTCACAACGACGACCCTTCGAATATCGCAACCGACGGCGTGCGGCACGGTGGCGCCTACACGGCAAACGATATTCGGGAGGTGGTCGCCCATGCCGCCGCGCGTGGCGTGCGCATCCTGCCCGAAGTGGACGTGCCCGGCCATGTGCAGGCACTGGTCACGGCGTATCCGGAATTTGGAAACACGGGAACCTCTCCCGGTGTGCGCACACGCTGGGGGATAGGCGGCAGTACGCTGAACCTGGAGCCGGTTACTTTCGTTTTCCTGGAAAAAGTGGTCGCCACGCTCGTGGAGTTATTCCCTTTCCACTACCTTCACTTTGGCGGCGATGAAGCGCTGGCCGACGAATGGGCGGCATCTCGCCGCATTCAGGAACACAAACGCAGACTGGGTCTCGCCACCGATCACGAGGTTCAGGGCTGGTTTACCGCACGATTACATGAGCTCACACACGCGCGCGGCCGTGCGATGATCGGTTGGGACGAGATCATCGAGCACGATCAGCCGCCGCAGGATACTGCGGTGATGCTGTGGCGAGATTTCATGAGGAGCACGTTGCAACTCGACGTGAAGGCGTTGCGCGCGGGCCATCCGTTGGTGCTGGCGAACCACTCGCACACCTATTTTGACGCGTATCAGGCGGCCGGTCCGGAACGGGACCTCGAACCGCTCGCGATCGGTGGCCATCTTCCGTTGGACAAAGTCTACAACTGGCACCCGCTGGCGGATTATCCGGTGGAGCTGCACGATGGTGTGCTCGGAGCGCAGGCCCAGCTCTGGACGGAATACATCCCGACGCGTCGTCACCTCGATTACATGACCTACCCGCGCGCCTGCGCGCTCGCCCAGGTTCTGTGGACAGGCGAGGCGCGGGAAGACATCGCCGCCTTCGCGCGCCGCCTCGCCGCCCATCTGCCTCGCCTCGATCGCCTCGACGTCGCCTACCGGCCCACGCGGCCGGAGACTTCCTGAAGCCTGTTTTTAAGACGTCTTACTCACTTCGAAATTGGGAAACGGCGCCCGGAGGTCGCCGTCCAGTGCGTTTGGTTTTGCCGGGCACGAGGCTCTTTGGCTCTCGGCTGAACGGTTACGGATCGGTATGCGGAATCTCCGCCCGCGCCTGGCGACGAAAGCAGCCAAGGCCATAGGAGACGAAGATGGTGTCTCCGGGGCGGACTTGAAGAATACCGTCGCCGGGTCGCACGGGGCCTTCGATGGCGCGCAAGTGTCCGCGGAGGGCAGGGGAAAAGCGCGCGGCTTCCTTCAGGGCGACGGTTTCGCTATCGCCGTTGCTCGTCGTGACCTGAACGGTGGCTTCTTCGGACTTGGCGTAATCAAAATTGATCGGCGCGATGAGTTCGATTCCGACGCGTTCGCCCGGAAGGAGCGTGGTCACGGGTTTCATAAACTTGGGATCGAAAAGCGCTACGGAAGTCCGTGCGTAGGCCATCCAGGCCAGGCTGGCATTGTAGGCGGTGTTGAAGTTGACCCAGCCTTCGGTGTAACCGGGATTCGCGCCGGGATTATACGGGTAGTGCTGCTGCTTGGGCGCGCCATCGAGAACGAAGCGGACCTCTTCCAGCATACCGTTGCCTCCCAGATACTCCGCGGGCCAGCCGTGTTCGACGCCCTCGATTTCTTTCGGCGCGTCGTGCGAAAAGTGCCGCCCAAGGGGATTGCGGCCAAACACGTCGTCGATGTGCGCCGCCGCCAGAATCACCAAGGCGCGCCGCAACGCCGGATCCGTCACGACTTCCGCCGCAGCCAGCGCGCAGGCGGGAAAACCGGCGATGTTGCCGGGCTCGTTCCACATGTGCGCCTTCTCGCCTTGGG
>JANJTQ010000139.1 GCA_024711005.1 Opitutaceae bacterium | reverse complement strand
CGGCGAGGGCGCGGTCGAGGCCCAACAGATAGCGCTGGAGGAAGTCGATGCGTTGGGAGTCATGGACGCGGCCATCGAGCGAGACCCAATCGGGCAGGGTGAGGCCGTTCTCGGTGATGACGACGGGAAGCTTGTAGCGTTCGGCCAGGAATTTGGTGCCCCAATAGAGTGCCTCGTCGGTGCGTTTCCAGAGGAAGTGCGTGTGAGGGTAGCCGGCACCGACATCCGCGACCACGTGCTCGCCGTTGGGGCCGGCCTTGGTGGGAACGGCGGCGTAGATGTTGCAGCCGTAGAAATCGAGAGGCTGCTTGATGATGTCAAAATCGGAGTCTTTGAAGCGGGGCGCATTTTTGCCGTAGGCCTTCAGGCCTTGCTCCGGATAGGAGCCGAAGACGGGGGCGTCGCCCCACCAGCGGTTGTTCCAGCAATGGCCGTCATAAACGGCGTCCATGCCGGCGTAGGCGGCGGCGATATCGGCGGGGGAATCGGTAACCGGATAATGGATACTGCCGACGGGCGCCCAGCCGATGACGGGCTTGGTCTTGGCGCGGGCGCGGATGGTCTGCACGCCGAGGCCGTGGGCGAGGAGGGCGTGGTGGCCGGCCTGGAGCACCTCGTGGAGCCCGAGCTTGAGACCCGGGGCGTGTTCGCCGTGGAGGTGGCCGAGACCGATGAAGCACTGGGGTTCGTTGAGCGTGATCCAGTGATTCACCCGGTCGGAGAGACGGTCGACGACGACCGCGGTGTAATCGGCGAACCATTTTGCGCTGTCGGGATTGAGCCAGCCGCCGCGGAGGAACAGTTCGTACGGGAAATCCCAGTGGAACAACGTCACCCAGGGTTGGATGCCGGCGGCGAGGAGTTCGTCGATGAGACGGTCATAGAAACCCAGTCCGGCTTCATTGATTTTTCCGGTGCCGGCGGGGAGCACGCGCGGCCAGGAAACGGAGAGGCGGTAGGCCTGCAGCCCGACCTGAGACATGAGGGCGACGTCGTCCTTGTAACGGTTGTAGTGATCGCACGCGGTGTCGCCGGTGTGATTTTCCCAGATGCGCCCCTTTTGGTGGCAGAGCATGTCCCAGACGGACGCGCCTTTGCTGTCGGCCTGCCAGGCGCCTTCGATCTGGTAGGATGCCGCGGCGGCACCCCAGGTGAAATTGGGAGGGAACGATGAACTCATGAGTGGAACGGGACGGTTGTCGGAAAATAGGGCCGTAGGCTCGTCGGGGCGCTTTCAGGGGAAACGAGCGGCAGGAATTACGGGCCCAATATAGCACCGATGGGATTGGTCGTGTTAGGCGTCTGCCGATTCGAGATGTGTCATTTACTGACTGGCTTTGGGGACGAATCGGGGGAGGTTTTGCTCGCTTTCAGTCGGGTTTTGACCATCTCAGGTGAAAGTAGGCTTCTGTCGCTGGCATCGACGCCGAGGCATTGGCCCTTCTGGAACCCCCTTACCCCGCATGAGTTTTCCCGCTAATTTCCACTGGGGCTCGGTTGCCTCGGCTTATCAAATCGAAGGTGCCTGGCAGGCGGACGGCAAAGGGCCGTCGATTTGGGACATGTTCACGCGGCGTCGCGGTCATGTTTGGGACGGTCAGACGGGGCAGGTGGCCTGCGATCATTATAACCGGTCCAAGGAGGACGTTGGGCTCATGGCGCAGATAGGGCTCAACGCCTATCGCTTTTCGGTTTCATGGCCACGCGTGATTCCGGGCGGCACGGGTGCGGTGAATGACGCCGGACTGGCGTTTTATGATCGGCTGGTCGATGATCTGCTCGCTGCGGGCGTGCAGCCGTGGGTGACGTTGTTTCACTGGGATTTTCCGTATCAGCTTTTCTTGCGCGGCGGCTGGCTTAATCCCGACAGCCCGGCGTGGTTTGCCAAGTACACGGCGGCGGTAGTGGACCGGTTGTCGGATCGGGTGACGCATTGGGTGACTTTGAACGAGCCGCAGTGCTTCATCGGCCTCGGGCATTCGAGCGGCGAACATGCCCCGGGCCTGAAGCTCGATCTGCCCGAGGTGCTGCTGGCGGGGCATCATGCCTTGCTGGCGCATGGACGTGCGGTCGAGGTGATCCGCGAACGTGCGAAGAAAACCCCGATCGTCGGCTGGTCGCCGGCGGTGACGGTCTACTATCCGGCGACCGAATCCCCGGAGGACATCGGCGCCGCGCGGCGGGCGATCAATTCCGTGTGGCCGGACGGAGTCTGGAACAACCGCTGGTGGGGAGATCCGGTGGTGTTGGGTGGTTATCCGGAAGAGGGCCTGCGCGTCTACGGTGACGCGGCGCCGCGCGCGACCAAGGCGGACTTCAAGATCATCCAGCAGCCGATCGATTTTTATGGGTGCAACATTTTTCAAGGGGAGCAGATCAAGGCCGGCCCGGGCGGCATGCCTGTGCTCGCGCCGCTGCCCCCGGGGCATCCGCGCACCTTGTATTTGTGGAGTCAGACGCCCGAGGCGCTTTATTGGGGGCCGAAGTTTTTGGCGGAGACCTACAAGCTGCCGATCGTCGTCACCGAAAACGGCATGTCGAATTGCGACATGGTGGGGCACGACGGCCATGTGCGCGATCAGGTGCGGGTTGAGTTCATGATCAGTTATCTCCTGCAACTTCGACGTGCGCTGGCCGAAGGCATCGATGTACGCGGTTATTTTGTGTGGTCGCTGCTGGACAACTTTGAGTGGGCCGAAGGTTACAAGCATCGCTTCGGTCTTATCCATGTGGATTACGCCACCCAGCGACGCACCTTGAAAGACTCGGCGCTCTGGTACCGCGACCTCATCGCATCGAACGGCGCCGAGCTGGATAAATACGTGCCGGATGACGGCCCGCCCCAACCCTACGTCATTCAAGAGACGCTTCGTTATGTGACCGCCCACGTCGGAGACGCATACAATATCAAGGATCTCGCCGCTCACCTGCGTTGTCATCCGGACTTTCTCAGCAGGAAGTTCAAGCAGCATATGGGGGAGGATTTGAGCGTATATATTCGACGAACGCGCATCGATCACGCGCGTGAACTGCTCCGGCGGCCGGGTGCGATCATCGACGATGTGGCGGAGAAGTCGGGATTCTCGGACCGCATTCATTTCACCAAGGTATTTCGCCGCCTGACCGGACATACTCCCGGGGAGTTTCAACGTCAGCATCGCGCGGGTTCGGAGCCGGGCATGATTCAGCCGGTGGCGTCCCGGCTTCCCGCTAAAAATCCGCGTTCCGTCTCGATCTAGGAGCGGTCGGCCGGTTCGAACGTTTCGTGCCGACCTGCGACGTGTCTCTTGCCGACTCGTCGCCTCCATGGTCGGCGATAGACACATTTTCGATCGGGAGTCGGCTAACCCCCGTTCGGCGTTTTCTGCTAACGTCTAGGGTATATGAACCCCGCCCCTAATTCCCGTTATCGAGCGTTGCTGCGCGTTTGTGTGGCATCTTTGTCCGTGTCTTTGGTTTTCCCTCTCGTCCAAACCGCTCACGCCGCCGACGGCACGTGGGCACTGCCCATAACCGGCCCCGCCAGCGGCAGTGGCTCGTGGAATTCCGAAGCCAGTTGGGTCGGTGGAATCATCGCCGACGGCAGCGGCTCCTCGGCAATCTTCAGCACTAACATCAGCGGAACTGCGGCCAACAACAACGTCATCACGCTCGATGCTGCCCGCACGATCGGGAGCATCACGTTTGGCGACAGCGACACCTCCAGCGCTGGCACTTGGAACCTGAGTGCAGGCACGGGCACACCGTCACTGACCCTCGCGGGTGTGGCGTCGGTCACCGTCAATGCTTTGGGCACGAACGGATTTGCTCAGATCAGTGCAAATATCGCCGGTAGCGATGGCCTTACCAAGGGTGGGGCGGGTCGCTTGGTCCTCACGGCAAACAACACTTACACGGGAACCACGACGATTTCTGCCGGAACGCTACAACTGGGCGCGGACGCCACTTCCGGCAGCGTTTCCGGTAACATCGTCAACAACGGCACTCTGCGCATTCAACGCAGCAACACCGTCACTTTGGCCGGCGACATCACCGGAACCGGCGGCGTTACGATTAGCAATGGCTCGGGAACGGTCGTTCTCACCGGTAACAACACGTACTCCGGTAGCACTTCGGTGGTCGGACATCTCGTTCTTGGTACTGGAACGAACAATGGTATCGGCACGGGCACGCTTACGCTGAGCGCGGGCAGTGTGCGGTCGATGGACAACAACGCCCGCACCATCGCCAACAGCTTGGGTGCTTTTACCAGCAACGGCTTCTTTTTTGGCGCCGCACAAGGGGCGACGGACGGCCTTGGCGACCTGACCTTCAGCGCCTCTGGTTCCGTCAACATGGGCGGTAGCAAGAACTGGGCGGTTAACAATGCGACCACCGTGACGTTCAACAACAGCTGGACGGGCAATAATGGTTGGAATTTCACGAAAACCGGCACCGGCAATTTGGTCTTCAACGGCAACGTCAACAGCACCGGCGTCGGCGTGGTCGTCAGCGCCGGAACGATGGTGCTCAACGGAGCGGCCAACGGCTACACCGGGAACACCGTGGTCAACGGCGGTACGCTTCTAATCAACGGCGCCAAGAACGGAAGCGGCGCAGTCACCGTGAACAGCACCGGGACCTTCGGCGGCGACGGGACCGTCGCGGGCGCCGCCGTCGCGAACGCCGGCTCCTTCCTTTCTCCGGGATCCGTCGCCGGTCAGGCCGGCACACTGACCTTCGGTGGCGCGCTCGATATCTCGGGCTTGGCCTCCGAGGCCGGTGGGTTGCTCTTCAACCTCGGCGCAACCGGCTCCAGCGACAAGATTGTGCTGTCCACCGACGCACTCACCATCGGCTCCGGCGTATTGAACTTTGATGACTTCACGTTCACCGCCCTCGCCGGGTTTGGTGAAGGCACCTACATCCTGTTCCAGACCTCTACGACGATCGTCGGCACGCTCGGTTCGAACTTGGTCGGCACCATCGGTGGCTACGACGCGACGCTCAGCCTTAGCGACAACAATATCGTTCTTAACATCGCTCCCATCCCCGAGCCGTCCACCTACGCGTTGCTCGCGGGCGGCGCGATCCTCGGCCTCGCGCTCCTGCGCCGCCGTCGGGATTGAGCCTTTGGGTTCTGCTCCTTGGTTTTCGCTCGGCCCGCGCTTTATTGCGCGGGCCATTTTTGTTATGCGCCATTCCTTGGGGAGAGTGCCGCATGTATGAATCGAAGTCGCTACCCTGCGCGACACCTCCTCTTTATTCCTCCGCGTGGTTCGAGATTCCAAGCCGGTCTCAAGCTCGACTGTCGACCGCCGCGGCCGTGCCGAGTTGCGCACCTTGATCCTGGGGCGGCGATATCCTCGATTTCCGGATGAACACTCCTTCGCTCCTCCTTCTTTGCGTTCTGGCCGCGCGTTGCGTGGCCGCGCCCTTACCGGTGATCTTCGATACCGACATGGACTCCGACGTCGACGATGTTGCCGCATTGGCGCAGCTCCATGTGATGGCCGACCGTGGCGAGGTCGAATTGCTCGCCGTCATGGTGTCCGGCCACAACGAATGGTCCGCGCTCTGTATTGATGCTTTAAATACGTTTCACGGACGTCCTGATCTGCCCATCGGGCTGGTCTCGGGTAAACGGGGAATCCGGCAGCACAGTCACTATGCCCGCGAGGTGGCGAAGGCGTTTCCGCAGGATTTCCGTGAAAAGCACGAGCAGATCGAAGCGGCCGCGCTGTACCGGCGGCTGCTGGCGCCGCGGACCGATCGCGACGTGGTGATCGTGAGCGTGGGAGACCTCACCAATCTGGCAGCGTTGCTCGTGACAAAGCCCGACGCGCATAGTCCGCTTGACGGCCGGGCGTTGGTGGCGGCGAAGGTCGCGCACTATGTGTGCATGGGCAGTCGATATCCGGCCGAGGTCGATCCGGGCACGGGCAAATGGGGTAATTTTCGAACCGACCCGGACTCGACGCGGGAGGTGATCGAACGCTGGCCCACGATGCTCACGTTTACCGGGGGCGGGGACTTCGCCGATGCGATGGCGATCGGGCGGCAGATTGTGAAGCTGGACCCGAAGGTCTGGCCGGTGAGTCTGGCCTATCGGAGTTATTTCGAGAAGACCAAGACCGGCCCCGTGCGTCACACGGCCGATTCGATCGCGGTGTTGGTGGCGGTGCGCGGTTTCGCCCCTTGGTTCAAGGTTGTCGAACGCGGATCGAACCACATCGACGAGATCGGTCGCAACGCTTGGCGAGAGGAGCCCGATGCGTCGAACCAGCGCTATACCTCGGAACTGATCGAACCTTCCGATGCACCGAAGATCGCCGCCCTGTTGGAAGAGCTGGCGATGACCCCGCCAAAGACGGGATTGCCGGCCGGCCGGTGAATGGGCGCGGTGATCCGGCCACGGCAACCTGGCTGTTCTGCCGCCGTCGGCGGAGGTTCATTGAAGTCGTTCTGGTCCCGCAGTCTCGTCGAGAACATTGAGTGTGTATTCAATTTTCGGTTACTTATTCGATGTCTGACGAACGGTCGTCTGAGCCTCGCGACGGAAGCAACCGAGACCATAGGAGACGGAGATGGTGTCTCCGGGGCGGACTTGAAGAATACCGTCGCCGGGTCGCGCGGAGCCCTCGACGCTTCGCAAGCGGCCGCGGAGAGCAGGGGAAAAGCACGTGGCTTCCTTCAGGGCGACGGTTTCGCTATCGCCGTTGCTTGTCGTGACCTGAACGGTGGACTCTTCGGACTTGGCGTAATCAAAATTGATCGGCGCGATGAGCTCGATTCCGACGCGTTCGCCCGGCAGAAACGTCGATGTGCGCCGCCGCCAGAATCACCAAGGCGCGCCGCAACGCCGGATCCGTCACGACTTCCGCCGCAGCCAGCGCGCAGGCGGGAAAACCGGCGATGTTGCCGGGCTCGTTCCACATGTGCGCCTTCTCGCCTTGGG
>JANJTQ010000076.1 GCA_024711005.1 Opitutaceae bacterium | reverse complement strand
TTCGCCCTGCATTCACATCAGGAGTGGTACCTGAACCATGGGGGATTCCCTGATTGGGCCATCGGTAATCGACGCACCTACGTCTTGACGAGGAGGGCTAATATTTGATTTTCAAGTGGCTAATCGAAAATTGATTACCCGCTTATGAAATCACATGCATGGCTGACAGGAACATTGATCGCGACTTTTTTAACCGTCACGGGGGGGGCGCAGCCAGACCAGCCCTTGGGGGCGGAGTTGCTGGCGGGATTCGGGGTGCTGAACCTGCAACAAGACGGTGATACCGTCCAATGGATGGGCGCGGTTGAATATCGCTTTGATGAGGTAAAATGGAACCTCCGCCCATGGGTGGGCTATACGCGGGCCGAACAGGGGACGAACTTCATATCGGCCGGTCTGCTTTACACGTATAAGCACTCGAGTGGATTCAATCTCTCGATTGCTTGGGCTCCAAGTTATTACGACGTAAACGACGGGTGGGATTTGGGAGGAAAGCTTAATTTTTATTCATTCCTTGAGACCGGCTACGCTTTCAAAAACGATCATGTGGTGAGCGTGCGTGTAGGCCATCTCTCCAACGGTGGACTGGGTTATCGGAATCCCGGGACCGAGACATTGCAGCTGTCGTACTCGGTGCCATTCAGACGGGGCAATTGAGATCAAGCGTCGCTACCCTTGGGTACTTACGCCGGCGTTCTCAACGTCGGCCTGCACTGCTTCAACGGATCGGAGGCTGGAAGGAGCGAAGAGGCTGTTAATGCGGGTGATGACCTGCTGGATCACGCCATCGGGGCACGATGCGCCGCCGGTGATGAGTACTCGTTTCGGGGAACCGAGGGCTGAGTTGTTCAAGGTGCCACCCTCCGAACTCCTGACAAGCGAGGGCCAGAGTGGGTTTATTTCGATGTGGCCTCCGTGACTGGGCCCACCGGACGGGAAAACATAATGTTCAACCTCGGCGAGTGACCGGATGTTGGTTTCGCTTTGGATGAAGAAGGCCTTGTCGCCGAGTTTCTCCTCACAGAGCCGATAGAGCTGATAGGTGTTGGACGAGTTTTTTCCACCGATGATGAACGCGGCGTCGAGCGGTTCTTCAAGCGCGCGGGCGAGGGCGTCCTGATTCACTTGAGTGGCGTAGCAGAGGGTGTCGTTGCGCCCGCTTCCCCCGACTCTTTGGGGGGCGCCGGGAACTTCAGGGCCGAAAACGTTTTTGTAGGCGCCCCGGAGGCAGGCGATGATCTCGCGCGTTTCGTTCATCAGGAGGGTGGTCTGATTCACGACGGCCACGCGGGCGAGATCGCGGACGACGTCGAACCCGGGAGTATGACGCTCGGCGAAAAGATTTTCAAAGCGGGCCTGTGCCGTTGCGGGAGCGAGACGCGCTTCCGCAATAATCTCCCCAAGGCGGCGGGTTTCGTCGAGGTTTCGCACGATCACCGCGGGTGCATAGCGGCGGGTGTTGGAGAACGTGGCCTTGGTCTCCTCGTGCTCGTGCTTGCCATGAATCACGACGGTGTATCCGGCTCGGCCATACGTGCGGGCGGCTTTCCACACCTTTTCCACCAGCATGCAGGTGGCGTCGTATTGATGGACCGCGATGCCCTTGCGAACGAGCCTCTTTTTGTCCTCATCGGTCGCTCCAAAGGCGGGGATGATCACAATATCCTCGGGCACCAGGGTGTCCCAGAGCAGCGGCAGGGAGGGGGCAGCGGTGGACTTCTGTCCGTCGACGGCGAAGGGGACGCCCTTTTCGGTCTGAAGATAACGCAGGCCGCGACGAAGGAGATCCTCGTTGACGAACGGATTGTGGATCAGCTCCGAAAGCATGAAGACCCGGCGGCCGGGATTGGCGGCGAGCGTCTCATACGCGCGATCGATGGCGTTCTTCACGCCGAGGCAGAAGCCGAAGTGGCTGGGGATCAGATAACGGACTGCACCGAAATCGAGCGGAATCGGGGCTGTGGCAACGCCTTCGCGACGACGGGCGATGGCCTTGATGGCGGCGCAGAGGGCGGACTGGTAAAGCGCGCTGGTGTGGGCGTCCTGAGCGTAGAGGGCTAGGTTGCGATCCTTCTCGGGACGGAACTTGTAGATGAAGTCGTTTTCTTCGAGCTGGAGGTACGGGATCTGGATCAGGTACGGCTCCATCGCGGGGAGCAACGCGGCGAGCAGCGAAGAGAGCGTCGCGGATTCGGCGGCGAGTTGCTCCAAGGTGCGAAATTCGACTCCTGCGGACTTCGGCGGGTTTGCGTCTGCGACCTGCGCGAAATGGACGCGATACGCGCAGCCCTCGTGCTCAAGAGAGAAAAATTCACGTGGCTCGGTGAGTCCATCGAAGGCGGATGCCGGCGCGGACTCCAGTCCGCGGGGACCCGGGCGGACGGCGAGACGGTTGTTGGAATCGAAGACGAGGATGAGCGAATCAGCGGCGGCGGAGAGGGACATCGGGGATCAAAGCAGGTTTTCCGGCAATGGGAGGACATGGAGGCCTGGCACGCGTCGAAAGTCCGAGTCGTGTGTGAGCACCGAGGCTCCTTTACGCAAGGCGGCGGCGGCAATGACGGCGTCGGTGACCTGAATCGTCTGACCGGCACGGTCAATTCGCCAGGCCAAGTCGGTGGCTTCGCGCCAGAGTTGTTCGTCGGTGGGGACACATTGCATGACGGCCATGAACTCTTCCAGACGACTGCGGGCCCGGGGATCACGCATGCCGCGGAGAACTTCGAGCTGAACCATGCCGCAGGTCACCAAATTAACGGTATCGTAGTGCTCAAACAATACGGCGACGGGATCGAGCCGTTGCCGCATGAGGAGAATATACACGCTGCTATCAACGAGGATCGGAAGATCCATAGGGCTTCGGGTCCTCGGCTACAGCGGCGTCGGGATAGACATTGCGGCCCAAGTCGACGTCGTAGTTCGGGTCCACCGCGTCGGCCAGTTCTTCGGGCGTGAGACCAAGGCCGTTTTTGCGGAACTCGCGAATACGCATTTGACGATCCAGCTCTTTCAACGCGGCTTCAACCGCCTCCGTCTTGCTGGAGAACTCGTACTCCTTCATGACGCGCCCGAGCAGCGCCTCGTCGATGTGCATGGTCATTTTCACGATGCCATATCGAGTATGGCGTCTTCGTGGAATGTCAAAATGAAATGCCATACCGTTGCCATTATATTGTACGAGAGTTACTTATGGGAGTCGGACTCTTTTTTCAGAAATCCTCGTCGGCTTCGCTTTCATCGTTGAAGGAGTGGCCGGCAAAGCCGCCGTCGAAGAAGTTTTCATCTTCCAGCACTGCCATGACATGGTCGCTGACAAGCTTTCGATCGGCGGGACCGAGCTGCGGATAATCCATGCTGAGGAGTTCCGCGATGCCCGCGCGGGCCTGTTGGCGGTCGGTGACTCCGTTGAGAAAATCATCCGCCTGGCTGGCGATTTCGTCGATGAGGGGACGCAAGTTCATGGTTAATTGAAGGAGAGGGGGCGCTTACACTGCCAACACAAAACCGGTCTCGGCAAGGCGGCGTCCGTTGATCTGCAACTCGACCCGATGATGGCCGGCGTGGTGACGGCGGGTGCTGAAATCGCGAATCGTCTGGCGCTTGGTCAACACGAGGGTTTCGCCCGGTTGCAGGACGAGCTGTTTCCATTTGAAGACCTTGTGGGCGGAGGTTCCGGAAGCGCGCGCATAATGGAGGACGTAGTCGACGACCAGGTTCTGCGCGCGGCGGGCGGTGGATTTCAATGTGGCCGTGAAGGCGACGGTACCGCCGAGTCGGATACGTTTGGGTGCGGCGCTGAAGGCGACGTCGAGTTTCGGCATCGCACCCACGCCGAGGAGTTCGAGGGCGGGTGGGTGGCCTTGTTTGATGAGGGTGCGCAGGCCGCGTTTCACAATCCACGCGGTCGGCGCGGAAGATCGGTCCCAGCCGGAAACGAGATCGATGACGACGTTGGGATGGTCCTTGGCGATGTCGTTGAGATGGTTGGCGACGGATTTGCGAACGTAGAGCGACGGATCGGCGCGGAGGGTTTCGAGAATCGGCAGGGTGGGTGACGGATCGACGATGAGGGATTGGAGGCGGGTTCCCCATGGCAGCCGGGGGCGGGAGCCCTCGCTGGCGAGGCGGCGCACGTGTTCGTTTTCGTCTGTCGTCCACGATTGAATGACGGCGAGTGTGCCGGGTTGATCGCGCAGGATGAAAGGGCGAACGGCGAATTCGGCCGAGCCGAAACGGGTGAAGAAGCGGAGCGCGTCGAGCGAGGCGGGGACGTCGTCGAGACCGTGTTGTGCGACGAAATCGGAGAGGAAAATGCCGATGAAATTGTGACCGATGCGCGGGGCGAGGATGCGGAGGACGGCGAGTTGCTCGCGGTAGGGCAGCGGTAGCGCGACGGCGACGGCGGACGAGGTGCGGCGCATGCGATCCATGAGTTCACGCGAGGCGAGACCGTCGAGCGTATGGGCGAGGAAGGCGTCGGCATTGAACGCGGCGGAGAGCGTCGAGAGTTCAGACGCGAGCGAGCGATAGCGCGCGGCGTTGAACATGTCCTTGAGTTGGGAGGACATCGACGGAGCGGGATTTTTCCCAACCACTAATGAACACTGATGAGCACTAATTTCGGAGGTTCGGAATTAGTGAGTGTTCATTAGTGGTTAACCGGATCGAGGGTTAACCGAGGACTTCTGCGAGTTTCGAGGCGTCTTTGCCTCCGCCCATGGCGAAGTCGGGTTTGCCGCCGCCTTTGCCGCCCAGTTGGGCGGTGAGGGCGCTGATAATCTTGCCCGCTTGATGTCCGGCCTTGATGGCGGCCGGCGAGGCGAAGGCGACGAGGCTGACTTTCTCCGTGCCGAAGGCGGCACCGAGGATGACCACGCCTTCACCGAGCTTGGCGAGGACTTGGGAGCCGATTTCGCGGAGCGCTTCGGGCGCTTCAACCGTGACCACCGCGGAGACGTGCGGAATGCCGTCTTTGTCGATGGTCTTGGCGGCGAGCTCGGTCGCGAGGGCGGCGGCGGCGCGTTGTTCGAAGGCCTTCAGCTTTTTGTCTGCCTCGGCTTTTTGGACGAGGAGCGAATCGAGCTTCTGGTCGAGCTGTGATTGGGGAACGCCGAGCTTGGCGGCGGTGGCGGCGAGCTGTGCTTCGAGGACGGCGACGTGGTCGTAGGCGGCTTGTCCGGCGACGGCTTCGATGCGGCGGGTGCCGGCGGCGACCGCGCCCTCGGACACGATTTTAACGAGACCGATTTCACCGGTCGTGGACACGTGGGTGCCGCCGCAGAGTTCGCGGCTGTAACCGCCAGCATCGACGACCCGCACGGTCTTGCCGTATTTCTCGCCGAAGAAGGCGAGGGTGCCTTCGGGTTTTTTGTCGAACTCGGTTTCGTAGGACGCGACGGCGGCGTTTTCGAGGATGCGCTGGTTGACGAGGCTCTCGATCTCGCGGAGCTGGGCGGGCGAGATGGCCTCGAAGTGCGCGAAATCGAAGCGCAGCCGGTCGGGCGTGTTGAGGGAACCGGCCTGGCGGACGTGGGTGCCGATCACTTTGCGCAACGCCCAGTGGAGCAGGTGTGTCGCGGTGTGATGGCGGTTGATCGCGCGGCGACGCGAGGCGTTGACGGTGAGGGTGGCGCGGACATCGCGAGCAAGCTCGCTCCCACCTTGGGCTGCGGAGGCGATCTTGTGAAGGTAGCGGCTTGATTTGTCTTTGACCGTGTCGGTGATCTGGATGATTTGGCCGTTGATGAGGGCCGTGCCGGTGTCGCCGACCTGACCGCCCATCTCGGCGTAGAACGGTGTCTCCGCGAAAACGAGGTAGGTATCCTTCTCGGTTTTGACGATGTCGACGAGCGTGGTGTCGGCGGTGAGCGAATCGTACCCGACGAAGGTGGTGGGTTTGACCTCAGTGGTGTCGGCACCTTCGGTGGCGGCGACAACGATCTCCTTTACGGTCGAGGCACGTCCGCGGGCGCGTTGCTCTTCCATGAGGCGCTCGAATTCGGCCGTATCGACGGTGAGCCCTCTCTCGGTGGCGAGCAACTGCGTCATATCGAGCGGGAAGCCGAAGGTGTCGTAGAGTTCGAAGGCCAGGGCGCCGGGGATGGCGGAATAGGACCCACGGGTCTTATGGGACTCATAGGACTTATAGAAGACGGCGAGACCACGCTCCAGTGTGCGCCCGAAACTCTCTTCTTCGCTGCGGATCACGCGGCGGATGATGTCCTGGCGCTCGATCAACTCCGGGAAAACCGCTCCGAGGCTTTCCACCACGGGGGCGACGAGTTGTTCGAAGAAACCGGTCTTCAGGCCGAGCTTGGTTGCGTATAGAATGCCGCGGCGGAGGATGCGGCGGATAACATAATTGCGGCCTTCGTTGCCGGGCATGATGCCATCGGCGATCGAGCAGCTGATCGTGCGGGCGTGGTCGGCGAGGACGCGGAAGGCGATGTCGATGTTCTCTTGCCCGGTCAGACCTTCGCGTTTGGTCGGGACGGTTTCGCGGTAGGTCTTGCCGGAGAGTTCGGCGACTTTTTTGAAGAGCGGAGCGAAGACGTCCGCGTTGTAATTGGAGGGCTCGCGGGCGAAGTCCTTGAATCCGTTCGTCGTGGCGTAAATGCCGGCGACGCGTTCGAAGCCCATGCCGGTGTCGACGTGCTTGGCGGTGAGCGGCGAGAAGGTGCCGTCGGCGTTGGCGTTGAACTGAATGAAGACGTGGTTCCAGATCTCGATGCAGCGCGGGCTGGACGAGTTGACGAGCGCACGTCCGGCTTGTTCGTCGTCGCTTTCGAGCAGGTTGAAATGGATCTCGGAGCAGGGACCGCAGGGGCCGGTATCGCCCATCTGCCAGAAGTTATCCTTGCGGTTGCCGTGGACGATGTGGATCGCGGGATCGAGGCCTTCGGCTTTGAAGAGTTCGGTCCAGATCGCATTGGCCTCGGTGTCGAACTCGGAAGGATCGCCGGGCTTGGGGGCGTAGACGGTCGCGAAGAGCCGTTTGGCGGGAATGCCCCAGACTTTCGTGAGAAGCGTCCAACCCCAAGTGATCGACTCTTTCTTGAAGTAGTCGCCGAAGGACCAGTTGCCCAACATTTCGAAGAGCGTGTGGTGATAGGTGTCGTAGCCGACGTCTTCGAGGTCGTTGTGTTTGCCGCCGGCGCGGATGCATTTCTGGGTGTCGGCGGCGCGGGTGTCCTTCGCGGGGCGGGCGCCGGCCCATGTGGAAACGTCGGGCTGCTTGTCGCCGAGGACGATGGGCACGAACTGATTCATGCCGGCGTTGGTGAAGAGCAGTCCGGGGGAGTCGGGGAGCAGGGGCGACGAGGGGACGATCGTGTGGCCCTGGCTGGCAAAAAAATCGAGGAAGGACTGGCGGATCTCGGCGGAGGTCATGGCGCGAAAATAAAAGGGAGAAAGCACAGAGGCGGGACGGCCGGTTAGCAAGGCGTGATTCCGGCGGCGCTGGTCAGGCGGGGGCTTTCGAAAAAGGGAGCTTGATGAAAATAGCTGTAGGCAGGGTTTTGGAGGCATGCGGGCTTGCTAATACACCCGTGCAGCGGAAGGTTAGGGGCCCGTTGAAGCCGGTTTGAACGCGGACCAGAAGGCGGAGTTTTTTTAAGCCTCGCTTTTGAGGATTTTCGCAAGAATCGGCGGTTCGTAGCTGCAACCATATCCCGTCAGTTGGCGATTTTCATGAGCGATCACCCTACCGGCTCGATCCCGACTCCGGAATCCGGACCTCACCTGTTCGGTCGCCTGATCCGTCCCTTGGCCTATGGGTTGGCGATTGCACTAACGGCCGGGTTGCTGTGGGCGCGGGTCTGGTTGCAGGAATGGGTGGGGGACCGGCCGATTCTGATCATTTTTTTGGTTCCGATTATCGTCAGCTCCTATCTGGGGGGGCTTGGTCCAGGTCTGGTGGCGACGGCATTGGTTGGCTTGGGAACGGACTATTTCCTGATACCGCCGGTGTTTGCGTTCGGATTTGAGCGAGAGGTGGATTTCGCCCAATGGATGATTTTGGTCCTGATGGGGGTCTTGGTGAGTGGACTGAACGGTGCATTGCTCCGGGCGCGAGGGAAGGATCGGACCGTGATCGCAGAGCTGGAGCAGGCCAAGGAATTGCTGCGCGAATCGACCCGGGAGGCGAACGAATTGCGTTCCGCGTTGGACGAGCACGCGATCGTGGCGATCACGGACGCACGGGGGAAAATCACGTTTGTGAACGACAAGTTTTGCGCGATCTCCAAGTATGCGCGCGAGGAGTTGATCGGGCAGGACCATCGAATCATTAATTCGGGCCACCATCCCAAGGAGTTTTTCCGTAACCTGTGGTCCACGATCGGGCACGGCCAGGTGTGGCATGGCGAGATTCAGAACCGGGCGAAGGACGGTTCGTATTATTGGGTGGATACGACCATCGTTCCTTTTCTCGGCGCCGACGGGAAACCCGAGCAGTACGTGGCGATCCGTGCGGATATCACCGAAAAGAAGCGAGGCGAACTCGCGTTGCAGGCCAGTGAACGGCGCTTCCGGACCACTCTCGATAACCTGATGGAGGGCTGTCAGATCCTCGATCGCGGGTGGCGTTATATTTATCTGAACGCGACTGCCGCCGGACACGCCCGGCGACCGGTTGAAGAGCTCATGGGTCGCACAATCATGGAATGTTATCCCGGTATCGAGCGGACGGAGGTTTTCTCCGCGATGCTGGACTGTATGGCCGGGGGGCCGGCGCATGAGATGGAGAACGAGTTTTTCTATCCCGACGGAGCGAGTGCGTGGTTTCATTTGATCGTCCAGGCGGTGCCGGAGGGCGTGTTTATACTGTCGACCGACATCACCGATCGGAAACTCGCGTCGCGTCGATTGGCGACGCAGGGGGCGGTCAGTCGCATCTTGGCCGCTTCCGATTCGCTGACCGAAGCGGCTCCGCCCGTTTTGAAAGCCGTTGCGGAGTCGGAGGGGTGGGATTTCGGATCGTTGTGGGAGGTTGACGAGGAGGCCGGGGTCTTGAGGTGTCGAGAAACCTGGAGCCGGCCGGGAGCCGAGGTCGACCAACTGATCGCGCGAATGAAGGAAATCACCTTCCCGCGTGGCGTGGGTCTGCCGGGACGAGTTTGGGCGACGGGCGAATCCCAGTTCTGTCCGGACGTCTCCGCCGATGACAACTATCCCCGGGCGCCGCAGGCGTTGCAGGCGGGATTTCGGAGTGCGTTGTGCTTTCCGGTGTCCGAGGGCGGCAAGGTCAGCGGCGTCGTCGATTTTCTGGCGACCGAGGCGCGCGAACCGGACGAGCGGGCCAAGGAGATGCTTGATCAAATTGGCCGGCAGATCGGTCTGTTCATCCAGCGACGTCATGCGCAAGACGAGGTGCGGATGCTCAACGCCGAGTTGGAGCGGCGCGTGCTGGAACGCACGGCGCAGTTGGAGGCGGCCAACAAGGAACTGGAGGCGTTTTCGTATTCGGTTTCACATGACTTGAGGGCGCCGCTTCGGGCCGTGGATGGGTTCTCGCAGGCGCTGGTCGAGGATTATGGACAACTGCTGCCGGAAGAAGGGCGTCGTTATTTGAGCACCGTCCGGAGCGAGACCCAGCGCATGGGCGAGTTGATCGACGACCTGTTGACTTTTTCCCGCCTGAGTCGGGCATCGCTTGAGCGGACCCGCATCGACACCGCCGGGGTCGTGCGCTCGGTGCTGAAGGACGCGGTCGCGGCTTATCATGAGCGCAAATTCGACTTTCGCATCGAGGAACTGCCGCCTTGCGAAGGCGATTTGGCGCTGATCAAGCAGGTCTGGATCAACCTGCTTTCCAACGCACTCAAATACACCGGGCGCCGGGAGGTGGCGGTGATCGAGATCGGCAGCCTGTTCGAGAACGGGACGACGATTTACTTCGTGAAGGACAACGGCGCGGGTTTCGACATGCGCTATGTCCACAAACTTTTTGGCGTTTTCCAACGTTTGCATCGCGCCGAAGATTACGAAGGGACGGGCGTCGGCCTGGCCATCGTGCAGCGCATCGTCCATCGGCATGGAGGCCGTGTTTGGGCGGACGGCGTTGTGAATCAAGGCGCCACCTTTTATTTCACACTCAATCAAGAAACACCCCTATGAACATGTGGCATCCTGACAGCGTCGAAATCCTCCTCGTCGAAGACAACCCCATCGACCTCGCGCGTACCCAACGGGCTCTAAAAAAAGCCCGGCTCGCCAACAATCTTCACGTGTGTCGTGACGGAGAAGAGGCCCTGAATTTCCTGTTCGGCGACGGTGGTCAGGCCGGGCGTCACGGCTGTCAGCTCCCGCGAGTGGTCCTCCTCGACCTCAAGTTGCCGAAGATCGACGGACTCGAAGTCCTTCGTCGGATGAAATCCGATCCGCGCACCAAGACCATCCCGGTCGTGATGCTCACGTCCTCCAAGGAGCAGAAGGATGTGATCGAAAGCTACAACCTGGGCGTGAACAGCTATATCGTGAAGCCGGTGAATTTTGACGGGTTTTCCGCCGCCGTTGAGCAGCTCGGCATGTATTGGCTGCTTGTGAATCAGGCGCCGAAACAGGAAACCTGATTTGATGACGCAGAACCTTAAAATTCTCTTCGCCGAGGACAACCCGGCCGATGTCGAGCTGGTACTCATGCGTCTGCGACGTCACGGATTCGTGGTCGATGTCCACTGCGTGGGGACTGAGGAGGCGTTTGCGGCGGGTATTCATGAAGGAATCGACCTGGTCTTGTCCGACTATGATTTGGGTTCGTTCAATGGCTTTCGTGCATTGGAAATACTCAGGGCTCGCGATCCCAATATCCCCTTTATTCTGGTTTCCGGCACGATCGGCGAGGAGCTTGCGGTGGAGGCGATCAAGCGCGGGGCATCCGATTATCTGATGAAGGACCGATTGGCCCGATTGGGGTCGGCGGTCACCCATGCGTTGGATGAGGCACGGTTGCGACGCGAGCGGACGCAGACGGACGCGGCGTTGCGCTTGTTTCGTAGTTTGCTGGATCAGTCGAGCGACACCTTTGAAATCATCGATGCGGAGACGGGACGGTTTCTCGACGTGAGCGGGACGAGTTGCACGGTGCTCGGGTACACCCGGGAGGAGCACCTCAAGCTCCATGTCGGGGACATCGATCCAGGGGTGAGGGCAAGAGGTTGGCCCGCGGTGGCGGAGGAGATACGCCGGCTCGGCACTTGCCGGGGGGAAGGAATGCATCAGCGGAAGGACGGCACGCTCTTTCCGATGGAGTTCAACGCCCGGTGGGTGCGGCTCGATAAAGACTACATCGTGACGGTTGTTCGCGATATCTCGGATCGAAAACAGGTCGAAAAGAAACTAAGGGAGCGCGAGCGGAGCCTGGCGATGGCGCAGTCGGTTGCGCGCATCGGGAGTTGGGAGCTGGATTTGATCGGTACCGAGTCGACTCACGTAGGTTCGCTGCGTTGGTCGGATGAATTGTTTCGGGTGTTCGGTTACGAGCCGGGAGCGATCGAGGTTTCGAACGAAATTTTTTTTCAGCACGTTCACCCGGATGATCGGCCGAAAATCCAAGAGGCGATCGCCGAATCTCTGCGCACGGGGACGACCTACAACATCGATCACCGAATCCTTCGCGCCGATGGTGCGGAGCGCATCGTTCACGAACGCGCCGAAATCGTGCGGGACGAAAAAACCGGCCGGCCGCTTTCCATGGTGGGCACTGCCCAGGATGTCACCGAGCGCCGACGAATGGACATCGCCCTTCGGCGGAGCCGGGAGGATTTTCGAATGCTTTTCGAGGCCAATCCCATGCCCATGTGGGTGTACGACCGGAAAACATTGAGCTTTCTTGCGGTGAACGAGGCGGCGATCCGGCACTATGGTTACAGTTGCGAGGAGTTCCTCTCCATGACGATTAAGGAGCTCATTTCACCCGACGATGTGCCTGCGCTGATGGAGGTGGTGGGAAAAAAGGATCGTTCGTCCGACGAGCTCCCTCGAGTCTGGCGTCATCGGAAGCGAAACGGCGACGTGATTTACATGGAAATCCGTTTCCATGCGTTCACGTTTCAAGGGCGACCGGCCGGACTGATCCTGGCCAACGACATCACGGAGCAGCGCGAGAACGTGCTGGCCC
>JANJTQ010000056.1 GCA_024711005.1 Opitutaceae bacterium | reverse complement strand
GCCCTTGATCCAACTCACGGTGCCCGAGATCGTGGACATGAACCTACCCGTGGACGCGTGCTTCCACAACGTGGCGTTCGTCGCCATGAAGAAGAAGTTCCCCGGGCACGCCTACAAGGTGATGAACGCCGTATGGGGCCTCGGGCAACTGTCGTTCACCAAGTTCGTGTTCGTGTTCGACGAGGATTGCAACGTGCAGGATATCGGCGAGGTGCTGTTCCGCATCGGGGCGAACTGCGACCCGGCTCGGGACGTGCTGATGTCGCGTGGACCGGTGGACCAACTCGACCACGCGTCTTTGTCGGAGGGCTTCGGGGGGAAGATGGGCTTCGACTGCACGCACAAGTGGCCGGGCGAGAACGGGTTCTCGCGGGACTACCCCAAGCTCATTCGGATGTCGGACGATGTGAGGGCGAAGGTGGACGGGATGTGGGACCGGCTGGGGTTGGGACTTTACGGTTAGATGAACGCTGAACACAGCTAGTCACGAAAACGAGTGAACGACTTCACGAGGTCCTTGAACGTATTCGGCTCGTAGTTCTCAAAGCTATCTTGGTCCACATACACGTAGTCCCAACATGCGGCATCCGATGACTTATTCACGTCCTCGCACCACTGTCTGAGCCGCTTCATCTTCAGCGGCAGGTCCAATTCCTCCTGGCCCTTCGTCTCAACGAGATAGTGCCTGCCATCGGTCAGCCTTACGAAGAAATCGGGAATGTAGTTAGTGAGTTGACCTTTTGAGTTCACGTAGTCCAGCTTGAATCCGACACCTAAGAAGTTCTTGCCCCATGCGGCAACGTCACTCCTCTTGTCGAGCCAACCCGAAAACCGCAGCTCAAATCCCCGGTCGCCGATGATCTTGTCGAAAACACACTTCTTCGGCACTTGATAAGCCTGATTCTTGGCTTGAAAGGGCCGCATGTCCCGAAGCTTGATGAAGCCATCAAGCCTTGCTTCGCCCCGATCGACAATGGCGAGCTTGTTCACGGCGGTCTTGATGGACTCCATGATGGTCTTTGTCACTGACGGCTCGCTCAGCGTCTTGATCACGGAGCGATCCTGAATGTCTACACTCTCGCCAAAGGCATATTCCTGGATGAGTTCCTTGACCTTTCCATAGAGCAAGTCGTAGCCGCTCACCAGGCGCAGGTCCTTCATCACGGTTCGCGCAAAGAATCCCACAACACGGGTCCCGTCGGCAAGGCGCGTTTCATCGAAGTCCGTCTCGTGAGCAGTCTCCCCATCCACAATGTACTCGAATCTGATCTTGCGCAAATCAGCCTCGGAGTATTGCTGCAAAACCATCGGCTGAGCGAGGATGCGCGAAGGATCAAGCTCAGAAATGCGCTTGTACTCGCGTGCGAGGCGTGGAGTCAGAATCGGAACTTGAATATCCAGCTCATCCAAGTTCTTGTCCGCATTTTCAGAATCCACTTGAACAAGGATGTCGGGTCGGGGCGAACCGCCACCCATGGCGCGTCTCTCCAGAACCACGCCTTCAGCCTGAATGGACTTGACGAAATCCATGAACGCGGGGGTTCCAAGCACGCTGACTTCCTCGCGCCCGAGACCGACGTACATCTTCCGTAGGCCGCGGCCCAGCGTCTGTTCTGGCAAAATGTTGCTCTTGGCCGAGTAGCTACGCAACCCCACGATTGTCGTGACGTTGCGTACGTCCCATCCTTCCTTGAGCATCAGAACGGAGACGATCGCTTGATACTGACTCGCGCCCGAGTCAATGTCGTTTGCCGCATCGCGCAACCGCTTGAGTTCCTCCTTGTTCTTCGCCGAGGCCGCTTCACTGATCTCGCCATTCTCTTTGGTGTGGATCGTAAGGACCTTGCCCGCCAAGTCTGGGAAGTCCTGGAGGAACTCGGCCACCTCGTCGCAGTTTCGCGTGTCGTCGGTCATCACGAAGAGGATCGCTTTCTTGCCCTGCTTCGCGTGAAGTTCAGACGCCTGGAGCCACTCGGTCACACCCAGGTTGAGGTAGTCGGCGTATCGCTCCGTGAACTTCGAGCTGTTCTGCTCGTGCAACTTGGACAGCGAGGCATCGTCCGGGATGACCGGGTGCTTCACGACATTCTGCTGAATCGCCTCCACCAGGGGATAATCGCAGACCGTCTGCACGAAGATCGCGCCGTTGTTGTGCCTGGGCGTCGCCGTCACGTCCACCTGAAAGGCAAGCCTGCTATCGCGCTGACGGAGTTGATTGTCAATGTCCTGAATGCACTTGAACCAGGCGAGCCGCTTGTCGTGCAGGTGGTGCGCCTCGTCGTTGAGCACAGCCAGTTCCTCGATGTCACGCACGATGATCCCGAGGTCAACTTTGCTGTCTGTGGTCTTGCCGACCGGCTTCGACCCCAAGAAGTAGTTCATCAGGTTGTCATCCTCGATCGAAGGCAGGGCTTCGTTGCCCGCAAACACCCGGTGGATGTTGGTGAGAAAGATATTGCCGGTCGGGTTCGTGATGCGGACCTCGTCCTGCAGGTGGAGCGTCAGTTGGAAATCCTCGCGCCAGTTCCGGCCCTCCCAACCATCGTCGGGCAACACCGGGTCGTGAAAGAAGATGTCCAGCCCTTTGAAGTCCTTGTACAGCCGCTCCAGCACGATGATGTTCGGCGCGATCACGAGGAAGTTTCGGCTGAACGTGCTGTCCGGCTCGTAGGTGCGGTGGAAGAAGCTCCAAGCGAGCACGAGCGACAACACCTTGGTTTTGCCCGTGCCGGTCGCCAGCTTGAGTACAAGCCTCCGCCACTCCTCTTCGAACATCTGGGGCGACACGTTGCCCTTCTCCGCAAAGCGCAGCATGTCGTACTTGTCCTGGACGGATCGCACTTCCAGCAAGTAGATCACCGTCTCCACGGCCTCGCGCTGGGCAAAGTAGTAGCGGAACTCTGTTGTGGTTCCATCTGCCTGCGGAATCCAGTGTTCGGTCTCGAACCACCATCTCAGCAGCGCGCGCGAGGTGTCCGAGGCGCCCGCGTAGTCACGTGCTCGCCACTCCGCCACTTCGCGACGCACCTTGCCCACAAGGGGCGGTATCAGGTCAGCCATCTTCGATTCCCGCAGCGCCTCGTCCGCGGGGAACCAGCGCACCTCCGGCGCGGCGATGGCGAAGGGGTCGGTCGGGAAATCTTGATGCAGAGCCATCAGGAAGCCCGTGCCTGCTCGTTGAGGGGTGGTGGCCCGCCCCAGATGATCATGTCCGGGCACAGGTCGAGCCCGTTCGACCAAACCAGTGTTCCGCCTTCGACCGATACACGGCGGAACAGGTCCGGGTCTGCGGCCAGTGAGGCGAACAGCGGGTTTGAGAGAAACCTGCTCAAGTCCCGTTCGACTACGCTACCGTCGGTAAGAGTCAACTTCACCTTGGAATCTCCGATCGGCTCTACGGCTGTAATGCGTATCATGGTTTTATTGTAGCGGTTCGATTGGCAGAATCGGCTCCATCGCTCGGGCCCGACGCCAGTCCTCGCGAAGCTCTTCACGGTGCAAAACCGCCCACTCCAAGACGAGGGCAAGCGCGCGGCGGGGCAGGTGGCCACGGTAGATGGCGAGCGTCTCGATTTCGACGAGGGCTTCGTGTTCGCCGTAGATCGCGTGAAAGTGGGGCGGCTCGTGATCGTTCCAGTAAAGCCGGATGATGATGCCGAAGAAACGGCTGACCTCCGGCACTAGACCGTCACCTCCAAGAGCTTCATCGTATCGTTCCCGAAGATATCTACCACCTTGACCGCCACCTTGCGGCGTCCAGGCTTGGCCGAGAGGTCGAAGTAGGGCGTCACCAGTTCGAGGCTGCGATCCTTCTTCGTGCGGAAGCTCTGCCATTCGTTCTCGAAGGTGAAGTCCCCCGTCCAAACCCGGTTCCACTCGCCCGTCTCTGCGTCCTGAGAGTGAATCAGCTCCCGCTTGCTTTCGTAGTCGAGGTCCACGCTCCAGTAATCCACCCAATCCGTCCACTTGGTGGTGAGCACGTCGCGCGTCACCGTTCCATGCTTGTCCTTGCTCACCTTGACCACCTGCCCGCTGTCCACGATCACTTTGGAGCTGCCGTCCTTCATGTCGCGGATGACCTGGTCGTTCGCGTCTTGGCTGTAGAATACGCTGAAGTCGGCTAACTGGATCGCAAGTTTGTGAGGCTCCTGGAAGTGAGGCGTGGCCTCAACGTAGGCGACGTCGTAGAAGGCGACCTGCCCCCGATCAACGGCCCGCTTGTCGAAGACCTCGGCGGGAATGTGTTTGGGCTGGATGTCAATCCCCTTGGCGGCGGCTTCGTCGAGCGCCTGCGGGAAGAGGCCCATTTCGAACTCGAACGCCAGCACGTCCACGCGCGTGATCTTCTTCTCGCGGCACTCCAGGATCAGTTCTTCGATGAACAGGCGGGTCACAGGCATGTTGACCGGCCCGACCGCGACGAGGCGACCGGCCTTCATGGCTTGGAACGTGCGGTAGCCGGTCGCGGCTTGCGCTTGGTAGGCGCGCAGAATGAGGTCGAGGAACTCCTTGTCCTTCGCCGCTTGCATCTCGACGAGCTGCTGTTCGCGCTCATTCTCCCCTCGCCCCTCTGGGGGAGAGGGGTCGGGGGTGAGGGGGCTTGCTGTGACAACGAACATCTGCCGCTCGTACTTGCCCATGTTGAGCAGCTCGAACGCGCGATACGGCTTGTCCTGCTTCTTGAGTTCTCGCTGGACCGAAATCATCCGCTTGCGGGTGGTGTGGATGGCGAACTTGCCGAGGTCCGTGGCGATCCACTTCCGCCCCAGCTTCTCCGCCACCGCCGCCGTCGTGCCGGAACCGACGAAGAAGTCGGCGACGAGATCGCCGGAGTTGGAAGACGCCTTTATCACCCGAGCAAGCAGCGTCTCCGGCTTCTGCGTGGCGTAACCGAGCTTTTCTCCGGAGATGCCAGTGACATTCGGGAGATCATCCCAAATCGAGTTCAGTGGCACGCCCTTGGAGTCGTCGAGATACTGCTTCCACCCGTTCAAACTCGGCTTTCCGTCGGATTTGAGCTGGATGCGATTGTCCTTCAACAGCAACTCCAACTCTGCAGGGTCGCGGCGCCAGTGACGCCCGGACGCGCCAGGGTCGACGCCCCTCCAGACCTGTCCGGTGACCCCTCCGCTCTTCCCCGGCGCAGTGATGTTGTCGAGACGATACCGGCCGCGCTCGTCCTCGTAGACGTAGACCTTCTCGATGTAGGACGAATCGTGTGGCTGATACTGCTGATTCCAAGTCCGGCGCTCGGACTTGGAGTAGTAGAAGAGCATGTCGTGAATGTTTCCGGGCTTATTCGGGTCGTTATGCGAAGACGTTCTCTTCCAAATAATTTCGCTGAGGCAGTTGTTCCTTCCGAAGACCTCGTCAAGTGCGGCCTTCACGTCCCCCTGAATAAACGGCCCCATGTGCACATAGATACTCCCATCTTCCGCGAGCAGGTCGCGCATGAGGATGAGGCGTTCGTAGATCATGGCGATGAACGAGTCGGCCCCTTTGCCCCAGGTGTCGCGGTAGGCGATTTCTTCGAGGATGTTGGGACGCTTGGTGAATTTGTCGCCACCGTCGCCGACCTCGAGGTCCATCGAGAAGTCGGCCCCGACGTCGAAGGGCGGGTCAATGTAGATGAGCTTGAGGCCGCCCTGTTTTTCGATCTCGTCCCGCAGCGGGCCGTTCTTGAGGCTGGAGAGAATCAGCTTGTTGTCGCCCCAGATGAGCTTGTTGGTCCATCCAGCATCCTGCCGCCCCCGCGCATCGAACGAAAACAAGTCCCCCGTTGCGCTCAGATCGGGTGCCTCTTCGCGCGGCTCGTCCACGTGCTCGATGGTCTGGAACGGCAGCACCATGTTGCAGACCTGGTTCGTCTTGCCGTTCCATACCAACTCGACCTCGCGCTTGTCCTCGAAGAGCAAGAACCGATACTTCTCCGGCAGCGGCTTGTTGGCGTCGATGTGGCGCCTAATCTCCTGTTTCTCTGCCTCCGTCAACCGTTGCCGCTCCGTGCCCATGGTCAGTCATCTTGCGGGCCGGCCGGGTCCCGTTGTGCAAGGGACTGGCTCGGCCCCTACAAGAGTGGAGTATAGCCAATTGCGCGGTTTTGCCCACCATTTTCGTCGAGTCGCCGCATGAGGCGGTGGGTTGGCTTGGGTCCCCGGGCTCACGTGGCGACCACCCCGCCCTTCGGGCACCCCTTCATAGGGAGGGCAATGCGGGGAGAAGGGAGAATCGCTGGTCGGGGCGACACGATTCGAACGTGCGACCTCTTCCACCCCATGGAAGCGCGCTACCAAACTGCGCCACGCCCCGACGCGAAGGCAGAGTGTACCCAACGAAGGGTAGCATCCGGACATGCTGGGCCAGTGGAT
>JANJTQ010000030.1 GCA_024711005.1 Opitutaceae bacterium | reverse complement strand
TCGACGCCCTCGCCGTAGCTGATGCGGCGAACGGTGAACGTCTCATGGATGCCAGAGCCCTTGATGGCGATGACGATGCCGGCGAAAATCTGGATACGCTCCTTGTCACCCTCACGAACCTTGGTGTGCACACGCACGCCGTCGCCAACCTTGAATGGCGGGAGGTCTTTTTTGACCTGGCTGGCGGTGATTTCTTTGATGATTGGGCTGCTCATGACGGTTGAGTGTTGGTTATGTGAGTAAATCGGGTCGGACCTGACGGGTTTTCTCGATACGTTGTGCGTTTCGCCACTGTTCGATCTTGGCATGGTCGCCGGAAAGGAGGACATCCGGCACGGACATGCCGCGGAATTCGGCGGGACGCGTGTATTGAGGAAAGTCGAGCAACTTGCCGGTGAAGGATTCGTGCGTCAATGACTTTTCTTCTCCGAGCACACCGGGGATAAAACGTGCAAGCGCATCGATGACGACAGCGGCCGGAAGCGTGCCGTTGGTGAGCACGTAGTCGCCAATGCTGATCTCTTGATCGATGAGTTTTTCGCGAATGCGCTGATCAATTCCCTCGTAATGACCACTGAGCAAGATGAGGTGCGTCTCCCGCGCGAGTTCTCCGGCGAGTTTTTGCGAGTACGGCACGCCATCGGGCGTCAGATAAATGCGACGGCAACCGGGAGTCTGCAGCTGTTCGATGGCCGCAAACACCGGCTCGGGTTTCATCACCATGCCCGCGCCTCCACCAAACGGACGGTCGTCGGCATTCTTGTGTTTGCTCGTGGCCCACGCACGGAGGTCGTGAACCTTGACCGATAACAGGCCGCTTTCGATTCCCTTTCCCAAAATGCTCTCGGCAAGGAAACCGTCGAGCATCCGCGGGAACAGCGTAAGGACGTCGATATGAAGAGGCATAAATCGGGACGAAATGAGGTCGGAAAACCGGATGAGCTAAAAGCCGAAAACAAAGAAGCCCCGGAGTATCACTCCGAGGCTCGAGAGGTGCTAGGCGACCGGCGCCTGGCGATAAGCTATTAGGCGACGGGGGTCGCGGCGGCGGCCTTGCGGGCCTTCTTGATCAGGGACAGAGCGGTATCCGTAGGGGTGGCACCCTTGCTGATCCAGTAATCGGCGCGAGCGACGTCCAACTTCAGGGAGTCGTTCTTGGCGCGGGGATTATGCGTGCCGAGGGTTTCGACAGCAGCGCCATCACGACGCGAACGAGCTTCGGCGACGACCACATGATAAATCGGGTTGTGCGTGGAGCCGATGCGAGAGAGGCGGATTTTGAGAGCCATGAGAGAGGAGTTACGGACTAGTTGCTTGAGTTGAAAAGCCGTGGAATCCACCGAACGGCGGTTGCCTTGTCAAGCAGCCATTTCTCGCAACAGGAATGCCACCGGCTGATTGAGGCGGCGATGGTGCGGCTCGTGTTCGGTTTGGATCGGGCGTACGGTCGCTTGATGAACAATCAGCCGGATTGCGACGGCATTAGAAGTGTACGTCGACACGATAGTGGGAAGGCTCCGGTTTTCTTGAAAAACCAGTTTGAGAAATGCGCCGGCTGCTTAAAGCCGACTGTGTAGGCGATCTCTTTAACTTGTAGCGTGGAAGTCCGGAGTAGATTGCGCGCAACCTCCACGCGCCTGTCATCGAAATGACGAAGCGGCGTTTTCCCCGTTTCTGCCACGAAGAGTCGGTTAAGCTGGCTCATACTCAGATTCAGCTGGGTCGCCAGATGCGGCGCGTGCAGGGGCTTTTCGACAGGCCAGTTGTTCAAGAACTCGATACCTTGAAGCACCCGCGGCTCCGAGGTGCCTTGCATGACCAGCGTCGCGCCCATTTTAAGACGGGTCCGAGTGTAGGCGGTCAGCCACTTGGGCAGCGTGTTCTCGACTTTGAGGTAGGTGAACAGGTCTGTTTGCTCTTGGGGAAGATTCGAAGAGGGCGCCGGAAAAGCCATCTGCAGCTCGTCGACAACCGCGGTTGCGGCCGGATCGAGCTCGGGAAAATCAGCGGCGGGACAACTGGCCGGCTCGTTTTCTTCAAACAACATCCGGCCGTCGGCCCAGCGGGCCTGAAAGTGAACGGAGATCAGTTCGGCGTCCGCGGTAAAACGTCGTTGGTCGTGCCTGCTCGGTGGAAACAGCCATTCGCCCGCCCGGGCATGGCAGACTGTCTTCGCCCCCCTCACCTCCACCCGCCCCGCCAACAGACGCCAGGCCACCAAATGATCGTTACGAAATGTGCCTGCGGGCGCCACCACAGGACCTTTATACGCCCATAACACATGGGCATCCAAGCTTCGCCAATCCATGAGCCGCATCGTCGCCGTGGTTACCAACGGTTCCATGGCGGATTGGCTAGGCCGAGCCGAGGATGCGCGCAACGCAAATGTAGGTTCCCAGCAAAGCCAGGCCCGCTATGCGCAAATTTGACATGTCTCTGCGCGGATGTGGCACCGGCTGATTATCGCCCTCGTCTAGGGGTAAACCACTATCTCCAAGCACAGCGCTTAACCTGAACCACAGGTTCATCGTGAACATCCCCCACCCGCCCAACCATATGAAATTCCTTAAAACACTACCCAGTGCCGCCCTCTTGGGCTTGGCTATCGCAGGGTCCGCCTTTGCCGCGGTCGATGCAGGCGTCATCTACTCGTTTGAGAGCGTGGCTCCCCGCGGAACTTACACCACCGATCCGGTCTTTGCCGGCTTCCTGTCCGCCTCGGCGATTACTCGGACTGG
>JANJTQ010000024.1 GCA_024711005.1 Opitutaceae bacterium | reverse complement strand
GAGGACACGCCAAAGCCGAAGCAGGCAGAAATTCAGTTCAATGTAGGTGAATTGGAGAAGGCGCTCTACGCCCGCATCGTCAAAAAGTGCGGCAACCGTAACCACTGGGACGACTGGGCGAAGGACATTGCCAAGATTGCGCACACCCACATTACCCGCATCACGACCATCGTTTCGAATCCGGAAAACGAGAAAGAATCGGCGGCGTTCAAGTCCTTCGCCAACGAACTACGCGACGACCTTAACGATTCAATCACGGACGCGGAGGTCATCGAGATGCTCGCCCAGCATCTTATCACGAAGCCGGTGTTCGACGCCCTCTTCAAGGACTACAGCTTTGCCAGCAACAACCCCGTGTCCTTGGCCATGCAGCAGGTTCTGGATGTGCTCAACGAGCACCGCTTGAACAAGGAAGCAGATACCCTGGAGAAGTTTTACGCCAGTGTGCGGATGAGGGCGGATGGCATTGATAACGCGGCCGGCAAACAGAAGATTGTCGTGGAACTCTACGATAAGTTCTTCCGGAACGCGTTCCCACGGATGACCGAACGCCTTGGTATCGTTTACACTCCGGTCGAGGTCGTGGATTTCATCATCCATAGCATTAACGATCTCCTCAAACAAGAGTTTGACGTTACCCTAGGCACCGAGGGAGTTCACATCATCGACCCGTTCACAGGAACAGGCACCTTCGTTACCCGGCTACTTCAAAGCGGACTCATCCCGCTCGACCAGCTACCTCATAAATACAAGCACGAGATACACGCTAACGAAATCGTTCTTTTGGCTTATTACATCGCGGCCATCAACATTGAGGCCGTGTATCACAGCCTAGTTGGTAAAGAATACGTGCCGTTTGAAGGCATCTGCTTAACAGATACTTTTCAGATGTATGAGAAGGGGGATCTGATTAGCAACCTACTCGCGGATAATAGCGACCGAAGGAAAAAGCAAAAAGCTTTGGATATCCGGGTAATCATTGGTAATCCGCCGTATTCGGCAGGCCAAGAGAGCGCTAATGATAATAATCAAAATGTTGCTTATCCTGATTTAGATAAGCGCATAACTGAAACGTATGCCGGACGCTCAAATGCTTCGCTTTCGAAGGAGCTATACAACAGCTACATTCGCGCTATTCGATGGGCCAGTGACCGAGTCGGAAAAAGCGGCGTAATCGGATTTGTTACAAACGCGGGTTTCATTGATGCCAAAACCGCGGATGGACTACGAAAGTGCCTAGCGGATGAATTTAGCAGTATTTACATTTTCCACTTGCGAGGCAATGCCCGCACCTCCGGTGAACAGCGCAGGAAAGAAAAAGATAATGTATTCGAACAAGGTAGCCGTGCGCCTATAGCAATTTCACTACTCGTTAAGAATCCAAAATCTGAACAACCGGGCAAAATTTACTTCCATGACGTTGGTGACTACCTTACCACAAGAGAGAAACTTCAGAAGATTAAAGACTTTGCCAGTGTATTCGGAATAAAGGACAGTTGCGGCTGGCGGAAAATTGCACCGGATGGCCATGGTGACTGGCTAAAGCAGCGGGACGATGGATTTAATAATTTCATCTCAATCGGCGACAAGAAGAGCGATTCAGCAAAGTTGTTTGAAGACTTCTCTATCGGGGTAGCAACCAATAGAGATGCATGGTGTTATAATTCATCCATAAGAAATCTTTCCGAAAACATGAAAGGATTGATTGAATTTTATAACAGCGAGGTCGACCGATTCGAGTCCTTAAAACGTGGCCGAGAAACTAAATTTAGTGAAGAATCCATTGGTGACTTTATTAACTCTGATTCATCCAAGATTAAGTGGTCTCGTGGATTGAAACAGGAACTAGGGAAAGGCACACGATTTGGTTTCGAGCCCGATTGCCTCACTCGAAGCCTCTATCGCCCATTTACTAACCAATGGATATATTTCAATCGTCGTCTCAATGAGATGGTTTTGAAGATGCCACGAATTTTCCCGAGTTCGAAATTTGAAAATTTAGTCATCAGTCTACCTGGCCCTGGTGAAGATAGACCATTTTCAGTTCTAATAAGCAAAAATATCACCGACCACCATACTTTGCATGGTGGGCAATGCTTCCCGCTATATCTTTACGACAAGGTCAACGAGTTCACCTCAGCACCTGACACCCTCTTTGACACCCAAGAAATAAACTCACCTTCAAGCCCGACCCACAACCGTAAAGACGCAATCAGCGACGCCGGACTAGTCCATTTTCAAACCGCCTACCCCGGCGAAAACATCACCAAAGAAGACATTTTCTATTACGTTTACGGCCTTCTCCATTCACCCGACTATCGCACACGCTACGCTGACAATTTAAGCAAGGAGCTTCCTCGCATCCCTTGCGTTAAAACAGCAGCCGGATTCTGGGCATTCTCCAAAGCCGGTCGGGGCTTGGCTAAGCTACACCTGAACTACGAGACCGTAGACGCATACCCAGTCAATCTGGACCTCGGCACCCGATTAGCTGCCCTCACAGATGCGGAATACCGGGTCACGAAGATGAAGTTCGCCTCAAAGGCGGACAAATCCACAGTTGTTTACAATCCACACATCACGATTCGCAACATCCCGCTCGAAGCCTACGAATACGTGGTGAACGGTAAACCCGCGCTCGAATGGGTGATGGAGCGGCAGGCAGTAACGACCGACAAGGACAGCGGCATCGTTAACGACGCCAACCTATGGGCAACCGAGACAATGGGGAACGCCCGTTACCCACTAGACCTGTTCTGCAGGGTTATCACCGTTAGCCTCGAAACTCAGAAGATAATCAAGAGCCTGCCAGCCCTTGATATCTAACAAAAAGCCCCCTCAATTCGAGGGGGCTTTTCGTTTCCTTTACTTCAAAATCTTACTTGCCGGCCTTCTTGCGCATCTTCAACTGATGCAGAGCAGACGGGGCGACGTTGTATTTCTTCGCAAGCTCCGAGGTCTTAGCCGTCAAAATCGCAGCATCGATTTCGCTACGCTCGGCATCAGTCAAATCTTTCAAGGTTCGGGCAGAACCGGCGTCAGCCTTCTTGGCGCTCTTCCCCGTCTCCGCAGCGTCACCCTTGATGGCGACCAGATAACCCTCAACTGAATCGAAACCAAACTTCTTGGCGACAGCCAGCAACTCGTTACCGGCCTCGGCCAGCTTCGCTTCCTGAGCCTGCAAAGCAGCTAGGTCCGCTTTCTTGGTCACGAGAGCCTTTTCGTCTTTTTCGATTTCTTTTTCGAGGCTCTTAATCTGTTCTTTAAGGGAGGGCATATTGATTTTTAAAGGTTTTAACTACGATTCGGCGAAACTCATTGATACACACATACGCTCGTTCAAGTTAATAACTCAATGACGCCAAAAAAACTCAGTATTCCCCTCTTATCTCTCGTCATTTTTTTCTTAGTTTCTGGTTCAGGTTGCTACACGACCACTCAAAGCGACCACCCCCAGCCGCAAGCGCAGGCACTAAAAACAACAGAGGCCCCCGCAGCAGCACACGACGAAGCCCAGACCTACACCCTCGGCAGCTACAGCCAGACCTTTACATACGCCGGAACTCCCCGCCCGACGACCTACCCCAACTCCATCACGCTCCTCAAAAGCACCTCCTTCCTGGTTGGTTACGATGAAACCCGCGAGAACCCTGCTTGGGCGGCATATCGAATTCCTGCCGCGACCCTCGCCGGCACCCCTCCCCGCCCATCTCGCTTCAAGACCGACAAACGCACCACTGCCCGCGTCACCCACGACGATTACACAAACACGGGCTACGATCGTGGCCACATGGCGCCCAATCTCGCCATCGCATCTCGGTTCGGCAAAAAAGCACAGGCCGAAACGTTTGTGATGTCGAACGTCGTCCCACAACGCGGCGAACTCAATCAAGGTCCGTGGCGGTTGCTCGAAGCAACACTTGCAGACCGCACCGCGCCGGCAGAGGGCGAAATCTGGGTAGTGACCGGCCCGATCTACGACGACCAGCCCGATTTCCTGAAGGCAGGTAACGAAATCCCGGACGCATTTTTTATGGCCATCGCTGACGAGACGCCGACCGGCCCCCGGCTCCAGGCATTCATCATGCCCCAATCAACACCACGGAGAGCAGATTACCGGGCATACAAGACAACCGTGGACGACATTGAACAGCAGACCGGTCTGGACCTGTTCGCCGACCTCCCGGACGTGATTGAAGGCGTTTTGGAAGCTGAGAAGACTCGGTATTGGCTGGAGTAGGTCCCCTCCGACGACTCCCAAACCTGCCATTGTCTCCAATTGGAGACAATGCCCTAAGCGCTTGCGCAATCGAATGGCTATCGGTTTATAGCAGCATACGTCCGCCTCAACGATGCCACACTACCTTGACGAATACGCACCCCAAACCGGCCGATGGCAGGCACAATCCGGCAGGCGTTATAACCTCATCGTAATCGATCCAGCTAAAACAAAATTGATTCCCGGCCGCGCCTGCGCAGTGACTGACACCGAGGAAGCCGCCGCCGTGTTTTACGGCTTTATCCCGACAGCGGCTTGGAAACGAACCATACTTCGCAACAAGGTGAATCCTGCCCCGGCTCAAGACGCCGAAATCAGAAACCGCGAATGCACGATGGCGGCAATACAACTCGTAAAACACCTCGTAGCCAAGGGCAGCAGGGAGGCGATAATCCCTGTGGTAGCCAAGGGTGAAGATTTCGAAGTTGTAGTGAGGCGTAAGCCTCCGACCACATCCCACGAGGCAAAGAAATAATTCCGAAGTACGCTACCTCGGTCAGAAAGCCCCTCGCCCTCTTCCCGGTCTCCTTGCACTGTAAGCGTCCGGCCGGGTGCCTTGGGGTGGGATTTGTCGGGATCGGGTAGTTGATCCAGAACGTCACCATTTGGATTACCAATGGTGACGTTTTCTACATCAAGACCCGCGAGCTGTTCAGGCCGGCACCGGCGGCGTCCAGTTCGACGGCAGCAGCGCGTCGAGGTAGTCGCGGTTGGTCATGGCCGGCAGGCGGGTGAGCAGGTCGCGCAGGTAGGCGAGCGGGTCTTTGCCGTGGCGTTTGCAGGAGATCACCAGCGAGTAGAGCACCGCCGAGCGCTGGCCGGCGTCGGGGTGGCCGATGAACAGCCAGTTTTTCATGCCCAGCTTGGTGGGGCGGATGGTGTTTTCCGCGGCGTTGTTGTCGATGCGGGTCTGGCCGTGGTGCAGGTGCGCGGTCAGCGCCTCCCATTGGTTGAGCAGATACTGGCAGGCCAGCCCCAGCCGGGACTTGGGCAACATGTCCTGACGCAGACCGAGCGCGGCTTGCCGCAACCACTTCAATCGGGGTGCCCACTCGGCTTGGCGCAGGGCCGCGCGAGCGGCCGGTTTGGTCTGCCCGGTTTCGTCCCAGCGGCGTTCGTCGGCATACAGGCTGCCGATCAACTCCAGGACGAAGCTGGCTTGCGCCGGCGACTCCTCCCTTGCCTCGTAAAACTTTCTGCGGGCGTGCGCCCAGCAGGCCACCCAGGTCACGCCTTCGCGGTCGCGGGCGTAAGCCGGATAGGCTTCGTAACCATCGGCTTGGAGTATCCCGCGGTAGTCCTCGCCGATCAGTTCGGCCAGGCAGGCGTGGCGACGCGTCTGCTGCCAGGCGAACACGACGTCGCCCTGCGGGGCCGACAGGCTCCAAAAGTAACCTTGGGAGGTTTGGCCTTTTTTGGCGCTCGGGTCGTGATACCGGATCGGGGTTTCATCCACCTGGATGTAATCGAGCTCCAGCAGTTTTCGGCGCATGAGTTTGTAGACCGGCTCGGCCAACTCGGCGGCCAGCCGGATCCACTCGACCATGGTTTGGCGGGAGATCTGCGCGCCCCAGCGCGCGAGCATCTGCTCCTGCCGGAAGAGGGGTTGGTGATCGAGGTATTTGCCCACGACGACCCAGGCGATCAGGCCGGCCGAGGCGTAGCCGCCGGCCGCCGCCCGCGCCGAAGCCCGTGCGATCACCGGCGGACGCGAGGCGTCGTCTTTGCGGCGATACTTCGGGCGCACGAACTCGCGCTTGAAGAGTTTTGGCGGAACCACATCGACCTCGAAGGTGCGCTCTTCGCCGATCCGCTCAAAGGCTTCGGGCTCGGCCTTCACTTCCTCGGGTTCGATGACGATGGTCTCCTGCACGGGCAGTTTGGCGAAGGCTTCCGTCGGATCGCGCCGGGCCTTGCCGGGCTGACGTTCGTAGCTGACCGGCTGCGGCGGTTTGGGCGCGTCGGCCTGCGCGGAGAGTTTTTCCAGTTCGGCAATCGCCAGCAGCATCTGGTCGCGGTCCAGCCGTTCGCTTTGGCCGGGGCCGTAGAGCTTGCGCTTGAACAACTCGATCTGGGCGCGCAGCACCGCGTTTTCCTGCTCCAAGGCGGTCTTCTCGGCCGTGACGGCGAGGTAGGCGGCGGGCAGTTGATCGAGTGGCGGCACGGGAGATAGTGCATTTACATATTATATTGTCTGTCAATAAGTTTTATCTTCCGTGCCAGGATTTTTTGGTCGTTTTACGCAAGTCGATGCCGGCCAAAAGCAAGGTGAGTTCCGCCGGCGCAAGCGGCAGCTTGGCACCGGTGGCGCACGGCCAGGTGAACCGGCCTTTTTCGAGGCGTTTGGCCAGAACCCACACGCCGGTTCCGTCCCAATAGAGCAGCTTGATGCGGTTATGGTCGCGGTTGGCGAAGACAAAGACAGCGCCTTGGCGAGGGTCTTCGCGCAGTTGTTCGGTGGCCGCGGCCCACAGGCCGTTATCCCGACATGCCGATAACTCCGATGTGATCGGAGAGTGTGAGGACAGGTCCGAGTATGCGGCGGAGCTCGGCTCGCTGATGATATCGGGATTATCGGACGGCTTCGAGGAACGCGAGGAGGCGCGACTGCTCATCGCGCCCGGCGTCTTTCGGCATCTTGGGAGCAGTGAGACGACGCAGGCAGTCGGCCTTCATCTTCAAATCCGCTTCGACGTAAGCATGCGTCGTGATGGGGCGTGAGTGTCCGAGATAAAGGGCGATGACTTCGAGCGGGACGCCTGCCTGCAACAATGCCATGGCGCAGCTACTACGAAAGCGATGGGAAGTGATGCGGCGGCCTTTGAGGGTTGGACAGTGCAACGTCGCTTTCTTCACGGCCAGCTTGAGGCGGCAGGAGACGCCATCATGGCTGAGCGGTCCGCCCCAGCGATTGGTGAAGACGAGTTGCTCGGGCGTAATGTGGTTGGCAGTGCACCAGCGTCGCAAGCGCCGCGCGGTTTGGGGCCACAGCGGCACCTCGCGTTCCTTGCGACCCTTGCCATGGAGCAGAACGATGTCGTCGTGAATGTCGCGCGCGCGAAGTTGCAGCGCCTCTGAAATCCGCGCGCCGGTATTGTAGAGCAGCGTGAACAGGATGAGGTCGCGCCGGCCGGACCGCGTGTTTTGATCGGTGGCGGCAAGGACGGCGTCGATCTCTTCCCGCGTCATGAAGCCGAGCGCAGCGCGGGAGGATTTTTTGAGCGGGATGGCGAGGATGCGCTGACCCGGCCCGAGGAACTCCAGCGCGGCGGTGCCGAGCACGTAGCGCACGAAGGTGCGGATGGCGGCGAGCCGGACATTGCGGGTGCGGGGCGAGTTGCGGCGCGTGCGCTCGAGGTGATCGAGGAAGGCGAGAATCGATTCCGGAGTGAGTGCGCCGAGCGTGAGCTGGTCGACAGAGCCCCGGTGCTGATCGGCCAGAAAATGGAGCAACAGGCGAAAGGTGTTCCGATAACTGAGCCGGGTATGGGGGCTCAAGTTGCGCTGGGCTGCGAGATACTCGGCGAAGAATCGCTGCACGAGTCCCGCAAAATCGTCCGTGGGATTATGTGCTCGACGGCTCATGTTGATGGAAACGCCGGAACGTGTCGGCCGCGGCGCGCAGCGAACGCGGATCGCTGGTGACATACCACCAGGTGGACGCGAAGTTCTTGTGACCAAGGTAGCGGGCCAGGAGCAGCAGGTGATGCGACACCGGCTTGGCCTGCACACTCCACTCCGCGATCCAGCGCGAGGCGAAGGTGTGCCTGAAGTCGGTCATCCGCGGACGCGGAAAATCCCCGTTGCTCGTGATGCCGGCGACGAGCCGGTCGAAAACGGACTCGGTCGGTCCCTTGCGCAAGGGCCGGCCGGTCACGCCGACAAAGAAGGAATCGGCGAAGGGAAAACAGCGGCGGCGCAGCGCGACGTAACGATTGAGCGCCTGCGCGGCGGTGGGGTGCAATGGAATCGTCCGCTCCGGGCTGGCCTTAAAGGGGGCAATGCGCAGCTGGCCAGCCCTCGCATTGAAATCGGCGAGCTTCAGTTGGCGTGCTTCACCCGAGCGGATGCCGGTGCACGCCATGAGGCCGATGAACGTCTCATACGTGAGCGGATGCAGCGGGCCATAATGAGTCGTGAGTGTGCGGGCCCGACGCAGGATCGAACGAACCTGCGCCGTCGTGTAAATGTGAGGTCGTCGGCGACCGTAACCTCGTCCCAGCACCCCGGCCGGTGGGATCTGGGTGCGCGGATCGAGCGCTAGACAATAGCGTGCGAAGCCCCGCAGCGTGCTGAGCAATCCGACTTGCGTGGTGATTTTGCGCGCGGGGTCTGCGGTCACCCATTCCAGCGCACGCGCGGCGGTCAACGGCTGTCCGGGCGCGACGCGGTCCATGAACTCGGCAAACGCCACCACCCGGCCAGCGTCGGTCATCTTATAGCCGAGCATCTGCCGGTGCGCCACGTAGCGTCGTGCCAAGCCCGGCATGGAAACAAGACGTGTTACTTCGGCCATGGTCGGACAAGAGGCCGCAGGTCGTCGGCTCCCGCGTGGGTGTAGATGTTCGTCGTCTTCAGCAACCGATGTCCCAACAGGTCGGCGATCTCCTTCAGATTGGCGCCGTGGCGCATCAACCGCGTGGCGAAATTGTGTCGCAGACGATGGGTGCCGGCCCGCTTCAGGTGACATCGTTGACACGCCCGCCACATGGCGGCCGAGACGGTGGCTGTGGTGACCGCGCGCCCGGCGAGTGTGCCGATGCCGACGAAGAGAAAGTCGTGGTCGGTCCGCGGCCGAATTTGCATGTAATCGCGAAGGGCCGACGCCACGTGCGACGGGAGCGGCAGCACTCTGCCGCGCCCGCCCTTGGCGGCCGGCACCGTGATCGATGCGCGTTCCCAATCGATACTGCTCAACCGAAGCCGCACGACCTCGACACGGCGCAACCCGAGTTCCGCCATGCACACCGCCATGGCCCGGTCACGACGGCCTACGGCTGTGCGGTGATCGAACGAAGCGAGCAAGCGCCGACGCTCTTCCTCGCTCGCCACATCGCAGCGCGGTGAGCGTCCTCGCTCCGAGAACGTCGGCACGACATCGGCCAGCAGCGGCGAACAACGGCCGCGCAAGTGGACGAAGCGCAAAAACTGCCGCAAGATGCACAGCTCGCCGTTGAGCGACCGTGGGCTATATCCGTCACGCCGAAGCTTAGCCGCGTAACGCCAGATGTCGGCACACCGCACTCGCCGCCAAACCGCCGGCTTCGCGCGAAACTGCCATCGCAGATAACGCCGTGCCACACGCAGGTATTGATAACGGGTGATAGAGGACAACCCACGATCCGCCTCCATGAATCCGGCATAGTCGTCGAGCCACGTTTGCCACGGTGCGAGATGACCACAGGGCTCAAAGCGGCCGACAAACTTGAGCCACGTATGCAGTGTGACGCGCGCCATCCGCCGCGCGCACGTCGTGCGTCCGAATACGCGCCGGGTAACAATCGGCACGTCCTCTCGGTGTAATGCGCCAAGGCCCCGCTTCAACGACCGCGCCGTCTGGATGAGACAGCATCGATAACGCGCAATCGTCTTCGGCGCATAGTGGCCGCGCCGCATGGCGGCGACAAACTCGTCGATAAGCCGAAAATCATCGGCGGAGCGAAGCGTGCGAGCCTGGTGCATAACTCCGCATACTTCCGACGATAATGCGCCAATGAAAGCACCTCAAGGCTGCTCATCGAAGCGCGTGCTGATTATCCCGACAACGACTGCTTCGCCTCCGACGAAAGCAGAACTGGTCTACTCGGCATGTCGGAGTTATCGGCATGTCGGGATAACGGCCTTAACTCTGATATCGGAGTTAGGACCATTAAACTGCTTGCGCATGTCGACCGGCTCGAGCGCCAGATAGATTTTGAAGTTGGCCGGAAAGCTCAGCACGACAGGCCCGGCGCGAGCGCGCGCAATAAAACCAACATCGCGGCTGCATCGTCGCCGCGCACCGTGACGCCGTCCGGCAACACCACCTCCAGCCGAGACGGGGCTGCGGCAGGCGGCCAGGTCAGCTGGGCAAAACGGGGCGCGCTCGCTTCGGCCGCTGGAGCCGCGACCCGCGGCGCGGCGGGCCGGCGACTCTGCCCCAACCAAGCCACGAGGGTGTGGTAGTTGACGCCTTCGCGCCGGGCATAAGCTTTTTGCGTCAATCCGCTCGCAGCGTATCCGGCGACAATCTCGGCCCGGCGCTCCGGCCCGGCAATGTGACGCCCTCGGGTGTCGCTCTTGCGCCGGTCATCAACCAGCTCGGTGGTGGTGTTCGCTTCCATGCCGCCCACCATACCCTACTACCGCCCGACTGGGAATCGGGTCCCCTAACGGACGCATACCTTGCACTTCGCCTCAGCGGTAGCCCCAGCCCTACTCATGCACTCCGCGCATCAGCCCTCGATTCCGCCCCATAAAATCGGCTGAATTCGTATTCATTTACCAGATACAACGGCTTTCCAGCCATAAAAACAGAAATTCCCAGAATTTTAATTCGTTCTTTTTTAGCGTATTACGCTAAATCTAAAGATTTCAGGCAAAAACCTATTGCATTTCCTGAAAATTCGTTTCTCGTCCAGCCCGCATCGCCACATCAACGTCGGAACGCAGGAGGCCTTCTGGGTCTTTCCGGTAGACGTCGTGGGAAGCAGTGAAAGTTAAGTCCAACGGCTTGGTCAGTTTCCAAGCATCCACTGCATTCCTCCCATGACACCATCATACTACCGCATTCCGAACCTGCATGGCATCCCTGCCGCTAACTCCGACCTCCGGTCGCGCCCGCTCCAGATCCACGAAGTCGTCGCCTATTCCATCGAGCGTATCGACGGCTGGGACGACACCACGACCGAGGAAGACCCTTTCGATGAGGCCTTCATCTGCCTCTACCGCGAAAAGGGTAAACTGTGCCTCGGCTTCGTCCTTTACCCCCACGGCAGCGAAAAGCCCACCGTCGCTATGCGCGCCGCCCACGAGGGCACCGGCTACGCCCATAAGTCGCTCGCCGCATTCAAGCGCGATCTGAGCAATTCGGGCTTCCATTACCATCTTTCTGAGGACGTGTCGCCGGCTTCCAAGCTCGACCGCCTCAAGACCTTTGTGAGCCCTGCCACGAAAATGTGGACGGTTCGCGAAGTCGGCGAAGGCGATACCTCCTGGTTTGTCGATTCGCCCTGGGGCCGCATGGCTCACCTCCTCACTCATTCGAAGTGAGGCACGGCTCCCGCCCCACCCCCACCAACCGCGCCTAAACCGCGTCCCCTTCCCTTCAACCCATAGCTACTGCTTCGCCCTCTTTTGTATCCAAATTATGAATACCAATAAAAAAAGCCACCCCCTACTCAAAAACGTGCCCGTTCCTGCGGTTCTCGATAACGACAACCTGCCTCCGGCTTTTCAGTCCCTCAAAGACGAATTCCTGAAACGCGTTCAAAGTAAACATGCCGGCAACCTGCCCCCCGGTGTCACCGAGGTTGATGTCGTCTTCACCAAAAACGACCACCGGATCATCATGCGCCAGGACATCAAGGCACCCGACATCGTCGCCTACGGCTGCAAGAAAATGACAGATAAAAAGGGCCGGGAAGCGTTCGTGATTACCGCCGACGAGAAAGGCAACCTCAGCCTCTGCTTTGTCGATTTCCCGGCCGCTCGCGCCACCGAGGGCTTTTGGCTCAAGGACCGTCTGGCAATCAAAGCGTGCATTTACGAAATGAAGGTTCAAATCGCGAACAGTGCTCCGGGCACTCCCTACCGGCTAGACTTCCACTTGGCCGGCGTTCTCTCCACCGGCGACGTGCCGCCAGTGGACTCATTCTTCCGAACCTACGAATGCAAAGAACTGCCGGGCATGGTTGTGACCGAGTGGTTACATCCCACCGCGCCGCGCTGGACGCTGAAGCTTAAGGGCTCCCGCACCATGGACCTCCGCACCTTCAACCCCGCCGAAGGCCGCTAAAAACCCACTGTTTTTCAACCCATAGCTACTGCTTTGCCCAAATTTAACCATATCCAAATAATGAATACAAAAACCGCCCCCCACACCAACGCGCAGTTCTACGCTGCTATCGACAACAACAACCTCCCTCCCGCACTGCTTGCCGATAGGGCACGACGCATCGAGGAGCTATCCATCAACCCGCTGCCGTCCTTCAAGGGGGCAATCGGCTACGATATCCTCTACCTCGACCACCCGAGCTATACGGCCGTGATGGTCTACCGCGTCCCGGACTGTCACCGG
>JANJTQ010000021.1 GCA_024711005.1 Opitutaceae bacterium | reverse complement strand
CGATCATCCGCACGCTCACCGATGCCGGCAACACGGTCGTCGTGGTCGAGCACGACGAAGCCATGATCCGCGCCGCCGACCACCTCATCGAAGTCGGCCCCGAGCCCGGCGCCCGTGGCGGACACATCGTTTTCCAAGGCGAACTCCCCGCCCTCCTCACCTCCAACGCCATCACCGGCCGCTACCTCTCCGGCCGCGAACACATCGAAGTCCCTCCGACTCGCCGTCCCGTGGATCGACGTGGGAGCGTTTCGAGCGCAAGCGACAGTCCGCCACTTGCTCGCGATTCCGACTCCGTCCCCAGGCTCACATTCTCGAACGCGACCAAACACAACCTCCACAACGTCACTCTCCGAATTCCTCTCCGTCGGCTGGTGGCTCTGTCCGGCGTCTCCGGCTCCGGCAAATCCACGCTCCTCGACAACGTCATCCACCAAGGCCTGCTCTCGAAGCGTCTCCAACTCACCGACGATCCCGCGATAATCGCCTCGATCACCGGAGACGAAGCGTTCTCCGAAATCGTTCTCGTCGACCAATCGCCGCTCTCCCGCACGCCGCGCTCCAACGCCGCGCTCTACACCGAAGCCTGGGATCTCATTCGCGAACTCTACGCCCGCGAACCCGCCGCCAAAGAAGCCGGTTTCAGCGCCTCTTCGTTCTCGTTCAACAGTGGCGACGGACGCTGCGATCACTGCATGGGTCTCGGCTACGAACGCGTCGAGATGCAGTTCCTCTCCGACGTCTTCGTCCCCTGCCCGATCTGCGACAGCAAACGGTTCAAGCCCGAAGTCCTCGCCATTCGCTGGAACGGTCTCTCCGTCTCCGATCTTCTCGCGACCAGCATCAACGACTCGCTCGCCCTTTTCGAAAACCACGCCTCGATCCGCAGCCGTCTCGTCAGCCTCGAAGCCGTCGGCCTCGGCTACCTCACGCTCGGCCAGCCGCTCAACACCCTCAGCGGCGGCGAATCCCAACGCCTGAAGCTCGTCAAATACCTCGGCGGCTTCACCGGACAAAGTAACCCAATAGGTTACTCTTCCTCCGCCCCCGTAGGCCGTCAGCTTGCTGACGCTCCGTCCTCCGGAGCCCTGCTCCTGTTGGACGAGCCCACCACCGGACTGCACCGCCACGATGTCAAACGCCTCATCGCCGTCCTCCAGGCCCTCGTCGATCGCGGACACAGCGTGATCGTGATCGAGCACAACCTCGATGTCCTCAAATCCGCCGACTGGCTGATCGAAGTCGGCCCCGAAGCCGGTTCCGACGGCGGCCAAATTATCGCCGAAGGCCCGCCCGAAGACGTCGCCCGCGCCACCACCGCCACCTCCCCCTTCCTCCGCGAAGCCCTCCGTTCCGGCGTAGCCACGAGCGTGAGCGAGTGGTCCGAAAACCACCCTCTCGCCGCCGAAGAACAAGCTCGCTACGGAAAGAAAAAACCGGCGAAAGCCGCCCCTTCGGCCCCTCGGCCTTTCAGCCCTTCAGTCCTTTCCCTCACCGGCGCCCGCGAGAACAACCTCAAAAACATCTCGCTCACCATCGCCCACCGCGAACTCACAGTTGTCACCGGCGTCTCCGGCTCCGGCAAAAGCACCCTCGCGTTCGACATCGTGTTCGCCGAGGGCCAGCGGCGTTTTATGGAGTCGATGTCGCCCTACGCGCGCCAGTTCGTCGAACAGCTCCCACGTCCCGCCATCGACCGGCTCACCGGCATTCCGCCCACCGTCGCCATCGAGCAACGCGTCACCCGCGGCTCCCGCAAGTCCACCGTCGCCACCATCACCGAGGTCGCCCAATACCTGCGCCTCCTCTACGCCCGCCTCGGCGTCCAGCATCACCCCGACACCGGAAAACCCGTCCAGCCGCTCACCCCCGGCCAGCTCAAAAAACTCCTCGCGTCCGTCCTCGCCTCGCCCAAGGCGAAAAAAGCGAAACACCTGTACCTCTGCGCCCCGCTCGTCCGCGGACGCAAGGGCCACCACCAGCCAATCGCCACCTGGATCGAGGACCACGGCTACGAGCTCATGCGCGCCGACGGACGTCTCCTTCGCGTGGATACATTCCAAAAACTCGACCGTTACTCCGAACACGACGTCGAGGTGGTCGTCGCCGACCTCGTGGGCCGACCGCTGGCGGGCGCTCCGAAAACGCCTCACGCCGCGCTCGAAACCGCCCTTCGTCTGGGCAAAGGCTCCTGCTTCATCGCCCTGCCCAACGGCGACATCCTGTCGTGGTTTTCCACCACGCGCACCGACATCGAAACCGGCGAATCCTTCCCCGAACTCGACCCGAAACAGTTCTCCCACAATTCCCCGCGCGGCTGGTGCCCTACCTGTCGCGGACACGGACGCGTCTTCCCGTGGATGCTCGAACCCGACGAGGACGACAAAGACGATCCCGCCGCCCGTCTGCGCGAGTTCGGCATCGAATCCGGCGATGACGTGGCCGACACCGGCACGCCCTGCCCCGAGTGCCACGGCCAGCGCCTCAACCGCATCGCCCGCGCCGTCCGCCTGCATCTCGACCCGAAAAACCTGAAAGCAAGAAACCTGAAACCTGAAGCCAAGCCACGAGCCTCCGCTTCCTTCCTTCAAGTCTCAGGTCTCAAGTCCCAGGTCTCTTCAGTTTCCCTCCCCGAGCTCCTCGCCAGCACGCCCGCCCAACTCATCGCCTGCTTGGGCGCGCTCAAGCTCGACGAACGCGGCACGCTCATCACCCAGGACATCGTTCCGCAAATCCAGGAACGACTCAAATTCCTCGACCACGTCGGTCTCGGCTATCTTTCGCTCGACCGCCCCACCGACACGCTCTCCGGCGGCGAAGCCCAACGCATCCGCCTCGCCGCGCAGCTCGGCACCAATCTCGCCGGCGTGCTCTACGTCCTCGACGAACCGTCCATCGGACTCCACGCCCGCGACAACGACCGCCTTATCGAGACGCTCCTCTCGCTGCGCGACAAAGGAAACACTCTCCTGGTGGTCGAGCACGACGACGAGCTGATGGAACGCGCCGACACCATCATCGACCTCGGCCCCGCCGCCGGCATCCACGGCGGCGAACTCCTCGCCCACGGCACGCCCGCCGAAATCAAAGCCAGCGACAAATCCCTCACCGGCCTCTTCCTGGCCAAAGGCATCACCCATCCGTCGCGCGGTTCCTACCGCTCCGTAAGTGGGAGCGAGCTTGCTCGCGATGCTTGGCTCACCCTCACCGGCGTCCAGTTCCGCAATCTCAAAAACTTCGACCTCCGTCTTCCGCTCGGTCGCCTCATCATGGTTGCCGGTCCGAGCGGTGCCGGCAAATCCACGCTCTTCCGCGACGTCCTCCACCCGGCAGTCACCCACGCGATCAAAGCCAAAAAGTCCAAACTCACCGGCAAGGAGTTCGTCAAAGCCACCGGCTTCGCCTGCGAGTCCTCCGATGTAGGCCGCGAGCTTGCTCGCGCCCCGAGTGTCCCCTTCAACCTCCTCACCCACGCCGACGCCTTCAAATCCGTCATCGAGGTCGACCAATCCCCCATCGGAAAAACCCCGCGCTCGACGCCCGCGACCTACCTCGGCATCTTCGACCTGATCCGCCAATTCTTCGCCTCGCTTCCCGAGTCAAAAATGCGCGGTTACTCCGCCGGACGCTTCTCGTTCAACACCGCCGGCGGGCGCTGCGAAACCTGCGCCGGTGGCGGACGCATCAAACTCGAGATGGCCTTCATGCCCGACACCTACCTGCCCTGCGACGATTGTCGCGGCACGCGTTACGGCCCCGAACTCGCCGACATCACGTGGAAGGGAAAAAACATCGGCCAGGTTCTCCAGCTCACGTTCGAAGAAGCGGCCACGTTCTTCGACTTTCATTCGCAGCTCTCACAAGTCTGCCAGCTCATGATCGACTGCGGACTCGGCTACCTCACCCTCGGCCAAAGCTCCCCGACCCTCTCCGGCGGCGAAGCCCAACGACTCAAGCTCGTGACCGAGCTGGCTCACGGCCTGCAAAGCTACAAAGAACGCAGCCGCGGCATCGCGATCAAAAACCTCTACCTCCTCGAAGAGCCCACGATCGGCCTGCACCTCAGCGACTGCGAGAAACTCATCAAAGTCCTCCACTCCCTCGTCGACCAAGGCCACACAGTCGTAGTGATTGAGCACCACCTGGACCTACTGGCCGAAGCCGACTACATCATCGAACTAGGCCCCGTCGGCGGCCCCCAAGGCGGCGAACTCCTGTATCAAGGAGCCCTCCCCGGCCTGTTAAAACTCAAGTCGAGCCCCACCGCCCCGTACCTAAAAGCAAAGCTGAAAAATACGGGGTAACCTGGAAGAAGCCTCCGCGCCAAGCGAACACGCGCAAGCGCTCCTTCGCGAAGAGCAGGCGGCTTATGAGAAAAATCTGGACGCCGCTGCCCCTTGGTCCGAGGTGGAAGCCCGATTGCGTCATCGCGAATGAGGTGGCTTCTGCTGATCCGACCCAGCGCAGAAACAGACTTGGTCGCTGCTCGCGATTGGTATAAGCAAAAATCAGCAGGCTTGGCCCACACCTTCCTCAACGAAGTAGCCGGA
>JANJTQ010000309.1 GCA_024711005.1 Opitutaceae bacterium | reverse complement strand
TGTGCTCTTCCGATCTTTCGAGCAGCATCCGGTCACCGATGTATTCAGTCCATAGCGACGCCTGAATCCCGATGACACGCGCCGCTTGCTCATCGGTCAGCTCGGCCGCCACCGGCTCGTAGGTATAGGCCATCTCCAGCGAGATAAAACGACCGCCGATCGAGATCGGTTCGTTTTCGATGTCTTCGCTTTGGTAGTGGTTCAAATAGGTGAACGAGCTCGGCGTCATGACAACGTCATGCCCGGATTGCGCCGCCTTGACTCCCGCATTCAGCCATCCCCGCCACCCCATGATCGTGGCGTCCGGCACCGGTCCGCCTTCAAGAATCTCATCCCAGCCCACCAATCTCCGCCCATTCCGAACAAGGAACTCATTTATCCGAAGGATAAACCAGCGCTGCAGTTCCTCCGGAGTCTTTGCACCGACCTCACCCATGAATTGGCCGATCTTCGGGTTGGCGACCCATTGCGTTTTCATGGCCTCGTCTCCGCCGATGTGGATGAACTTTCCGGGAAAGAGCGCCATGATCTCGGTCAACACGTCCTCGCAAAACCGGATCGTTTCCGGCCCGGGATTGAGGATCGCGTCGGTGACGCCCCACTCGGTCCATACGTCGACCGGAGTATCGCTGCTGCCCAAATGCGGATAGGCCGCAATGGCTGCCCGGGAGTGTCCGGGCATGTCGATCTCCGGAACGATGGTGATGTGACGGGCGGTCGCGTAGGCGACGATCTCGCGCACTTCGTCCTGCGTATAAAAACCACCATGAGGAATCCCGTCGCCGCCGAGCCGGGCGGACGAATGACCACGCATCGTCTCTTTGCGCCAGGCGCCAATTTCGGTGAGCCGCGGATACTTTTTGATCTCCACACGCCAGCCTTGGTCATCCGTCAAGTGCCAGTGGAAAACGTTCAGTTTGTGCAAAGCGAGCAGGTCGATGAATGCCTTCACGTCGGACACGGGGAAAAAATGCCGGGCGCAATCCAGCATGGCCCCTCGCCAGCCAAAACGCGGACGATCCCGGACCGTCACCTTGGGAAGCTTCCACGCCACATCGATACGCGCGCAATGGCTGAAAATCGCAGGAGGAAAGAGCTGAAGCAGAGTCTGAATACCATGGAACACTCCGGCCGCCGCTTTGGCCGTTATTTCCACACGAAACGAGGTCGTGGTCAGCTCGTAGTCCTCCTCGCCCAGCGCCCCACCCTCCCCGTCGACGTCGGCGAGCGTTATTTTTATCACGAACCGGTCGCTCGTCCGGCTCCGTTCATGGTCGGTGGGAACCAGCGCGGACGGAAAAGCGGTCGTCGCCTGTGGAAACGAATCGGTCCCGGTAATCGGAACCTCCCACCCGGTGGCCAGTCGCAGTCGCGTGGCAAGGAACACCGCCTCCTGGGTGAACGCCGAATGCGACTGAATCACCGTAGTTGAAAGCACACTACATTCTCCGGGAACCAAGATCAGCGACGCCGGCCGGGGAATGATGTTAATGGCGGGATGAGACGGATTCTGAAGCATGACGATAAAATTCCTGCGAAAGTGAGCGAGGGCGGTTCCAGTGTAACACGGAGCCGGGTTCATTTCTTCCGCCAGGAAGCGTTTTTATTACCCTCTATTGATTTATGGGCACTTCTCCCCGATCACCGGGCATCCGTCGGCTTTGCCGTCATCAGCACATATCGGAGCCGGTAACGCTTCGCCGTGACGCGATGGCGGTCCAACGTGTCCGGGCCGCAGCTCTTCGTGCCGAGACCGCGGTGGGCGGCGTCCAGATAGAGGATGGTCTCGGCGCGCGGCACCAGTTCGTGAGTATGTTTCGCGGCGTAGAGATCCTCGGCCGTGTAATGCGTGGCATTGAATTCGAACAGCGGGTCGGCCTCGATGCGTACAGCCGGAAGGCGGCTGCGCTTGGCGGTGGCGGAGAGCTCGAGCCAGCGAACGTCGGTGTGGTGGCCGTGTTCCTGCGGCACCACATAATCGACATATCCGCCACTTAAGGTGTCCGCGTAGACACCCACCAAGGCGGAATCCTTTCGATCATTGTAGTTCTCCCAGGGTCCGCGCCCGAAGTAGGCGAACCGTTCGTAGCCCGCGACGAGATCAAGCCGCACGCCGGCGCGAGGCAGGTCGGTCATGTCGGGACCGGAGAACACAATGTCGTTGTCAACCGTCAGCGTGCCTTCCGGCGCAAGGGTGTAGCGGTGGGTGTGGGCGCAATCCGTCCAGCGAGCCCGGCCGGAAGCGTTGTGCACGAGTGTGACGGTTACGGAACCATCGGGAAGCGCACGGCAACGAAACGCCTTGGGGCGATGTTGAATCGGCTTCTCGATCAAGCCGAGTTTGCGCCAGAGGCCGAGCGTCTTGTAGCCTTGGCCGCTCCAAAGCTTGAGCCCGTCATTGTCAATCGCGCCTCGATTCAGTTCGACAAGCGGAGCACGCGCGAGGACCTCGACATCATCGAGACGCAACGACGCAAGCGTGCTCGTGGCGCGGTCGAACGTCGCCGCGATGTTGCCTGCGCGGAGGACAATCCCGGCGGCGGTTTTCCCGACGTGGACGGGAGCGTGGACCCCCGATGGACGTGCATGACCGCGGGCGCCAGCGCGCGGGACGCGGGGTGCGGAGCTCGAGACGGGCGCGGACGTCAGCGCCAGCTGGCTCCAGGCGATCTCGTGGCCACGTTTGGCCCACGAGGTGTCGACGCGGGTGGTGAACCGGATGTTGAGGTGCGCCTCGGAGGAGGCGGGAAATTTGCCGACGCGGAGGACGATCTCTTTTGACGCTCCAGGAGAGAGGCGGAGCGACGGGAGTTTTCCCTTTTTCGCGAGTGTTCCGTCGAGGAGGAGTTCCCACGACCCGGCGAGCCAACGGAGTGTCGTAAAGTCCTGTTCGTTGCGAATGCGCAGACGCGTCGATCCTGTCGCCGGATTGTGCGCAACGAGTTCGACGACGACAGGCTGTGCGAGGTGCTTGAACTCCCACATCGCCGGGTGAGGTATCCGATCGGACGATACGAGTCCGTCGCAAACGAAGTTGGCGTCGTTGGGCGTGTCGCCGAAGTCGCCGCCGTAGGCGAAAAACTCGCGGCCGTCGGCGGTTTTTTGGCGGAGGCCGTGGTCCATCCACTCCCAGATGAAACCGCCTTGGAGACCGGGCTTGGTCTTGAAGAGATGGAAGTAGTCCCGGAGCGAACCGTTGGAATTTCCCATCGCGTGCGAGTATTCGCAAAGAATGACCGGTCGCTGCAGCGGATGAAGCGGCCGCCGGGGCAACGGTGCATGCGCAGGATAACCCGCGCGGTAACGGGCGATTTGTTTATCGATCGCCGCGGCCGTGGGTGCGTCGATCCAAGGCGTTTCGTGACTCCCGGGCCGGTGATGGGCCGTGACGAGGTCGCTCCAATCGGCAAGCTCGGCGAACGACGGATACATCGGGCAGATGATGTCCGTGGCCGCGGAACCGTGGGTGTAATAGGAGCCCGCATGACTGGAGATGGCGCCTTCGTAATGAAGAAAACGCGTGGAATCATAGGCACGAATCCAGCCGGAGGCGGCATCATGGCCGGGGCCGTACCCGGACTCGTTGCCGAGGGACCAGCCGATGATCGAGGGGTGGTTTTTGTCCCGGATCACCATGCGCATCGAGCGGTCGAGCCAGGCGGTGGCGTAGCGCGGATCGTGGCAGAGTTGATTGTAGAAATCGTGCGCTTCGATGTTGGCCTCATCGATGACGTAGAGGCCGTGCTCATCGCAGAGGTCGAGCCAGCGTGGATCGTTGGGATAGTGGGACGTGCGGACGGCATTGAAGTTATATTGTTTCATCAACGTGACGTCGCGCAGCAGTGTTTCGTAAGGGACGGCCTTGCCGAAGTCGGGGTGATGATCATGGCGATTGACTCCCTTGATGAGCACGCGACATCCGTTGATGAGCAGATTGCGGCCAGTGACTTCGATGCGCCGAAAACCGATGCGAACGGTCGTGTGCTCTTCGCCGTGCGGGGACTTCAGGCTGACCAGCGCGGTATAAAGCGCGGGATCCTCGTGCGACCACGGGCGAAGACGTGCCCGCGGGACATCCTTTTCGAAGCGGGCGACATGCCGGGTCACGTTCCAGGCATGCCGGGCGGACGTGACGTTTTTCCGAAGTGGTTTTCCGAATACCGGCCGGCCGGAAGGATCGATGAGCTGGAAGGTCACAACCGCCTTTTCATGGAGCCCGCCGGCATAACCCGGGCGGACATCGAGCCGGAGAAAGGCGGAACCGTTTCCTTCGTGCAGCGTGGGAATCGCATGGATGTCGGCCAGATGGGTGAGCGGAGTGGCGTAAACGAACACCTCTCGATGCAGACCGGAGAGCCACCACATGTCTTGATCCTCGATGAAGGTGGCGTCTGACCACTTGATGACGACCACGACGAGTTCGTTATCTTGGTTGGACGAACGAAGCACGGAGGTGATCTCGAACTCGGCGGGCAGACGGGAGTCCTTGCTCAGACCAACGGCGGTGCCGTTGAGGTAGACGGCGAGGACACTGTCGGCTCCTCCAAAATGGAGAACCACACGTTGATTTTTCCATGCGGCGGGCGTCGTGAAGATCTTCCGATAAATCGCGGATGGATTGGCCGCAGGCACGTGCGGGGGTTCCTCACGAAAGGGCATTACCACATTCGTGTAGTGAGGTTTTCCATGGCCCTGCACTTCGAGGCTCCCGGGGACCGTGACCGCGCTCCAACCGGCAAGGGCGGCGGATCCGGGCCCGCGGGCGACATGCTCCTCGACGAAGCGCCGGGCCTCATCGGGGTTCGGTGCGATACGGACCTGCCACTCGCCATTGAGGCTGAGAAAACGAACGGAGTTATCCCGGTTGGCGGCGATGGCCTGCTTCTTTGTGGGATAGCCGTAAAACGTGGCACGGGAGGCCAGCTTGTTGAGCGAGGTGAGCTCGGGGTTTTCCCAAGCCTTGATGAGGCCATTCGTGAGCATGGTGGAAATGAAAACGGTCGTGCGGGACAGACAGGCGGCCTCGCATTCTGATCCTACCACGCGGATACGGCGGGCTTCTTCCTATCGAACGCCTTTTTCCTACTCTTTGTTGATATCGCGAATCCCGGCGCGGCCCCACATATCGCTTGCGACAGGCTTTTGTTCGCGTGAAGCATAACAACTTTCCCCAACCGGCGAAACGCGTTCCTCCGTTCGCCCAACCTCAATCCTATGCCTAGACCCGTCACCTTGTTCACCGGCCAGTGGGCCGACCTCCCGCTAGAAAAGCTCGCCCCTCTCGCGAAAAAAATGGGCTACGACGGCCTCGAACTCGCCTGCTGGGGCGACCACTTCGATGTCGACGCCGCCGTATCCAACAAAAAATACGTCCGTCAAAAATGGGAGCTCCTAAGCGACCATGGCCTCGCCTCCTTCGCCATCTCCAGCCATCTCGTCGGCCAGGCCGTGTGCGACCTCATCGACGAGCGCCATAAATCCATCCTCCCGCCCGACGTCTGGGGCAACGGCGATCCCGAGGGCGTTCGCAAACGCGCGGCCAAAAAACTCGCCCTCGCCGCCAAGGCCGCCCGCGTCTTCTTCGATGCCAAACCCGGTCGCAAGGGCCGCGACGACTTCCCCGCCGTCGTCAATGGCTTCACCGGCTCCTCCATCTGGCACTCGATCTACGCGTTTCCCCCGACCTCGCAGGCCTACTGGGACGCCGGCTTTGCCGACTTCGGCAAACGCTTCGGCCCCATCCTCGAGGCCTTCGAAAAAGCCAACGTGAACTTCGCCCTGGAGGTCCATCCCACCGAGATCGCCTTCGACATCGCTTCCGCCCGCCGTGCCATCGAGGCGGTCAAGGGCCACAAGCGCTTCGGCTTCAACTACGACCCGTCCCACCTCGCGTATCAGGGTGTCGACTACGTGAAGTTCATTCGCGAATTCGCCGGCCGCATTTACCACGCCCACATGAAGGACGTCTGGTGGGGCCACGGAAACGGCGACGTCGGCGTCTTCGGCGGACACACCAATTTCGGCGACGCTCGTCGTTACTGGGATTTCCGTTCGCTCGGCCATGGCGACATCGATTTCGAGGAAATCATCGTCGCGCTCAACGACACCGGCTATCGCGGCCCGCTCTCCGTCGAATGGGAGGACATCCGCATGGATCGCGTTCATGGAGCCACCGAAGCCTCCGCCTTCGTTCGCAATCTCGACTTCCCCCCGAGCGACGTCGCCTTCGACGCCGCCTTCGACAAGAAAAACCAGTAATCCTTCAAACCTTGTTGCCCACGAAACACACGAAAAGACACGAAATAAAACCTTCCCGGATTCCCATTCCGGTTCCGTGTCATTTCGTGTGTTTCGTGGGCTAAAACTCCGTCTCCCCTCCCCTCCTTCATGAGCATCAAAATCGCCATCATCGGCGCGGGCGGCATGGCCGCCTATCACGCCACCGGTTTCCGCCAGGCCGGAGCCGAAATCGTCGCCCTCGCCGACGTCAATAAAGTCGCCGCCGAAAAGGCCGCCGCCAAACACGGCATCCCGCGCTTCTTCGGCGATGTCACCGAGATGTTGCGCGCCGTGCCCGAGCTCGACGCCGTCTCCATCATCGTCCCCAACAAATTCCACGCCCCCCTCGCCCTCCAGGCGCTCAAGGCCGGCAAACACGTCTTCTGCGAAAAGCCCCCCGCGCTCAACGCCCGCGAGATGCTCCAGTTGAAGACCGCCGCGGCCAAGGCGAAGCGCACGTTGATGTTTAACTTCAACAACCGCGCCCGCCCCGAGAGCTACGCCATGATGGACTACATCCGGCAGGGCGCCGTCGGCACCATCAACACCTGTCAGGCCAAGTGGATTCGCCGAGCCGGCATCCCCGGCTTCGGCGGTTGGTTCACCACCAAGGCGCTCTCCGGCGGCGGTCCGTTGATCGACCTCCTGCACATGATCGATCTCGGCATGTATTTCATGGGCTATCCCGAGCCGGCGCACATCCTCGCCCGCACCTACAACGACCATATCAACAACCATGCCTTCAAGGGCCCGTGGGGCATCCCGGACGTCGCCAAGGGCAAGACCGACGTCGAGGCCGCCGCGCACGGCTTCGTGACGTTCAAGACCGGCCAGGCGCTTTCGTTCCAGGTCTCCTGGGCCGAACTGAACCAGCGCGAGGAAGTCTCCGTGACCTTCCAGGGCACCAAGGCCGGCGGACTGGTTCGCCGCCTCTTCGGCATCGACGGACTCGACGCAACCGCGATCGACGCCTGCCAGCTCTACGGCGTCGAAAATGGCCGCCACGTGAACCGCGACATCATCGTCCCCGCCGACGAGCCGATGGGGCGAGTGCGCTCGGCCATCAACTTCATCCGCGTGCTCGACGGCACTGAGAAACCGCTCAACACGCCCGACCAGGCCTTGTCGCTGATGAAGGTCATCGACGGCGCCTATAAATCCGCCGCCACCGGCAAGCCGGTCGCACTCTAATCCGACGTAGTGCGGAGCTTTGCCACTACTCCGTTAAGTCTGCACCCGACGTCCGAGATGGAGACCCGACGACCTCGTCGGGTCGGTTGGG
>JANJTQ010000204.1 GCA_024711005.1 Opitutaceae bacterium | reverse complement strand
GCCAGCGGCTTCTCCGATCTGTTGTCGGAACTGTTCAGTTCCATTCACAACGAGTTGTTGAAACTGGGCTACTCTTATGAGGACTGCGCGGGGATGGGGGCGACTCTCAGCCTGTGTTGGTTCTCGCCGGAATGGATGTATTTCGGCCACATCGGAGACAGCCGGATCTACTATCTCCCCAAAGACGGGGGGTTCACCCAGATCACCCACGATCATAGCCACGTCGGGTGGCTTCGCCGCTCCGGTCAGATCAACGAACGCGAGGCCCGCACTCACCCGCGACGCAATGCCCTGCAACAAGCCTTGGGTGCGGGGCATCAATTTGTGGATCCCCACTTGGGGGCGGTGGGTTATCGTCCCGGCGACCGGTTTGTCATCTGCTCCGACGGCCTGACCGACGGTCTCTGGGACCGCCAAATCGAGGAACTCATTCGCACCCCGGACGCCGAATCCGCCAAGCGGGATCCCGCACGCCGCCTCGTCGAAGAGGCTGTCGAAAGTTCCGGCCGGGACAACGCCACCGCCATCGTGATCGAGATCGGCGAACCCGCCGCCTGACCCGACAAGGGCGCTGCACACCCGCACTCGCGTCATGACCCGCATTTTCGTGTACGGCACCCTCAAGCGCGGCTGCAAAAACCACCGCCAGCTCGCCGGCCAGACCTATATCGGCGAGGGCCGAACCGCCCCGGGTTACCGGCTTTACGATCTCGGTGACTACCCCGGAATGGTTACCGATCCGTCCGACACCTCCGGCGTCACCGGCGAAGTATGGTCCGTGGACGCCAACGCGCTCTCACGCCTCGATGCGTTTGAAGGCGTGCACGAAGGTCTTTATCGGCGCGCCCCGGTCGCCTTGCTCGCACCTTTCGATCACGGAACGATTCAAAGCTACTTCTACCTGCTCGACCTTGTCGGCCGTTCCAAGATCGGTCCGACCTGGACCGAATAATCATCGGTAGACCGTGCGGGCGGCACCGACGATCACCCCTGCCCTTTCAACGACTTCTTTGGCGCGCGCACGACCTTCACAAACTTGGCGCGAAACAAATCCTCCAGCGTCTCGCGCACATCGGGAGAGATTCGCTCGATGAGGTCATCAAGCGGAGGAAGGTTTTGTTTCTCCGCCGCTTCTTCGGCCGCCGCCTCTGCCGCTTCACGGGCCGCGCGCGAGGACAACGTCTCTCCGCGCTCCGCCACCTCGGCTCGCATGGCGGATTCCGCGGATTCGTCCGGCCAGACCGGACCGTCGTCATCGAACGGCTGCCCACCCGTACCCGAACCCGCGTCCCCGACGCCGGGACTGCTCACTTGTTCGACCAACCCGGCCTCTTCGTCCGGAGCATCCGGATCGTGATCATCCGCGTCGGTACCAACGATCATCGGCTGAGCCGACTTGGCCGCGTCAATCGCGAGCACCAGTCGCGACTCCAACCGGTCAATCAGTCCTTTTTTTTTTCGCGGTCCGCCTCCGCCGCCGGAGCCTCTTCCGCCAAGGCGGCGAGTTCCTTGATGAGTGAATCGATCGCCCGCGCACGGCTGGCCTCGACCGCCTTCAACAGCGTCACTTCAAAATTGATCTTTTCGGCGAGACCCAGCTTCACGCCGCCCTCGCCTTCGCGCAGGCCATCCAGCAGACGGGTGAGTTGCTCGGTGGTCATCGACACGCCGCCGAGCTGTTCGCTGCGGCCGCCCTTGGCAATGGCGTCAAGCAACGCTTGCCGCACCAACGCCTGCAAATCGGTGAGCAACCGCACGAGGTCGCGACCGCTGGCATCGCACTCGTCCACGATGGCGATGATTTGCTGGTGATTGCCCGCGGCGACCGCGCCGGCAAGCGCGGTGATTTTTTCGCCCGAAACCAGACCGTAGACATCGAGCACGTCAGGCTCGGAAATCTCCGTTCCGCAAAACGAAATCATCTGATCGAAAATCGACTGCGCGTCGCGCATACCCCCGTCGGCCATGCGGGCGATACAAGCCAGCGCCTCGGGCGTGACGTTGATTTTTTCCTCGTCGGCGATGGTTTGCAGACGCTGCACAATCAATTCGGACGGGATCGGCTTCAGGTCGAAGCGCTGACACCGGGAGAGGATCGTCGGCAGCACCTTCTGCACATCGGTCGTCGCAAAAACAAACTTCACGTGTTCCGGCGGCTCTTCGAGGGTCTTCAGCAAGGCGTTGAACGCCTGGTTGGAGAGCATGTGCACCTCGTCGATGATGTAGATCTTGAATTTGCCCTGCGTGGGAGCGTAGCGCACGTCGTCGCGCAGATCGCGAATCTGATCCACCGAGTTGTTCGATGCACCGTCGATCTCGATCACGTCCATCGACGTCCCTTCGGTGATCGACTGGACGGCGGGATCCTTGGGATCGAAGTCGGCGTTCGGGCCGTCGGTGCAATTCAGAGCCTTGGCAAAAATACGGGCGGTCGAGGTCTTGCCGGTGCCGCGCGGGCCCACGAACAGGTAGGCGTGGGCAATTCGGTTGCGGCCAATGGCGTTTCGCAGCGTCCGCACCACATGATCCTGCCCGACGACGTCGTTGAACGTTTGGGGGCGCCACTTGCGGGCGATGACTTGGTAGGACGAAGACACTGCGCGTTAGTGCATGGCTGCCGGCCGCCGGTGCAACT
>JANJTQ010000066.1 GCA_024711005.1 Opitutaceae bacterium | reverse complement strand
GGTGGGCGGCGGCGCGTTCGGGATTCTGCAACTCGGGACCGGCGTAGTCGTCGAGCCGGACGTGGCGGGGGTTGGCCGGAGTGGTGCCGCCAGCGGGCACGCTGGAGAAAAAGGCGCGGTCCCACAGGGCGTGGTTAAGCAACCACGAGAGGTCGTAGTGGGTCGCGAGGAGCTTCGTGGCGAGGATGTTGTCGGCCTGGTTCAGATGCAGGAGGTCGGCGGCGAAGCGGTAATCGGCGAGGCTGTTGGCGAAGGCATAGGCGGGATAGGCGCTGATGAAGGACAGCGGGGCGTGCTGGAGCTGGCCGAGAGAGAGGAGCGGCTCGCCCGGACGGGGGAGTTCGAACAAGGTGACATCGACCGGAGCAGGGGCGGCGTCGTGACCGGGGCCGGCCGAGGCACGGGTATCGGATTCGGAGGGAACGAATTTCAGCCACTGGGAGACACCGCCTCCAAGGACGAAGCCGGCATGGGTGAGGTTGTGGGTAACGTCGGCCGGGAGGCGCGTGACCAAGGGGGCGCGGGGATTGCATTGGGCGATCCAGCGGAGCTTGGTTCCGGCGCCGGTGCCCTGGCCGGAAAACATGGCCTGCACACGGAGTGAGAAAGCCGGCTCGGTGACGGCACCGAGCTGTGCCGGCCCCTGTATCTTCGTGCCTTGGCCAGCGCCAGTGGAGCCGATGCGTTGGAGTGTTTGATACCAGAACTTGCCGGTGGGGTCGTAGCCCACGGGAATGGCCGCCGCGGGGGTGGTCGGCTGAGGCCAGGAACCGAGAAACACATCCATGTCACCGCCAACGACGCCACCCGGTACCGCCGGGACGACCTGATAATTCAAGGTGGACTCTCCAGGGGCGATGGCGGCGCCGGTCATGTAGGCGTGTCCGCCGGGGTTGAGTGTGTTGGTGAGGCGGTTGCTTCCGGCGGCGTAGAGCTGTCCGCTGTCGTCCTCATGAATGGTGAAGATGAAGCTCTGGCCGGCCGGTATTTCCAACGTGGATACGCGAAAACGGATGTAGGACTCGAGGGTGCCGCCGGCGACGGCGCCGCGGCGAAGGTCGCGCGTTTCGCGATCTGCCCAGATACCGGGCGCGGTTTCGACCTGCAGTGTGAACTTGGCGCTGTTGTAGCGCTTCACGAAGCCGACTTCGTATTCGGCGGGGGCGAGAGGGACGGTGTAGGGGTTCCAGAGGACGACGAGGGGGAACAGGGCGAGGCGCAGGTTGGTGCCGTCGGTGGCGTACTGAAAGCCGAGGGAGGCGTAGGTAAGCACCGGGGAGATGCCCGTCTGGTCGGCGGTCGGGAGGCGGGGCGCGATGGCACCCGTGGCGGTCGGGACGACCGGCTCGGCGAAGGAGCGCAGCTGCGCCCAAGTGGGGATGCCGTAGGCGGTGCCGGGGGAGGCTTCGGGGGTGAACAGGGGCCGTGTGCCGACGGGGACGGCGGAGCCGGCCAGGAGCGCGGAGGAGAGGTCGAGTTTCAGTCCGCCGACGGCGGCGTCGGCGAGGACGGAGGAGGATTGGGCGGTGAGATCGTGAAAGCGGTGGAGGGCGGCGGAGGAGAGCGTCGCGGCTTGGGCGGACGAGGCCAGGGGGAGTTGACTCAACGTGACGAGCTTGTTGACCCCGGAAGCAGGATCGTAGGCGCTGCCTAGGCGGAGCGCATCGAAGGACGGGACAGGGAGCTCGGTGGCGGCGGAGTTGACCAGTTCCACCGCGGCCCGGGGGGCGGAAGCGAAGGCGTTGGCTTTTTCGGCGAGCGTGACTGGGTCGGGCAGGTTGAGGCGGGCTTTCATGCCTTCGTCCCCCACCCACCAGGCGTAGCGACCGACGGTTTGGGGGGGCGCGGAGGCATCAAAACCGGGGAGCGTCGAGGCCTCCACCTGGATGTCGACCAAGGGCGCAGCCACGTAGTCGATGGGCACACCGTCGGCCACGGAGCTGGCAACACTGGCGGGGCCGACGAGGAGGCGGGTGGGTTGGACGCCCGCGGCGCCGGTGATCGTGAGCTGCGTGGCGAGAGGGTCGGCGTTGGCGGCGGTGAGGTTGACAGCCTGATCGGGGCGGAAGGGGATGCTGTCCGTGGTGGGCGCGGTGGTGATTTCGCCGGAGGCACCCACCGCGCTGGCGGGGTCGAAGGGGACCTTTTCGTTTCCGCTGACCAGCCAGGTGAGGAGTTTGGCGGAAGCACCCCGGGCATCGGCCGCGCCGGAGGCGGTGAAGGCCGAGGCAAGTTGGGACGGGGTTTGGGTATAACCGGCGGCTACCCCGCCGCCATAGACGCCGATCCAACGAGCATTCGGGGCGGGGTTGAGACTGTCGGGACCGTGCTGCAGGTCCGCCCGCGCGGTCGTACGTTGGTCGGGGCCGGCGTATTTCTGCAACTGGCCCAGGGCGATGTTGAGCGCCGTGAGCGCATTCTGGCGTGCTTGGGCAAGCTGCTGGTTGTTGCCCGCCACCTGGGTTTCAACCCGGGTGAGAGAGGCGAGCGACACAAGCAGCAGCACGAGGAACGCGAGCAGCGTGATCGTGATGAGCAAGGCGAAGCCACGGGAGCGTCGAGGATGTCTGAGGTGGGGCATGGCAAAGCCTGGCACCGGTGTGCAGGCCGGGTGAAGGAGGTGGGGCGGACGGGAGACGATTACTTAAGTCGAGCGGTCGTAGAGCTCGGGGGTGATCAATGCCTCGAGGGGTTCGCCGCGCAGGTAGCGATCGAGGTTGGCCAGCGCGAACCGGCCGCAGTCGGGAAAGCGATCATGGGTGGGGCCGCCGATGTGGGGGGAAAGCACGACGCCGGAGAGCGCGACGACAGGAGAGTCCGCGACGAGCGGCTCGTGCGTAACGACATCGAGCGCGATCTGAATGCGGCCGCTTTCGGCTTCGCGCAGCAAGGCGGGTTCATCGACCGTGCGGCCGCGTCCGACATTGACGAAGACGGCGTGGTCAGGGAGAGACGCGAGCACCGCGGCGTCGATACTGGCGGTGGTGTGCGGGGTGAGCGCCTCGCATTCGAAAAACACTTCGCTGCGGGCGGCGAGTTCGGGGAGGGAATGACAGGGAGTAACGCCGGCCTCCCGCATGATCGAGTGCGGCACTCCGGCGGAAAACGCGGCAATCTCCACGTTGAAGGGTTGGAGCAGTCGCACGAGCGCGCGGGCGACATGGCCGAAACCATGAATACCGACGCGGCGGCCGATGAGGGTGCGGGTTTGAAGCCGGTCGGTACCGGAACGCCAAGGTGTGGCGCGCGTGGTGATCACCGTGCGCCAATTCGGCTGCCGGCGAAGGACGGAGAGTGCGAGCAAAAGGGCGTGCTCCGCGACGGTGTCACCCGCGAGGGCTCCCCAGTTGGTGAGCAGTCCGCCGCGCTCAAGATAAGCGCGAGGAACGAGATTGCGGGCGGAACCGACCAAGTGACAGACGTAGCGCAACGGCGAGTCGGCGGCCGCGAAGGATGACGGGAGCGAAGGCGTAGACCAGCAGGAGACCAGCACGGTCGGTTGGAACTCCTCAAGCAGCTCAGCCCAGGAGGCGGGCGTGAGAGGCCCGGAGGGTCTCCAACGGACTTCCCCGCCGGCCAGCTCCGGCAATATGCCCGGAAAGAACGTTGCGCATTCGTGTTCGTTCAGAGCAAACAGCACGCGCTCCGTCATCAATGTGGATGCACGGGGCACGGAGGCCGAAGAGGCGACGAGGGAGTCCATTCTGGGAAAACTCAGGCGGCGCGTTTGCGACGGATGAGGACGCCGGCGGTGAGAGCGACACCGCCGAGGAGCAGCGCCACAGTGGAGGGCTCGGGAATGGTTGAGGTGTAATCGAGTTGGATATTGTCCAATGTGTAACCAGTACCTGTGTGGTTATAAAACGCCAAGGTGTCGAAGGAGGTCGTCAGTCCCGAACTGTCGGAACGGGTAACAGTCTGCGTCGAACTGACGGCGTCGCCGGCGAATATGCCGGTGTACGACAGCGTGATGGACATGCTCGACTCGGCGGTGCGCGTAAGCGTGTAGATTGCGGTGTAGGTTTCCCCCGCGGCGAAGGTCTTAAACGTACCTCCGCCGGCGGTGCCGACGAGGGTGTAACCAGAGATGGAGCCTCCGACGAGGTTGGCGTTGGCAGTGCCGGAGGGACGTTCGTAAACGCGAAGGATGTTATTACTGGTAGCAGCGAGATTCACAGCGCCAATATAGCCAAAGTTACCGTCGCTGAATGCAGCGCTGAAATCATCGGCGGTGACGCGGGTACCCGGGCTGAAAAGCCCGACACGAAAGCCTGCGGTCGAGTTACTTACGCTGGCAAAGCTCACGTCGAAAGTGAGGCTCAGGCTCTCGTCCACGGCGAGATTCACGGGACTACCGTTTGCCGTAAAGTAGGCCAGATCGGTGCGGCCTGCGCCGGACTGAGCCAATGTCTCGCCCGAGACAGTCAGAGAGGCGCTAACGGAGCTCATCCACTTGGCGGAACCAGGCAAATTTTGCGTATCCCGTTCGCCGTCGGCGAAGGTATCGTTGAGAACCGTGGTCACGGTCTGGGCGGAGAGCGGGAGTCCGCCGGCTGCGAGAGCGGTCAGGGAGGCGAGAGCCAGGAAGGTATGGCGATGTTTAGCTGGTTTCATGATGGGGGTTTTGTGTTGGACGAGAGAGGGAGTGGGGCTGAGCGGGGATGCGGTGTTCATTGTTTGGGGGCGGAAATAAGGAGAGTCGGCGCGAGTTCGCCCGGTGTAACCGTGGGGATTTTGTGCTCGGTGATGTAGTCGACGATCTTCACAAACTCCGCCCAGCGGGCGTCGTCCCATTTGTTGGGATGCCCCTGAATGACGAAGTAGCGGCGTTTGGCGGCGTACTGGTTGTAGCCGCTGACAAACTTCTCGAAATTGGGAACGAAGAGCGGCTGCTCGATGTTCACCTTCCATACACGCTCAAGGACGGTGATCTTACCGGCGGCGGTGAGATCTTTTCCGCGGGCGTCCATGGGCTGTGGATACAACCAGACGCTCATCACGGGGTCTTCGGAGAGCACACGGGCGGTGACGTCGAGATCCTCGTCGGATGGATAGAGATTGCCGCCTCCCGGGGGACCGTAGGTTTTGAAAGGGACGCCCAGCCTGGCGAGGGCGAGTTCCTGCGATCTCACGAAACGCTCCTTCTGCTCCTCGTAGGAACGACCGGTGAACTCGGCCGCCTTTTTGTCTCCAATCACGTGCTCGGCATGGTCGTATCCATGGAACCAGAACTCAACCTGGCCGGACGCCTGCATCTCATGGAGCCAGTCGAAATACGCGGGTTTGTCGCCTTCCAAGGAGTCCGCAATGACGCCGAGCGAGACTTTGATTTTTCGTTCCACCGCGAGCTTGCCGACGCGGCGCCAGCGCTCGGAGAGCCAGCCGCTGGCGTTGGTCCGCACATCATCGAGTTTGATGACGATGGGAACGATATGGGCGGGCGGAGGAGCGTCGGACTGCGCGTGCAGGGAGGTGAACGAGCCGGCGGCAAACAGGGCGGCGAGCAACAGACGAAGGGACATGGGCTGGATCAGTTGGCGGGACGATTGACGATGACGTCGAGCGCGGCATCGGGGGACAGCGTGGCGGTGTGGCCGTCGGCAAAGAGGTAGTTGGCGTTGCCGCGATGGCGGACGGGGTCGCCGGTTCCGTAGCCGCCGAATGCGGTCGCGCTGGGCTTCCACTTCTTCGATACGGTGAGGTCGATGTGGTAGTTGCCGCTGTCGCCGACGAGCACGGTACGGGCCGGGTGAACGATCTGATTGGCGCGGAACCGGGCGTAATAGACATTGGCCACTCCCAGGCCGGCGTTCATGCCGTAACCGGCGGAGGTGGTGATGGCCTTTTTCCAACCGGGGTCTCCTTGGTAACGGGCGACGAACTCGGGGCAAAATACATAGGAATCGCTGTCGGCGTTGAGCTTGCTGATGTCGGCCACCGTGCGGCTTTGGTAAGGGCTGAGTTCCTCCTGCCAGTTTCCGGTGGGGTTTACCTGCCCTGGGTATTCCGCATCCGTGTCGGCACGCTTACGCAGCGCCGGATACAGCCCGCGGTTGTCCGCCGCGTAGAGCTGAAAGGCGTTGCCGATGCCCTTGAGGTTCTGAATGCAGTTGGAGGTGCGGGCGTTTTCGCGAACGCGGCCGACGACCGGAATGAGGATGGCTGCGAGGATGCCGATGATCGCAATGACCGTGAGCAACTCCACCAACGTGAACGCACGCTTCGTGACAGGGCGGACAGACTGCGAGGGGAGGCACAGGTGGGGCATGCGAAAATCCTATGGGCTCGACGTCCAAGGAGGAAGAGCGGGGTTTATCAAATTGTTGAATCCCGACGCCTTTTTCCGGAGGTTTCACGAGGACGGGCAATGACATCAACAGTTTGAACAACGGATGCCTTTCTACGCAGACCAAACGCAGGTAAGCGTCCTCAATTGAATGATCCCGTTTTCCTCTCTGCTTCGGGCGGTGCGCGTCCTCGTCGGTCCCCTTGCCTTTAGCGTTGCCGGTGTGCTCGCGGGCGCCGCCGAGCCGTGGCGTTCCTCGCTGTATCCGGAAGATTGGCAACCGGGTTATACGGATGCGCAGGGGCGCTTTCTGCACGATTTTTCCCATGCGGGTTATCATCGCGGAGAACGCGCGATCCCGGACGTTACCGGCCCCGTGATCGACGTTACGCAGGCGCCCTATCACGCCGACACAAGTGGCCGGAAGGATGCGACCGCGGCAATCCAGGCGGCGATCGACGCGGCGACTCAGGCGGGCGGCGGCGTGGTCTGGCTGCCGGCGGGCATCTATCGCGTCGCCCCGCCGGACAGCGGAAGCGCTGCGCTGCGCATCGAGGCGGACAACATCGTGCTGCGCGGAGCGGGCGCGGATTTGACGTTTGTGCTCAACGATTCCGTCACGATGCACAACAAGCGCGTGATTCAGGTGCGCGCGAAAAACCCGGCCTGGTGGTTCTCGGCGCCCGCGAAGGACGGCGTCAGTCCGCTGAAAGCGGACATCACGCGGCCCACCTTGCGCGTGCCGGTGGAGAACGCCGCGCTCTTCACCGCAGGAGAACTCGTTTTGGTGCGCATCGATCCGACTCCGCGCTTCATCGAGGAACTCGGGATGACGGGCAAATGGAACGTCAACGCCTCCATGTCGAAGTCGAAGCGTAACAACCTCACACCGGCCTATGCGCGTCGTATCGTGGCGATCGAGGGCGACACATTGGTGATCGACGTGCCGACCCGCCTGCCGTTGCGCGTGGCGGACGGCGCACGCGTGCAAAAACTCTCCGGCGCGACCGTGCGCGAGTCGGGCGTGGAGGATCTGTCGATCGGCATGAAGCAGCACCCGGGGGCGGGCTGGTCCGAGGAGGAGGGTTACACGCGCGAAGGCACCGGTCCGCATGACGTGCACCAGTCCTACGCGGTCGCCTTCGAAAGCACGGAAAACTGCTGGCTGAGACGCGTGCGCACCTATGCGCCCGACGGCAACGACCCGCGCGTTCATCTTCTCTCCAACGGCGTGCTCCTGGGGCGCGGGCGCTTGCTCACGGTGGAGGGCTGCGATTTTCGTTTTCCTCAATACCGGGGCGGTGGCGGCAACGGCTATATGTATGCGCTGCACGGCAACGACGGGTTGCTGCGCAACAGCCATGCCGAGGGCGGACGGCACAACTACGACTTCGGTTTTATGACGAGCACCGGCAACGTGATCCTGGACTGCACGGCAAAGGACGGGCTGCTGTTCTCCGATTTCCACATGTTTTTATCGGCCGCAAACCTGATCGACAACGTGACGTGCGACGGGGATTCGTTCGAGGCGGTCTTCCGTCCGTGGGGCGGCACGCCGATGCATGGCGTGACCACCACGCAGTCGGTGTTTTGGAACTTGAACGGCCTGCGTTATTCCACCGACACCGTGTCGCTCGGTGCAAAGCCCTGGACGCGCAAGCAGGTGCTCGTGTTGACGAAGCGACTGCGCGACATCCACATCATCGGCACGCGCGGCCCGGCATCGAAGGTGTCCGCCGATGCGGGAGCGCAGGTCGAGGGTGTGGGACGTGGCGACACGTTGCAGCCCCGGTCGCTTTATCTCGATCAACTCGCTCGACGTTTGCGGCGCCGGGGCGCACGCGGCGCGGGGGTGGACGCGACGGAGGCGTTCATGTCGCGCACGCTGGAGCCTGGTTTCCAGACGCCTTCGACGAGCGTGCGGATGGGGGTGTCCGGGACGCCGCGCTCGTTGCGCTGAAGCATGCCGGCGAGAAAGTCCACGGCGGTTGCCCCGATGAGCCGGTCGTTTTGGTGAATGCCGGCGAGCCATGATTCGTCCGGATCCACGTTGAGATGGACGAGGCCAATGTCTTGGGGGATCCGCAGACGGAGCCCTTTTTCGATCCACATGCGGACCCGTCTGTCGATCGAGATGACCACGTCGGGTCGGTGTTGTTCGAACCACGCGCGAAATTCGGTTTCCAAGCCGAGCCTCGGTATCAGCGGAGGCACGCGACCCTCGGGTGGCTGGTGATGTTGCATGAGCAGCAGACCGCTGAGATAGGCGTTGTTAACCTTCTCATCCCAGTCGGCCCGCACGAAGAGACCGATGCGGCGGTAGCCGAGCGCAAGGAGCTCCCGCATGAGCACCTGCATCGATTGGTATTGGTGGTTGGTGACGACGTGCAGGCTGGCGGGCTGGAGGCTGTAACCGAAGGCGAGCGCCGAGAAATCTTTAAGATCCAGATTAAGCGGGGTGTGGGCGAACGGCTGAGGGGCGATGAGCAGGCCGGTGATATTGCGGGCCTTGAGGATGGCGTGGGCGGAGTCGGGCGTCATACCGGGCGCGTGCAGCCAAAGTTCATCGATGCGAAACCCGAGTTGTCGGGCGCGCTCAAGAACGCCCTCATAATACAGATCGAACGTCCTGACCGCGCGCATGTCCGTCCGCACCGGCCAGTTGTTCACCCAGGCGAGCGTCGACTGGTAGTGGACCGGCCGCACGGCGTTGCGATAAGCGCTGAGCGCGGCCATCGCAGGGTCGGGCACGTAGCCGATTTCGGCGGCGATATTCCGGACGCGTTCGCACACCTCCGGGCGCAGCTTGGGGCTGTTGCGCAACGCGAGACTGACCGTCGAGTAATGAACGCCGGCGCGCTCGGCGATGTCTCGGATGGTGATGCGGCGGGGCATTGGATGAAGCACCGGTGGTTCGGGACGCTTGTCGGCGACAACCCAAACCCACGGTCGGGAGCCGTGGCAAGTTCCGAACATGAACCAAAGACGAGCATGCCCGCAACTCCGCTCCCCCGCCCTTTTGGCTCCCGTGAAGCACGACCTTTTGTTTTGGTGCAGCAACCTGTTCGGACGTAGGCAGCCAGCTTTCTGGCGCTCCGAACGCGCCAGCACGCTGGCTGCCTACGCGACAGGGATTAAAAACAAAATGCCGCCCTGGGCC
>JANJTQ010000217.1 GCA_024711005.1 Opitutaceae bacterium | reverse complement strand
CCCCCCACACCCCCCCCTGCCCCCTGGCCCCACTGGGCGAGGGTAACAAAATACTCACTACGACACCCTGGTCCTCCTTCGGCGCGAGTTCCTTCTGCGCCATCATAAAGAACGGCCCGAGGAGGAGCGTCAGGAGGAAGGCCCCCATCAAAACGTAGTGCACCATCCTGTAACGCCGTCCAAATGCGAAGTCGAAGGCGATGCTGGCGGCCGCACCGAGCAAGCTGACGCCAAGCGCAATGAAAGCCATCGGCTTCAGGGCGGCGGTGGCGCTTTGCAGTCCGTGGATCGACAGCATCAGAAGCGTGCCAACCGCCCAGATGGCGAATGCGATCGGAAACGCCCAGAGCAGCAACGACCACGAGGCGCGGGGTGTCTCGCGTGGCGCGATCATCGCGCTGACGATGCGCTCGTACCGGTTGCGCAAGCGGTCGAAGTCCCGGTTGATCCTCCCGCTGAATCCTTGCTCTTCGTGCTCATGATCCTTGAGGAGGTAGGCGCTCATCATCGGCGAAAGCGTGAGCGCGATGATGCCCGAGACGGTGACCGCGCCGGCCAAGGTGAAGGCAAACTCGCGGAAGAGCGCGCCGGTAAGGCCGCCTTGGAATCCGATGGGCGCATACACCGCGGCGAGCGTGATCGTCATCGAGATCACCGGGCCGACGAGTTCGCGCGCACCCAAGATCGCGGCATCGAACGGACGTTGCCCTTCCCGGATGTGTCGCTCGACGTTTTCCACCACGACGATGGCGTCGTCTACCACGATACCGACCGCAAGCACGATGGCCAAAAGGGTCAGCAGGTTGATAGTGAACCCCGCCACGAGCATGATGAAGACCGCGCCGATCAACGACAGCGGCATGGCGACCACGGGAATGAGCACCGAACGGAACGAGCCCATGAAAAAGAAGATGACAATCGAGACGATCAGCAGCGTCTCGAGGAGGGTCTTCACGATCTCCTTAAGCGCATCGTCGATGTAGGCGGTCGCGTCGTAGGCGATCTTGGCCTGGAGGCCGGAGGGCAGTCTGAGCTGTAAATCGGGAAACGCGTCGCGCACCCGCTGGATCACCTCGACGGTCGAGTCGGTGGGCAACACCCAGATGCCCATGAAGGTCGCTTTTTGACCGCCGAACCGGACCTCTTCGTCGTAGCTTTCGGCACCGAGCACCACCTCGGCCACGTCTTCGAGGCGAACAATCGAGCCGTTGCGTTCGGCCACGACGAGTTGCTTGAACTGGTTGACGTTTTTCAGGTCGGTGTCGGCCACGAGGCTGACCTGAATCATCGAGCCTTTGGTCGAGCCGACGGCGGAGAGCGCGTTGTTGGCGGCGAGCGCGCGGCGAACCTCGGCGGCGCCGATCCCGCGGGCGGCGAGTTGGTCGGGCTTGAGCCAGATGCGCATCGCAAAGATGCGTCCGCCCAACACGTCGGCGCGCTGCACGCCTTTAATGGACGAAAGCTGCGGCTGCACCACGCGGTTGAGATAGTCGGTGATCTGGTTCTGTTCGAGCGAGTCGGAGAAGAAGCTCAGATACATAGACGCGAACTGGTTGTCGCTGGACTCGACGCTGATCGAGGGCGCCTCGGACTCGGGAGGGAGTTCGCCGCGCACCTGGTCGATTTTGGAGCTGATCTGCGCGAGAGCGTCGTTGGTATCGTAGTTGAGCCGCAGATACACGTTGATCGTGCTCATGCCGGCAAGACTCTGCGACTCGATGTAGTCGATGCCATCGGCGCTGGCGATGACACGTTCCAACTGGGTGGTGATGTAGCCGCGCACGGTTTCGGCGCTGGCGCCGAAGTAGATGGTGGAGACCTTGACCACCGCGCTGTCGCTGCGCGGATACTGGCGAACGTTCAGATTGTAATATGAGACAACCCCAAGAATGAGGATGGTAATGCTGACCACCAGCGCGAGGACGGGCTTGCGGACGAAGAGATCGGTGAAACTGGATTTCATGATGGAGCGAGTCGCCGGGAACCAGCGGGAGGCCCAAGGGCCAGGAACTGGATGCCCGGGGTGATCAGGTATTCGCAGGCTTGGGATCGGGACTGTTGGAGGGCAGTTTCTCGTTGTTGATCTGCACGTGGGCGCCGTTGCGGAGCTTAAACACACCGGAGGTGGCGACGATTTCGCCGGGCTTCACGCCTTCGATCACCGCGACTTGATCGCCGCGCGTCGCGCCCAGTTTCACGAACTGTTGGCGGGAACCGAGGTACTCCACCCCGTCGGGTCCCTTCATGTTCTCAATGATGTAAACCGAATTGCCATAGGATGCATAGGCAATGGCGGTGGCAGGCAACACGACCGCGGGTTTGTCCTCGGGGAGTTGGACCGCGACATGAACGAACATGCCGGCGCGCAAGACCTCGTCGGGATTCTCGATGAGGGCCTGGACGGAAACGTTGCGCGAAGACGGATCAATCTCGGGATTGATCGCAACGATCTTTCCAGTGAAAACCCGATCCTTGAACGCGTCGACCGTCACCTCGGTATCCTGCCCCACCGAGAGCTGCTGCAGGTTACGCTGCGGGATGGTAAAATTAACATAGATGGGGTTGAGCTGCTGAAGCGGCATCAAGGGAGAACCGCGGGGGACAAACTGGCCGACGTTGACCAGACGGATACCGACACGGCCGGCGAAGGGGGCGCGGACCTTTTTCTTGTCGAGCTGGGCGCGCAATGCCGCGGATTCGGCGACGGCTTGGTTGAGCAACGCGTTGGCCTGGTCGAGCTCGGCCTGGCTGATGGTGTTTTTTTCGCGAAGTTCGACGGCACGATCGCGGTCCAGTCGGGCGATTGCCAGGCGGGCCTCGGCGGCGGCGAGTTGGGCCGCTTCGACGGTGGTGTCGAATTCGAGGAGCAAATCACCGGCCTTCACGGCGGCACCGTTCTCGACCGCGATGTGACTGATCGTGCCGTCGGCGTCCGCCCCGAGCGTCACACCCTCAACGGGAGCGAGCGTGGCGATGGCGCTGAGCACCGGGCGCCAGGTCTCCTGCACCGCCTCGACCGTGGTGACCGCGCTGGCGGGCATCACGTGAGGCTGGGATGACATCTCCTTGATTTGGGCGAACTTGATAAAGCCCAGGAGGCCGACCACAAAAACGAAGCCGGCGATGGCGATGATGAACTTCTTTAACATGGGAGCAGGGTGTAGGTGAATCAGTGAGCTGTGAAAAAAAACAGGTTAGGCAGGCGTCGTTCCGCCACCGTTGGAAAGCGAGGCGGCTTGCATGGAGACCTTTGTCAGCAGCCGGGAGAGCGTCTTTTGCTCGTTGTCCGAGAGGTTCCCCATCAACCGGGTGAGCAGGCGGAAATGGTCGGGCAGGATGTCGTGCATGAACGATTGCCCTTTCGGCGTCAGGGAAACGGACATCTGACGGCGATCCGTGGGATCCGGCACACGGCGCACGAAACCGTCGCGCTCCAACGAATCGAGCAATCCGGTGACGGTGGCGCGTGAAACCGATGCGAGATCGGCCAACTCGGCGGGGGTCGTGGGCCGCGGACAATCGCCGGTTTTTTCGAGCAGCAGCATCATAACCAGAAAGCGTCCCTGCGTGATATTATGCGCCGCGAAATGCGCGTTCATCACCCGCATGACCTCTTCACTCGCCCGAATGAGGTGCATAAACGCCTCGCATGCCGCCGGTTCAAGATCGGGAAACTGCTTGGACGCCTCGACGAGGCATTCATAGCGGGGGAGTTCTTTGAGGACGAGGCGTTGCACGGCGGTTGTTAATGACTATCGGCTAAAAATAAACAAATAAGGCGGCTAATAATTAGCCGCCTTACTAAAAATGCAAGTGGGGTTTGGAAAAAGTGACGAAACGCGTGCGTCCGCCGCCCCGCCCTTCCCCCGCGAAACTCGATTTTTATTCGATCGTCGTCATATCAGCTTCGGTGTCGTTTCGATGATGCCACGGGCGATGGCGTAACGGGTGAGTCCCGCGACGTCATGGATGTTGAGTTTGTTCATCACTTGCTGACGGTGCTTTTCCACCGTTTTCACGCTGAGGTACAGCTCGGCGGCGATCTGCTTGTTCACCTTTCCCTCGGCGACAAGTTGGATCACCTCGAACTCGCGCGATGTGAGTGGCTCCGCGTGCTTCTGCAACGGTTTCCCCTTCATGTAGGCTTCGCGGTAATGTTCCAGGAGGCGCTTGGAAATCGAGGGACTAAAAAAGGCGTTGCCCGCATGAGCCTCGCGAATCGCCCGAATGAGGTCGTTGGCCGCGGTCTGTTTGATCAGATAACCGATGGCGCCCGCCTCCGTCAGCTGGTCGACAAACTCGTCGTCACTGTAGGAGGACAGGATGAGTACCTTCGCCGAAAGCCCCTCCTTGATGATTTGCCGGGTGGCTTCGAGGCCGTTGAGCCTGGGCATGGCGATGTCCATGATCACGACATCGGGATTGAGCTGGCGGGTGAGCTGCACCGTCTGGCGTCCGTTGTCGGCTTCGCCCACCACTTCGATGTCGCTTTCGGCCATCAGCAAGGAGCGCAAACCCTGTCTTACCACGGTGTGATCGTCCGCGAGGAGCACGTTTATCTTTTTCATGACTTCTTTGTTTGCTTGGTTGTCGGGAGGCGCTTCGGGGTCGAACCCCGCAGTCGCTTTTCCCCGGAAGATTCCTGATCGGTTCGGAGAGGTATCTGCACGCGAATCGTCGTGCCTTGGCCGGCGACGGACTCGATGGAGAAGGTGCCGTTGACGAGCCGAACCCGCTCTTGCATTCCGAGCAAACCGAGTCGCCGCTTCCCCTTCCCGGCCAGTTGCCTATTGACCCGAAACGATCGTCCGTTGTCCGCGATCTCCATGCAGAGCCCTCCCGGGATGCGAGGAAAACGGATGTCCACGCGCGTAGCGCGGGCGTGCTTGAACACGTTTGTGAGGCTCTCCTGGGCGACACGGAAAAGGACGATCGCCTGCTGTCCGTCGATGCCGTCGAGGGTCACGTTGGGCTGCAACACGGTCTTGATGCCGGTGCGCTCGCCAAAGGATTTCGTGTAGGAACGCAACGCGGCATACGGCCCGAGGTGATCGAGCATCTCCGGACGCAACTCGCGCGCGAACCGGTGCACGGTCTCCAGGCTTTGCTCAAGCAGCTTTTGGGCGGCGGCCACTTTCCCGTTCAACCGACCGTCGGCTCCCGCCTCTTTTTTGAGCATCGCGATACTAACGTTGACCGCGGTGAGTGTCTGACCGACCTCGTCGTGAAGTTCGCGGCTGATGTGTTTCCGCTCCTCTTCCTGGGCCGACACGACCTTGTGGGAAAGTTGCCGCAGGTTCTCCTCCATTTCCTGAGCCTCCCGAAACAACTGAACGTAGTGTTCCTTGCTTTCCTCCAAGGCGTCCTGCGCCTGTTTTTGATCGGTGATGTCACGCGTGACGACGATCGCGTGCGTAACCGCCCCGTTGTGGAGATACGGGTAGTGGTTGATGTCGTAATAGCGGCGGCCGTGATCGCCCAACTCGAACCAACTCTGGTAATGAACATCCCTGCCCGAAAAACAGGCGTCGAGATGCCGTTTCATGACCGAACAAAAAGGCGCGCGGCCCCACAGCGCGGCAATGGCTCGTCCGATGATCTTTTCGCGAGGCAAACCGTGAGCGAGGCAATACGCGTCGTTGACGGCCTCATGCCGATAACGGCGGTCCACCAAGGTCAAAAAATCGCGCGCCGTATTCACGATCGTCTCATACCGTTTCCACATCTCCTCGGCCTGGCGGCGGTCGGTGATGTCCTGGCAAAACCCAACGAGGCGCATGGCCCCGTTTCGACCGTTTTCACCCGGGATCACCTCTCCCTGGGAATGCAGGGTTCGAACCTCGCCTCCCGATCGAACGATGCGTTCGTCATACGAATAGGGCTCGCAGTTGCGTATGGCCGTTTGAATACAACGTCGGGCGCGCAACCGATCGTCCGGGTGCACGCGAACCAGATAATTGCCCAATGACGGCTTGCACCGCTGCGGGTCGATTCCGTAGATGCGAAAAAGCTCGTCCGACCAGTGGAGCGCGCCCGTATCCAGGTCCCACTCGAAACTGCCCAGTCCGGCCAGTCGTTGCGCCTCGGCCAGTTGACGCTCCCGCTTGGCCAGCTCATCCCGGGTCTTCTCGCGACCGGAGATTTCCATCTCCAATCTCGCATTGATCGCCGCGAGTTCACGATTGCGCCGGATCGAGCTTCGATTGAGTTCTCGCAACCGCTTGAACGCTTCGCGGAAACCGCGATGGGCGGCCTCGAACGGGGAGAGCGCTTCCAGAAAAAAGGTTTCGATCGCCTTGGTGCCTTGCGTCTTTTCCACGGGCCCCAGATCCGCCAGCGCTTCCTGATGCATGCGCGACATGTCAAGAATGCCGAGACCGCGATTAAGTGCGATTCGTCCCAACTCATAGGCCTGCTGCAAGTGGTCCTCGCCTTCTCGCGCGAGGTGGTCGCGAAGTGACTTCCGGTAGGCGGGCGCAAGCGTGGACAGGGTTTTGGCCATGGGACGAATTCCTAATCACGCGGTTTTCCGAGATAGCGGATCGCCAGCACCAATGCGTCGTCCGAGCCGCGAAAACTTTGTTCAAGTATCTGGTTCACCAACCGGGGAAGCGGATCGGCCGCAACCACCCGCTCCCAAAAACCTTCATGAATTCCGTCGGTGGCGAAAAGCAACACATCGTACGGTTGCACGGGAAAAACACAGGCCCGCATCGCCGGCAGTTGGTCCCCGACGATGCCCCCGCGCTGCAGGACGGACTCGCACCGCGGCACGGCCGCGTTGTCGGCGCGCAGCAACACCGTTTCGACATTTCCAATGCCCACGGCGGACATCGTGCTCTCGTCAAAGTTGAACGACACGACCGTCATCACCGCGCCGCGAGTCGTCTTGAGCGCGGCATGACAACGTTCCACCAGTGTGATGACCGGTTCTTCGGCATGCGCCGCCAGCACATCCAGCGCCGCCTGCGCGGCCGCCGTCGCTTCGGCGCCGTGCCCCAGCCCGTCCACCACCGCGGCCAGCGCCCCGCCCGGGAACGTCGTCACCAGGTGAAGATCACCCGAGGTCGTCTCCCCCGGGGAAGCGCACGACGCGACGGCCCATTCAATGCGTTCGTTGTCCATGGGAGAAGATGCGTTCATCAGCTCAGCCATTTTTTCATGATGACGGTGGTTCCCCGCCCCACCCGTGAAACGATGTCGAATTCGTCCATCAGCCACTTCGCGCCGGGAAGACCGACGCCCAATCCTTTTCGCGTCGAGTAACCGTACTGCATCGCCTGCGCGACGTCGGGAATCCCAGGCCCTTCGTCCGTCGCGATGATCTGGATACCGGGATCCCCTTTTTCGTTGATGCGGCGCATGACAATCCGCCCTTGCTTCGCATGGTCGACGATGTTGCGAGCGACCTCGGAAATGGCCGCCGCGATCAGGGTCACATCGCCACCGCTAAACCCAAGTTCAAGCGCAAGCGCCCGGCCCCGTTGGCGGGCGGTCACAATGTCCGCGGCGGAATGGATATCTGTCAGGGTTTCATTTTCCATGACCCGGAGTCTGCTTGGTTCGCGAATTCAAGTACGCGAGGCCCTCTTCCAAATCCAACGCGGTGCCTACTCCCTCAAGAGTCAGGCCCAGTTGAACCATCGCAAAGGCGACATCGGGCTGGATCCCGACGATCACCGTCTCCGCTCCGCGAAGCTTCAACATGTGGGCGATGGCGCGCAGCATGCGCGTGGCGAAGGAGTCGATCACATCCAACACGGTGACGTCGATGATCACCCCGCGGGAGCGAAATTCCCCGACGCGCGCAGCGAGATTATCACGCAGTTGCAGCAGGTCGGCGTCCGACAGCACGGACTGAATGCTGGCGATCAGATAACCGCCCTGCTTCAGGATGGGGACCTGGAGCATGGCGTTAAGAGATGGGCTCCGCGGTGGAACCCGGTTCAAGAGCGATGATCACCTTGTAACCGAGCAGGCGCTCGGCCTCCTCGATGCCGCCCTGGAGATCGCCGACGGCGTTCATCTTGCTCAGATCCACGCCGATCGTCACGAGGGTCTGGGCAATCTCCGCCGACAGGCCGGTGATGATCACGCTCGCGCCCATCAAACGCGATGCCTCCACCGTCTTCACCAGGTGATTGGCCACCGACTGGTCGATCGTCGGCACGCCCGTGATGTCCACCACCACGACCTTCGCGCGATTTGCGCGAATGCCGCGCAACAACTGCTCCGTCAGCTGACGGGCGCGTTGCGCATCGAGCACGCCGATGATCGGCAGAATCAAGAGTCGCTCGCGCACCTGCAGCACCGGCGTGGAAAGCTCGCGAATCGCCTCCTGCTGCTGACGAATGACACGTTCGCGTTCCTGCACAA
>JANJTQ010000187.1 GCA_024711005.1 Opitutaceae bacterium | reverse complement strand
TCCGATTCCGAATGCAGGTAGCAGTCGAGGTAACCAGGCTGGTTGGGCGGTGGCTTAAAACCCCAGCCACGTTACCTCGGTTGCTACGGGCATACGTTCGACTGCATTTCTACGGTTTCAGACGCAACACGAGGCCGTGCTTCGGGATTTCCTGGTCGGGATGGGTGACGACGAGGTTGGTTTCACCGGCCGACCAAACAGCGCGGACGTCGCGGGAATAACGCACGGCGTCACCGGTGAAGTAGTCGCGGGGCACGACCGGCAGGTAGGCGGGCACGAGGAGATCCAGAGACTCGGGCAGGTCGCCGGTTTGCTTCTCGAAAAGTCGAAGCGCGATCCATGCTTGCGTGACGGAGATGTGGATCTGGTCGCGAAGGCGCGCTGTTAAGATGCCGGTATAGGAGCCGGTGGAAAGTTGCAGATAATACCGGCCCAGCGCGTTGTCGGGATGGGCGAGGTTGCCCAAAACAGACGAACACGGGGTGAATTTCTCGGGCATCGGATGCGCCTGAGCCGGTTGATCGATCAAGGCGATCAGGTGCCGGGTTCTTTCGGCCAGTAGACGGGCGGTTTTATGGGGTTTGAAAAACCAGCCCATGCCTCGCGGTGCATCCATGACCGTGCTCCATGTGCGTGGCAGCTTGGACAGCATACGGATCATCAGTTCGGAGCTCCGGTGTTCCGCGCGAAAGGCCTCGGCGAATGTCTCCGCGGGTTGACGGCTTTGTTCGAGCGTGACAATGCATGCGCGCATTGCCGACGGAGACGGCGAGGTCTGGTCGATAATCCCGCGGATTCGTTCGAGTGCGATTCCGCGCAGCACGATACCGGTGAGTTGTGTGAGCACGGGTCCCCCGGAACTGGAGAAGGCGTGGGTTCCGTTCAAGGACCTCAGGCCAAGCGCCAGGCCCTCCTCGGAGTTGAGCGTGTGTGCGGTCAGGCGGGCGCGTACCAGCGAGCTTACCCACAGACCGCGTACATCGCTGAGCGTAGGTATAAAGTCCGCCATCGAGGTGGGGATCGGCGCTTCGCCTTGGGATAACGCCACGGCTTGATCGAACCGCGGCCAGAGTGCGACGGCTTGTCGGACCACGAGCTGCGCGTCCTCCACGGCCCATGCATTGCCATCGTCGAGATGTTCCAACGCTTTCATATAAGCGTCGTCTTGTGGCAGCGCCTTGAACTCCTCGGCGAGTGTCAGGAGCGCGATGTAGGCGTTCTTCTCCGGTGGCAGGGTACGCGGGCGTGGAGTCAGGTCGGTGATATGCGGTGGCGCTTCGTCGCGAGTGACAACGAGCAACGCGGTCGCGCCGACAACGACGAGTGCGGCCAAAACGATCCCGAAGCGGCGAAGGACTTTTTGCATGACTTGTATGAAAGGCGACAGGCTTGAGACGGCCCCCGGAATTGTCTGCAATTGATTTAATTCTTTACCGGCCACGCTAATTAGAGCCGTCTGTTTCACCATGAAACGACGCAGGCGTATCCTCACGGTGGCCGGGGTGTTGATGGCCATCGCGCTCGTCGATTTTTTGCTCTTCATCGATGTGGATTATGGCGAGCCCAAGATGATCAGCATCTGGCGCCTGTTCGTAACCGGTCTGCTCGCCTATTTCCTTGCGATGGGCAAAAACTTTGCCCGTTGGATCACGGTTGTGTTGACCGGCTTGGGTGCCATCGCGGGCTTTCTGGGGATCTCCATTTTTTTGGTCTCGGGCGACTTTCCGCCGGGTTCCGTTTATCTGCTGATCTGGCTGGGAATCACCACGGTTACCTACGCCCTTATCTCCGCGTTTCTCGCGTTCTCCGCCGGCGTCACCCGCGAAATCCGCCGTATCGACCAACGGATTTCGTTTCCCAATAGGTAAGGAACGCCCACGGCCATTCGGTTTCGATGCCGGCAGGGTAGTATCGCATCGGTTTCAGGCGATTTGCGGTTGGCAGGTTGGGCGGACTCGCTCATGCCAAGGGTGTTTTGGCGGCTTAATTCCTGTCATCGTTTATCATGCACTACACATCCGAAAATCCGTTCCTTGCCGCGGTCGATGCGGAGGCCTCCGAGCGCGCGCTGTTTATTCGGCGCACCTACCTGCATCTCGCCGGGGCGATCCTGGCGTTTGTCGTTTTGGAAACCATCCTGCTGAACACGCCGGGCATCGAGAACCTCGTCTATATGATGACGGGCGGAATGGGCTGGCTGGTTGTCCTCGGCGCTTTCATGGGAGTCTCCTGGATCGCCGACAAGTGGGCGCGTTCCGATGCGTCCCCGGCTTCGCAGTATCTCGGTCTTGGGCTTTTCGTGGTGGCCGAGGCGGTGATTTTTCTGCCGCTGTTGTTCATCGCCGCCAACTACAGTGATCCGAGCGTGATCCCGACGGCGGGTATCATCACGGGGTTGTTGTTCGCCGGCTTGACCGCGACGGCGTTTATCACGCGCAAGGATTTCTCGTTTCTTCGCAGCATCCTCATGGTCGGCGGTTTCATCGCCATGGGCGTGATCGTTTGCAGCATTCTGTTTGGCTTCAGTCTCGGTGTGCTCTTCTCGGGCATCATGGTGTTTTTCGCGGGCGGCTCGATCCTCTACACGACGTCCAACATCATTCACCACTACCGCACGAACCAGCACGTCGCCGCGGCGCTGGCGTTGTTCTCCAGTGTGATGCTGCTCCTGTGGTATGTGTTGCGTCTGCTGATGTCGCGTCGGTGAACGGACTTCGGGGCCGTACCCGGATCGCATTCGTATCCGTGCGCTCACCCCGTCGTCTTTTTCTGAACGACGCCGAGCGCATGAGAACGAAAGCGTGGGTGTAGCGAACGACGAGACGCCGCGTACAGCGCGGGCCTCGGCGCGGAGTGCGTGGCGCAGCGATGCGGCCGAGGTCTTCAATCCATTTGGGGGCGTCCGATACGGATGCATCACCCACCGTGTATCATGGCATTTTGAAGCCGGGTCACGGAAGGGCGGACTACGCGCGGCGGGAGAGATCGCCCGTCACCGCCAAGGAATATTTCCCCATCAACGGGCGGGCGTGGGGAACCCGTCAAAGAGGACGAAGTGCGCCCGATGGTTAACGTCCGGCGTCCGGTGTATACTGGGCGAAACAGGATTTCCACTTCCCGAGGATACACACCGGCGTGACCGGACAACCGGGTAGCGGATCACCACCACCTGATCGCGAGACTTCCCACTCCGTTCTCAGAACCTCAACCGAACCCCTTATGACCTCGTTCAATCCCACATCCCAGTCGTCCGCTCCCGAATCCATCAACTCTCCGTCGTCATTCGAAAGTGGAACTCCCGATGAGCCGCGTTCCAAGTCCGGTACCGTCAGGGAAATGACCGGCGACGCCAAACGAGCCGCAGGCAACGCGCTCGGTCAGGCCAAAGAGCGCGCCGCCCACATGGCCCAGGAAAAAAAGCAGTCCGCCGCCGCGCATATCGGGCGCTATGGCACCGCGCTGCGTGATTCCGCGCGGTCCGTCGAAGGCGAGGATCCCAACGTGGCCTACTTCGCCAACCGCGCGGCCGAGCGCATCGAGCAGGTCGCCGATTATGTGCGCGCCACCGACCTCACCGGGTTGCGCCGCGACGCGGAGGACATCGCCCGGCGCCACCCGGCCTTGTTTATGGGAGGCATGTTCCTTACCGGCCTGGTGTTGGGCGGGCTGGTGAAAACCTCCGCCAAAATCATGCGGGAGGAAAACGCCTCCTCCGGTCATCGCGAGATCGATGAAACCTATGGCGAGCCGCTGGGCTCCTCCGAGAGTTTTCGGAGCGGTCAGACGGCCAATAACTTCTAACCACCGCCCGCCATGAACCCTCAATCCACCACCACGAGCACCATCGGTGAGCTTCTTACCGAGCTGCGTGACGAATCCACCACCTTGCTTCGTCAGGAGATCGCGCTCGCCAAGGCCGAACTCAACGAGAAGGCCTCGCGTGTCGGAAAGAACACCCTGGAGGTCGCGGCCGGCGGCGCGCTCGCGTATGCCGGCCTGATCGTCCTCCTGATCGGCCTCGCGCTGCTGGTCAGCCGCATTTTTGTGGCGTTCGGCCTGAGCGCGGAGACGGCGGTCTGGCTCGGCCCGTTGGCGGTCGGCGGCATCGTCGCCATCGTTGGCGCGGTGATGCTCACCCAGGCCAAGAAAGCCATGAGCGCCGACAAACTATTCCCCCGTGAAACCGTCGAGTCGCTCAAAGAGGACAAGCGGTGGGTGCAAAGTAAACTCTCACATCACCACCAATGAAATCACAGCCCGACCACCCCTCCGAGGAAACCGAAGCCATTCGATCGGAGATCAACACCACCCGCCACCGCATGGATGAGACGATCGACGCATTGGGCCAGCGCTTCAAAGGCCGGCACCTGATCGACGAGGCGTTGCATCTCTTCCGACAACAACAGGAGAACGGAAACATGACTAAATTTAGAAACAGGCTCAGCGAATCGGCCGACACGGCCTATCACTCCGTGGTCGATACCATCAAAACCCATCCGGTCCCGGCCGCGCTGTTTGGCGCCGGTGTGGGCTGGCTCATCTATGAGCGGACCCACTCGGCCGCCGACACGGAAAAAGGAATCAGGCGCGCCACCGACTACCGCAGCGAGCGCCATTACGAACATGATTTTTCGCCGGGGCCGTTGTCCGGCGAGGTGATTGGCCGACCAGGGAATGCGCCCGACGAAACCACGGACGTCACGGAAGGCGGGAGGTCGTCCGTCAAGGAGAAGGCATCCCGGGCGATGGAGACCGTTCAACACAAGGCGGCCGAAGTGCGGGACCGTGTTCGCGAGACCGGAGCGGAGGCCCGCGAAGGGGCGCGCCGGATCTATGACAAGAGCCGCGAACGGGTGACCGCCACCGTCGAAGGGCATCCACTCGAGAGCGGCCTGGTGTTCCTTGCGGCGGGGCTGATCGCGAGCCTGTTGATCCCGACTCCGCGTCGCGTCGCCGAACGCCTGGAACCCAAGGCGCGTGAGCTGGGTGAACGCGTGCGGGAAAAGGCGCAGGACTTGGTGGAGCGCGGTTCTCACGTTGTGGAGAGCGCCACCGAAGCGGCCAAACAGGAGGCGAAAGCTCAGGGGCTCACGTCCGACAGCGGTGCCTCCGACAAATCTTCGGGTGAGGAAAAGGATAGGACGACGGGATCGATTCCCGCCATCTAACCAGTCAGGTTCAGGGGAACCTCTCCCGCGGCCGGTGGCGACGTCAGGTCCCACCGGCCGTCATTGTGTCGAGGCGGCGAGCGGTCGCACGCAACGTGCCGGCTCACGGACGCGACTGGAGCATTTCAAATAAAGTTGTAGCCGCGGCCGTGCCGGCCGCGTGGCTCGAAATCCGCTTCGAATCCCGGAGCACGCCGGGCACGGGCGTGGATACACACTGCAGCCCGACGGCCATGACTCTACTTGAACCGCTCTAACCGACCGCCACCGGCGCTGCTGGAGTGCGCGGCCTCAACGCATGAGGAATCGGGTAACCGGCGGCAAAGGCGTCGAGGCTGGCGACGATCGAGCGAGCGATGTCGCCGAGCGCTTCATGGGTGAAGAAGCCTTGGTGCCCGGTGGCCACGACGTTGGGCAGGGCGATGAGGCGCGCGAATTGCGGGTCGGTAATCCCGGTCGACGAGTGATCTTCGAAGAAGAGCACGGCTTCGTTTTCGTAGACGTCGATGCCGAGCCCGCCGAGCCGGTTGTTCTCCAGCGCGGCGATCACCGCGGGCGTGTCGATAAGTCCGCCACGACTGGTGTTGATGAGGAGCGCGCCGGGCTTCATTCGGGCGAGCGATGCGGCGTTGATCACGTGGTGGGTATCGGGGAGCAGCGGACAGTGCAGCGAGACGACGTCGGAGCGGGCGAGGAGTTCTTCGATCGAGCAAAACTCGAAACCGATGCCTCGCGCCTCGAACGGCGGATACGGGTCGTAGGCGAGCACGCGACAGCCAAAGCCTTGAAGGATGCGGCCGGCGATGATGCCGATGCGTCCGGTGCCCACGAGTCCCGCGGTTTTGCCGTAAAGGTCGAAGCCTTGTAATCCATCGAGGGTAAAGTCACCCCGGCGCATGCGATCATGGGCGAGATGGATGCGGCGATTAAGGGTGAGCAGGAGGGCGATGGCATGCTCGGCGACCGCATGTGGCGAGTAGGTCGGCACATGGGTCACGGTGAGACCAAGCTCAGCGACGGCGGCGAGGTCGACGTGATTGTAGCCGGCGCAGCGCAGGGCGATGAGACGCGTGCCTCCGGCGGCAAGAGCGCCGAGCACGGGCGCGTCGAGCTGGTCGTTGACGAAGGCGCACACGACGGCGCACCCGTGGGCGAGTGCGGCGGTGTCGGGCGAGAGTCGCTCTTCGATCCAGATAAACTCGCGCGTACCTGCGGGGTTGGCGGCCTCAAGGTGACTGCGATCGTAGGAGCGGGTGCTGTAGACAGCGACTTTCACGCATCAATTTGCAGCGGGTCGAGGCGAGTCACAAGTGATCGGATGGATTAGCACTACTTCGTTAGGTTCGGACCGGGGGCTCGGCTTGGAGGCCCGACGACCTCGTCGGGTTTGATCGGCTCTCCGAACCGACCCGACGAGGTCGTCGGATCTCCATCTCGGACGCCGGGCGCAGACTTAACGGAATGGTGGTAGATCGCGTTCTCGAAAACAGACGCAGGCCGGACATGCCGTCCGGCCTGCGAGGGTTATGCTTCTGGTTTCGGGTCTGAGGTTGGGCGGTCCCGCCGGGCTCGTCGGGCCCATCGATCGGCGATTGTCGTTCGGCAAACCCGGACGGCCCGGCGGTCCGCCCCTACCTTTCAACCCGGTTACCGCCTCTTACTTGACCGTGATCTTGCGAGGCTTGCGCGCCTCGGATTTCGGGAGTGTGAGACGGAGAACACCGTCGGTGAGAGCGGCGGAAATCTTCTCCGAATCGATGGCGTCGGCGTAGGTGAAAGCCAGGGAGTAACCGCTGTCGGTGGATTCGAGGTGAATCGGAGTCCACCCATCCGGCTGCCGCCAGCTGCGCTTGCCAGTGATGGTGAGAACGCCGTCTTCGGCGGTGACGGTGAGGCCGTCCTTGGTCACGCCCGGAAGATCGACCGTGAGGGTGTAGTCTTCATCGGTTTCGCGAAGCGAGTACGAAGGCACGCGCGGAGTCATCGCTTCATCGGTGGAGCCGGGAGTTTTCGAATGGGAGAAGGTCGGAAGAAGTGAAGTGAAGAGAGACATGATGGGAATCCTTGTAGTGAGGGTTGATTTTGAGCTGCTCCTAGGTGTGAGGAAGAGCATGCGGTGGGTTTAGTTGACCTTGACCTCGACCTTGCGGGGCTTGGCTTCCTCGCGCTTCGGCAAGGTGACCGTAAGCATGCCGTTGTCGTAGGCGGCGGTGATTTTGTCGGCCTGCACGAGGTTGTCGGGAACACTCAAGGTGCGGCTGAAGGACAACGTCCCCTCCGTGTCGCCCTGCATGGTCTTGCGGGTGGCGCGGATGGTCAGTCGGTTGTCGGCATGTTCGACGTTGATGGCTTCGCGATCGACGCCCGGGAGTTCGGCGCGGACATAGGTGTTGTCCTTGTCCTCGTAGATATCCACGGCGAAGCGCCGGTCGGCGGAAAAGTCGCCAAGCGCGACGGTGAACAGACGATCGATTTCGTTTTCGAGGCCGCCCCAAGGGTTGCCGAAAGCAACGGGAGCGTGCCGACGAAGCGAGGGATGAGTGTAACGAATCAGGTTCATGATGATATTCTCCTTTAACTGGGTTGTTTGGCAGTGAGGTCTTTGTGACGACTCATTCATTGCAGGAGAAATGCCGGGGCTGATTCCGACGTAATTATCTTATTTATGCGCGGTTAAGTGCGTTTGCTTGCGAGTCGGTGGGAAACTTTGTCCATGGGGTGGGACGCAGGGTGGGAAAACGCGTCGCGGTCACGCGCCAAGCCGACGCCGACGTGACGGCCCAAAAAAAAGGCCCGACGTGATGTCGGGCCCGTTGTTGAAAACGTGAGCGGTGCGCCCTCGCTTAGCGTGTCGTCAGCGAGTAACTGAAGGCGTACCGTCGGTCGTTGAGCTGATAGCACTTGAGGGTGTCGGGTCCGCAGCTGGCGGTGCCGAGTCCACGTTGCGCGGCGTCGAGGTAGACGATCGTCTCGGCGCGGGGCTTGAGGTCGGTCGTGTGTTTGGCGGCGTAGAGATCCTCGGCGGTGTAGTGAGATGCGTTGAACTCGATCAGCGGGGCGCCGGCGATGCGCAGGATTGGCAGGAGCGGCGAGCGTGAGCGAGCCGATTTCGGAACGGGTCGCTCACGCTCCCCGCTACGTTCGGAGTCGCCGGAGAGTTCGAGCCAACGGACATCGGTGTGGTGGCCGTGCTCCTGGGGCATCACGTAATCGACGTATTCGTCGGTCACGGTGGTTTCGTAGCGGGCGACGAGACTTCCGGCCTTGCGGTCGGAGTAGTTCTCGACCGGGCCGCGGCCGAAATAAGCGAGGTTTTCGAAGCCGGCCACGAGATCGAGGCGCACGCCGACGCGCGGCAGATCCGTCACGTCGTCGCCGGAGAAGACGACCTCGTTGTTCACGACGAGGCGTCCGTCCGGATGGAGGGTGTAGCGGTGCGTGTGGGTGCAATCGCTCCATTTTTCGCGACCGGAGGCGGCGTGGCACAGCGTGACGGTGACGGCGCCGTCCTTGCCGGTTTTCCAGTCGAACTTGCCGGGCTGGTGCTGGAGCGGTTTCTCGATAAGGCCGAGTTTGCGCCAGCGACCGAGGACCTTCCAGTCCTGGCCGGTCCAGAGTTTGAGCCCGTCGTTGTCGGTGGCGGCGCGGTTGAGTTCCACGAGCGGGCCGCGGGCGAGGAGTTCGACTCCGCGTACGCGCAGCGAGGCGAGCATGGCGGTGGCCCTGTCGAAAGTCGCGGCGGTGTCGCCGGCGAGAAGGACCACGCCGCCGACGGTTTCCTCGGCGAGGACGGCGGAGGCGCCGATGATCGAGGTGGAACGCGTTGTCCCCAACGCGTTGGCTTGGGCTTTGCGGGCGGAAAGCGCGTTGGGGACAACACGCTCTACCTTGGGAGCGGACGTCAGCGCGAGCTGGGTCCACGCGACTTCATGGCCGCGTTTTGCGAAGGACGAGTCGGCCACCGTGGTCCAACTCACGGTGAGGTGGGCCTCGGCGTCGGAGGGGAGTTTTCCGACGGCGAGCGCGATTTCCTTCGATGCGCCAGGGGCGAGATCGAGCTTCGGGAGCTTGCCGCGCTTGGTGGCGACGCCGTCGATGAGGAGTTCCCACTGGCCTTGCAGGCGCGCGAGGGAGACGAAGTCGTGGTCGTTGCGGATGCGGAGGGTTCCACGTAGCGGCGAGTGTGAGCGAGCCGAGGCCGAATCGGGTCGCTCACGCTCCCCGCCACGCTTCACGAGTTCCACCGCGACGGGCTGGGCGAGGTGCTTGAACTCCCACATGGCGGGATGCGGTATCCGATCGGCTGATACCATGCCGTCGCACACGAAGTTGGCGTCGTTGGGCGTGTCGCCGAAGTCTCCGCCGTAGGCGAAGAACTCGCGGCCATCGTCGGTTTTTTGGCGGAGGCCATGGTCAAGCCACTCCCAGATGAAGCCGCCCTGGATGCCAGGCTTGGTGCGGAAGACCTCGAAGTAGTCGGAGAGCGAACCGTTGGAGTTGCCCATCGCGTGCGAGTATTCGCAGAGGATGACGGGGCGGGCGAGCGGGTGGATCGGGTCGGTGAGCGCGGGGCGCGGATTGTCGACATGCTCCTTGTAGAGCGTAGGACGGGTGAGCGCCTCGAGCTTTGCGCCGGTGGGGTTGGCGGGGAGGTTCTTTTTGTAAAGCTTGGTGACGAGATCGCTCCACTCGGTGAGTTCCTGGAGGCTGGCATACATCGGGCAAATGACGTCGCTGCCGAGGCTGCCGTGAGCCCAGCTGCTGGAAGTCTGGCCCTTGGAGATGGCGCCCTCGTAATGGAGCGGGCGGGACGGATCGTATTCGCGCACCCAGCCGGCGGCGGCGGCGTGGTTGGGGCCGTAGCCGGACTCGTTGCCAAGCGACCAGAAGATGATCGACGGATGGTTTTTGTCGCGGACGACCATGCGCATGGCGCGGTCGAGCCAGGCGGTCGCGAAACGCGGATCCTTGCAGAGGGAGTTGTGGAAGTCGTGCGATTCGATGTTGGCCTCGTCGATGACGTAGAGCCCGTGTTCGTCGCAGAGATCGAGCCAGCGCGGGTCGTTGGGATAGTGGGACGTGCGAACGGCGTTGAAGTTGAACTGCTTCATCAGCGTGACGTCCTGCACCAGCGTTTCGTACGGCACGGCCTTGGCGAAATCGGGGTGATGATCGTGACGGTTCACGCCCTTGATGAGGACGCGCTTGCCGTTGATGAGGAGATCGCGGTCGCGAATTTCGATGCGGCGGAAGCCGATGCGAGTGCTGGTGTGCGAGGTGCCGTCGGGGGTCTTGAGCGTGACGACCAGCGTGTAGAGCGCGGGGGTTTCGTGCGACCAGAGCTGCGGACGGGTGATGTCGGCGCGCAGGTCGATGCGCAGGCGGTCATGCTGGTTGCAATGGCGTTTGGCGGGGACGTTGAGCGCGCCGGTGAGGGCTTTTTTGAATACAGGACGGCCCTTGGGATCGAGGAGTTGGGCCTCGGCGGTCACACCCTGTGGAATCGGGCCTGCGCCGGTGATGCCGATATGAAGGGAAACATCGAGCGTGGCGGAACGCAGGTCGGCGGCGAGTGCGGGACGGGCGTGGACGTCGGCGATGAACGTTTTCGGTGTGGTGTAGAGAAACACCTCGCGATGGAGGCCGGAGAGCCACCACTGGTCTTGATCCTCGATGAAGGAGGCGTCGGACCATTGGATGACGAGTGCGACGAGTTCGTTTTCCTCACCGAGGCGCACGGCGGCGGTGATGTCGAATTCGGCGGGCAGGCAGGAGTCCTTGCTGAGGCCGACGGCGATGCCGTTGACGTAGACGGCGAGAACGCTGGTGGCGCCGCCAAAGTGGATGATCACGCGTTGATCGGACCACGTGGAGGGGACGGTGAACGTGCGGCGGTAGACGCCGGTGGGGTTGGCGGCGGGAACGTGAGGCGGCTCGTGCGGCCATGGCATCTGCACATTCGCGTAGTGGGGTTTTCCATACCCCTGGGTTTGGAGATTGCCCGGGACCTGGATCACGCCCCACTCGGCGGCGGCGGTGAACGCGGCTCCCTCGGTGAATCGCAGGGCGTCCTCGGGAGTGGCCTCGCAGCGGAACTGCCACTGACCATTCAAGGGCAGCACGCGCGGCGACTTGTTGGGATCGCGAGTGAGCGCCTGTTTGACCGTGGCGAAGTGGGTGAACGTGGCGCGCGGCGGGAGTTTGTTGAGCGAAGTGAGCTCGGGGTTTTCCCAAGCGGTGACGAGGCCGTTTTTGAGCATGGCGATAAGGGGAAATAAAAACGCCAGCAAGGCACCGAGAGGGCCCTGCTGGCGATGGGAAATAATTGTATGAATGGCTGGCCTATCGGACTCACCGGGCTTGTTTTAAGCGTTTTGTACAATAACCGGTCATACTGCGGCGGGGTTGACTCGGGCGGCGAGATCAGGTCCGGCGTGAGCGCCGGACGACCAGTGTCAGTCCGAGTGCGGAGACGGCGGAGAGAAAAGCAGCGGTTGCCGGTTCGGGAATCGCGACGGTGTCGAAGATGATGGTGGGCTGATACGCGGCATTGGTGGCCTCGCTGCTGTGGAATGTGATGCCGGGCAGGTTGCTGTTGGGCCCGGTACTCGAGGTGAGCACGAGAGAGGGGGTGTCGAGCGAGGTGACGCCCGTGCCGTAGTGGTCGCCGAGCAGGCCGACGGCCCAGTTGAGGTAGGTGGCGAGCGACCCGGAGATGGCGGTCAACGTGTGGGTCTGATTGACGGCGGTTGAGAGGGTGACGGAGAAGCTGCCCAGCACCACCGTGCCAGAGGAATTCAATGCGATCGCACTGGACGTGTTATTATACGGTGCGTTGTTCCAAGTGATGGTGCTTTCGGACCAGGCGGTCGCACCGGTGATGCCGTAAACGTTGAAAGAGACATCGGTGAAGCTGCCGGCGGCCCCGACCAAAGCGCTGGAGGTGAGCGAGAGCGTTGCGTTTTCGAATTCCTGATTCGATTGCAGGACGCCGGTCAGATCGAACCCCAGATAGGCCTTGCGATTGTAGAGCGAATCCCGGGCGGCGACTACGAACGTGGTGCCGGCTCCGTTGGAAGCGAGCACGGCATCAGGCGAGCCGTTTTGAACATAGTTATCTTGGACGACGGAGAGCGTGGCTGCGCTGGCGAACGGAAGTCCGGAGCAGGAGAGAGCGAGGAGTAGAGTAAGCGTGCGAAACGCAGGCAGGCGGTGGCGAAGGTGCATGGAGCGTAGGGGTTGACCGACGAACAAACCCAGGGGGCGGGATGGCGTTGAGCATGTCGGCGTCCCTGGTTTGGAGCAAGCCGTAGCTGGGCCGGCGAGGTAGTTTTCCGGACGCCTAACGCAATCGTTTGGAGGTGGATGCAGCGGAATGAAGGCGGCAACTGTTTGCATGAGGCAACCCCTTGAGGAGATCGGACGGGACGGTCATTGAAGGAGGCTTCATGAGTCACTCTTCCGACCGAACCGTTTTGGATTATGGCGTGCGTGGCGATGGGATCGTCGACGACGGCGAGGCGTTCCAGCGCGCGCTCGACGCCGGTCCGGGGGTGCTCACCGTGCCGGCGGGAAATTACCTCGTCGGGCGTGTGCTGCGGATCGGTTCAGGGATCCGTCTGCGGCTTAACCCAGGGGCGCGGATGCGGCTGGCGGACGGCGTCGCGAAGACGCCTGACGATTATTTTCTCACCAATGCGAATCCCTCGACCGGCGATACCGACATCGTTGTCGAAGGCGGTTTCTGGGATGGCAACAATGTCGGCAATGCGCGTCCGCCCGGCTTGTTCGATTTTGGCTGCTCGGGAGCAATGATGCATTTTCAGAACGTGCGCGGGCTGCGGGTGGCGGACATGGAGCTGCACAATGCGGAGGCCTATCATGTGCGGCTGACCCAGGTGCGCGGGTTTGAGGTCGAACGGATTCGTTTCAGCGCGACGCGCGTGCGCAATAACAACGACGGCATCCATCTTGGTGGTCATTGTGAGGAAGGACTCATTCGAGACATCAAGGGACTGCACTTCGGCGTGACGGGCGACGACATGATCGCGCTGAATGCGGATGACGCGCTGACGCGCACGGAAGTGAAGGGGATGACGTGCGGGCCGATTCGCAACATCGTGATCGAGGACATCGAGGCGCAGGGATGTCACAGTTTTGTGCGGTTGCTGAGCGTGGTGTCGCCGATCGAAAACATTTCGATTCGGGGTGTGCGCGGCACCTGTGAAGTGGCCGCGATCAACTGCGATGGCGCGCGCGGATGTCGCGTGCCGGTGTTCGACGAGAAGGCGCCTCCGTTTCCCGACGGCGTCGGTATTTTGCGCAACATCGACGCGCGGGATTTCCGCGTGGCGAAATCGACGGCGAACGACATTGCGCTGCTGCGGCTGGAGACGCGCATGGAGAACTTCAGGATCGCGAACTTCCATCGCGATCCTGATTCCGCTCCGGCCGCGCCGACACTGCGCCTGCGGCACGTCGCTGTGCGCCGACTGGAACGCGACGGGATGGTTGCGGCTGATGGAACCTTGGCTTTCGGTGAAACGCGTACGTCGGACGAAACCGAAATCAAGGAACTGCGGATCAACTGAGCTGCACGAAAGTGGGAGCGAGCTTGCTCGCGAGGATCGGAATCGCGAGCAAGCTCGCTCTCAGTGTCGGAACCACCTACTGCGCGGAGGCTTTCTGTTTAGGCCGGGGAGTCAGTTCTACTTTGTTAAATGGAAACGACGGGCTCTTTTCCGGAGGTAGGCAGCCTGCTTGCAGGCGCGGTTCGGAGCGCGAGCAAGCTCGCAGCCTACGGCGATGCATTGGCTTAACAAAGTAGAATTGGTTGGATGACGACGTCGCGTTTATCGATGGGCTGATCGGATACCCAGATGATGCCGAGTTCGTGTGTCAGGCCGTGCGAGGCGCTTTGAAAAAGAAACGGATCAGGAGGAAAATCCAGAGCAGGATACTTGTAATGAAAATGGCGATACCCACTCCCGAATGGCCGCCCGACAGGGAGGGCGGGTCGTCGAGATTGGCGATGATGATCGTCTGGTGCACCGAACGCATGAAGAACAGGTTGAGCGCGGCGAGCCACAACGTGTGCCGAAAAAGAAAGGCGCAGGCGCGCGGGTGGTTTTCCGGAGAGCGCCAATAGTCCTCGCGAGGGATGCTGAGCATCGATGCAGGGAAAAAACGGACGGCATAAGTCAGCGCGGACATGAAGAACGACGTGCCGAGAGTGATGGCGCTGAAGCCAACGAGATAGACGGTGCGCGACATCCAGCCATCCGGATCGCCCGCTGAATTGAAATGGGTGGCAACGCGGTCGGGCAGTGCGGGGATCGAGGTCACGATGGAAATCGCGAACAGCGCGAAGGCGAACAAGGCGATACCGAGCGGAAGGCGAAGGGATTTCATCGGTGGGACCGCGGCTGGAGCGGGGATGGGGTTTCGGCCACGGCAAACCAGGAACGATGCACCGCAACGGAGTGGGCGACAGGATCGGAGTGTTCCCCATGAAACACACGAAAAAACACGAAAGCCGGAGATGCCGAAAGCGCACGATCCGGGACTGCCTCCGTTTCATGTCGTTGGATGAATTCATCCTGAAAACCGTAGTGTAGACCACGGCTTTCACGCATGAGCATGGACCGACAAAGCAAAGCGCCGGCCTTTTGGGGCCGGCGCCGAGGGGGACTTCGAAACGGCTCGGCCGTTCCGCTATGGGATGAGCCGAATCAGCGATACTCTTCGCCGGTGAGGGCGTTGATGATCTTGTAGTTTTCCACGTGATACGCGGGGTCGGCGCGGAAGGCCAGTTTCACACCGAAGAGCTTCTCCATGCGCACGAGCAGGTCGGCGTCTTCGCTGCGGAGGCGTTCCAGGATGCCCGGGTGAACCATCACACGAAGGCTGTATTCCTTGCCGTCGTTGCGCGCGGTGAGGCGGCGGACGATGGAGCTGAGCTTGCGCTGGAGTTCCACCGACATGGTCGTCGCGCTCTTCACGATGCCGCGGCCGCGGCAATACGGGCAGTCGGTGTAGAGGTTGGACGACAGGCTTTCCTGCTGGCGCTGGCGGGTCATCTGGAGGATGCCGAGCTGGCTGATGGGCAGGATGTGGTTTTTGGCTTTGTCGGTCGACATGGCCTCGATCATCTTGTCGTAAACGCCGTTGCGGTGGCGGCGTTCCTTCATGTCGATGAAATCGAGAATGATCAGACCGCCGAGGTTGCGCAGGCGGATCTGGCGGGCGGCCTCGACGGCGGCCTCCAGATTGACGGCGTAAATGACGTTCTTCTCATCGCCGCCGCGGTTCTTGTGCGAACCGGTGTTCACGTCGATGGCGATGAGCGCCTCGGTCTCGTCGATGATGATCTCGCCGCCGGAAGGCAGGGCGACCTTGCGCTGGAAGGTCTGCTCGATCTGGCGCTCGATGTTGAAGCGTTCGAAGATCGGAATGTTGTCCTTGTAGAGGGCGATCTTGGAGCGGGAACGTTTGCTGATCTGACCGACGAGATCCTGGGTATGCTTGTGGCCTTCCTCGTCGTCGATGAGCACGCGATCCACCTCTTCGGTGAGGAAGTCGCGCACGGTGCGCTCGACCAGATCCGGCTCCTGATAGAGGCAGGACGGGGCGCGGTCGGACTGCATCTTGCGCTGAATCTCCTCCCACTTCTTGAGCATGATGTGGAGGTCGCGGATGAAGTAGCGGGTCTTTTTGCCTTCACCGGCGGTGCGCACGATCACGCCCATGCCCTCGGGAATGGTGAGCTCCTGGATCATCTGCTTGAGGCGTTGGCGTTCCTTCGGGTCCTCGATTTTGCGGGAGATGCCGCATTGGTCGGAGAAGGGCATCAGCACCAAATAACGGCCGGGAAGGGCAAGGTTGGTGGTGGTGCGGGGACCCTTGGTGCCGATGGGGCCCTTGGTGACCTGGATGACGATTTCGCTGCCGGGCGGGTAGAGTCCGGGGATGTCCTTGACGGTGGGTTCGGCGGGACGCGGGGCGGCGTTCTTGCGTTTGTTGACGCGCACGATCTCGACGGAGGAGTCGGCGGCGGCCGGGAGCATGTCCCAGTAGTGGAGAAACGCGTTTTTCGAATAACCGATGTCGACGAAAGCGGCCTTCAGGCCGGGATCGAGGTTCTTGATCTTTCCCTTGTAGATGCCGCCGACCATGCGGTTGTCGGACTCGCGCTCGATTTCGAACTTTTCGAGGACGCCGTCGACGAGCAAAGCGACCCGCTTTTCGAGCGGCTCGGAATTGATGATGAGTTCGCGGAAGGTGGTTTTCTCCTTCTTGAACACCTGGAGGATTTTTTCGAGGAACGGGCGGTCTTTGGAACGCGTTTGGGCGTCGGCCTTCAGCTCGTTACGGTCAACGGGCACGATTTGCTGAATGGCGGGAGGTTGGGTGAGTTCCTCGTCATAATTGCGGGGCGGCTGGGGCTGGTCGCCGGGGGAGGCGGGTTGGTCGCTCATGATGGATGTGGTCCTGGTTGTGGTGGACGGGGCACCCTTGGGCGGGGGTTGCGGCGCAGGAAATTCCGGCAGGGCGGTCGATATCGTGGGAAGGCTTCAGTTTCATGTGAAGTCCTTTCGGAAGCGATAGACGCTCTGGACCAGTCCTTGCAGCAAGCAGCAACTCAGCACAAAGGAGCCACCGTAGCTTACGAAGGGAAGCGGTATGCCCGTGATGGGCACGAGTCCGATGGTCATCGCGATGTTTACAAACACGTGCACGGCGAAGAGCACCGTGACGCCGAGGGCGATCAAGGTGCCGAACCGGTCTCGCGACAGGCCCGCAATGCGTATGCCGTTGAACATCACTACTCCAAATAAACCCAAAACTGTAACACTTCCCAAAAATCCTTTTTCCTCGGCGATGACCGAGGCGATAAAGTCGTTGTGCGCGACCGCGCGGGGCAGGTAGCCAAGCTGGGCTTGCGTGCCCTGCGTCCAGCCTTTGCCGGTGAGACCGCCGGAGCCGACCGAGATCAGCGACTGGCGCTGGTTCCAGCCCACGCCGTTGGGGTCAATCTTGTCCGGCATGGCGAAGGAGACGATGCGGTTACGTTGATAATCGCGCAGCGGAATCCACGAATGCGGCTCGAATTTGCCCTTGTCATTGGTGTAGGACAACTGGTTGTCCTCCATGAAATTGACGTAACGCACGCAATCGACGGTGACGATGCTCACGAGGAGCAGGAACGCGCCCAAGGCCACCGCGAAAAAGCGGGGGGACAACTTGGAAACGTAGAGCATCGAGAAAATCACGGGTGGCAGCACAATTGCCGATTTAATATCAGGTTGCAGCAGGATAAGGAAGATGGGCAAACCTGCGGCAAGCGCCAATTTACCCAACGTGCCCAGCGATTGGGCGATCGTGCCGACCTTGGAGCGAACGAGGATGCCGGCGGTGACCAGAAGGACGGCAGCCTTGGTCGGTTCCGAGGGCTGGAAGGCGAAAAACCCGAAGTCCAGCCAGCGTTGGGCTCCGTAGCGCTCGGTGCCGATGCCTGGGGTGAGGACGAGGAGCAGGGCGACGATGCAGGCAAAATAGAACCAATGCGCGAAGCTTAACCAAAAGCGGTAGTCGATGAGTGAGACCGCGATATAAAGCACGGTGCCGGCGGTCACCCAGACGAGCTGGGTGATCCAGTTGTTCTGCCCTGTGGAGAATTGGGCGCTGTAGATGAACGCGACGCCAATGGTGCTCAGGGCCAGCATGGCCAGCGGGGTGATCCAGTCGAAGCGGACGCGCGTCGTGGTTTTAAAGACGCCAAGAAGTTCGAGGGGAGTGCGGAGGCTGACGGGCACGACGTTGAACAAACCGGTTGGACGGGGTGGCGCAATCCGGGAAAAGACCGTGGGTGATAAAACCGCTTCGGCGATCGGAAAAACGCAGGGATTAGGCAAAACGGGTGGCGGGCGTTCTTCGCGGCGGGACGGCGTCGTCGGATTAGGTGGCATGGGCGTCCCCGCTCATGGATCCCCATCCCATGGGCAGGATGCCCGGGCCTGTTCACACGTTCACCGCGATCAGCTCAGCCGCGTACCTGGCCGGTGCCGTCGATCACGTATTTGTAGGTGCAGAGTTCGTTCAATCCCATCGGCCCGCGGGCGTGGAGGCGGTCGGTGCTGATGCCGATCTCGGCGCCAAAACCGAACTCGAAGCCGTCGTTGAAACGCGTGCTGGCGTTCCACGTGACGACCGCGCTGTCCACGGCGTCTTGAAAACGGCGGGCGGCCGTCTCGTCGCGGGTGACGATCGCCTCGGTATGGCCGGAGCTGTCGCGGTTGATCGTGGCGATGGCGGTCTCCAAGTCGGGCACGATGCGCACGGCGAGGATCAGATCGAGGAACTCGGCGGTGAAGTCCGCGGGCGTGGCGGGCGTGTGCGCGGCGCCGACGCGGGCGAGGATCGATGCGGAGTCGTTGTCGGCGCGGAGTTGCACGCCTTTCGCCGTGAGGGCGGCGGCCAGTTGCGGCAGTGCGGTTTCGGCGACGTCGGCGTGGACCAGGAGTTGCTCGGCGGTGTTGCATACGCCGGGGCGCTGGGTTTTGGCGTTGATCAGAATGCTCTCCGCCATCGCGAGGTCGGCGTCTTTGTCCACGTAAACAAAGCATACGCCGGTGTAATGTTTGATTACGGGAATGGTGCTGTTCTCCGCGACGAAGCGGATGAGGCTTTCGCCACCGCGGGGGATGATGCAGTGGATGAGCGTGTCGAGCTTGAGCAGCGTGTTGAGGGCGGCGCGGTCCGTGGTGGGGATCAATTGAACGGCGTCGGCGGGGAGGCCGGTTTCGGCGAGCGCTTGGGTGAGAAGCGCGGCGAAGGCGGTGTTCGTGTGGAAGATCTCCTTGCCGCCGCGGAGGATGGCGGCGTTGCCGGACTTCAGGCAGAGAATGGCGCAGTCGATGGTGACGTTGGGACGCGCCTCGTAGATGATGCCGATGACGCCGATGGGCACGCGGCGCTTGCGAATGTGGATGCCGTTGGGACGCGTCCACTCTTCGAGCGTGGTGCCGACGGGATCGGGCAAGACGGCGACTTGGCGGACGGACTCGGCAAGCTGGTCGAGGCGCGCGGGCGTCAGCGTGAGGCGATCGATCTGGTGGGAGGGGAGGTTGTTGGCGCGGGCGGCTTCGAGGTCGCGGGCGTTGGCGGCGAGAAGCGCGTCGGCGGAGGCGGGGATGAGTTCGGCCAACTTGAGCAGTGCGGCGTCTTTGCGGGCGGTCGGAGTCGTGGCGAGCACGAGGGACGCGGCGCGGGCGCGTTGGGCGATGGCGGTGACGAGCTGGACGAGATCGGTGGACATTGGCGGGAGCCCGTGCGGGGCGCGGGAACGACCAATGACGAATGACCAATGACCAATGGCAAGCCTTGGGGCGGCCGTTTTGACGAGAGGTCCGGGTCTTTCTCGTTCCTCTTAATCTTTCTCTTTCGTCAGGTCGTCGGGCCGAAGAAGAGAAAGATTAGGCGCTGTCTTCAAAATAACCCGACGCTCTGCTTGTGCCCTGCGGGTGAGAAGGAAACCAAGCTGGGCCGGCGTTGCCCTCGGCGGCATGGGCCGCTGGCCCACCTCCGCCTCGGTCGCCTTGGCCGAGCATGGTTTCCCTCTCACGTAGCATCGGTTTATTTGAAGACAGCGCCTAAGATAAAGAGGAAAGAGAACGGGGAGCCTGGCTTAAGCGGACAGTTTTTTTGCGTGGGCGTGGAGTTCGGGCCAGTGGTGTTCCGGGATGGCGGGGCCGACGTGGCGCACGCATTCCGAGCCGAGGCGGGAGCCGAGCGCGCCGGCGGCGAGGGGTGTCCATCCATGGAGATAACCGTAGAGGAAACCGGCGGCCCAGGCGTCGCCCGCGCCGGTGGTGTCGACGACCGTGGGGGCGGAAACCGGGTGGATGCGATGGAGATCGCCGCGATGGGCGACCCAGGCGCCGTCCTTGCCGATCTTGACCGCGGCGAGTCCGCCGAATTCGGCGAGACGTTTGGCGAGGACGGAATAATCCTGGCCCACGCCGGGAAAGAGGGCGTGGATTTCGTCCTCGTTGGCGAAAACCACGTCGATGCCGTGGTGGAGCTGGGCGAGGATCCAGTCGCGGGCGGCGTTGACGACCTCGAACGAGGCGAGATCGATGCTGATGGTGCAACCGGCCGTGCGGGCGGCGGAGATCACGGCGTTGGCGAGATCGCGATTAAAGAGAAGGTATCCCTCGATGTGCGCGTGGCGGCAGCCGCGGAAGTCGCCGGGGCGGATTTCGCCGGGGCCGAGCGTCATGGCGGAGGCGAGACAAGTGCGCATGGTGCGCTGGCCATCGGGGGTGATCAGGGAGACGCAGCGCGCGTTGGCGAGATCCGCGTATTTGAAACGGGATACATCGCCGCCGGCGGCGACGAAATGGCTGCGGTAGGCGGCCGCGGTGGTGTCGTTGCCGAGCTTGCCGAGAAAGGTGGTGCGCAGACCGAGACGGGCGGCGCTCACGGCGGTGTTGCCCGCCGACCCGCCGGCGACAGTGGCGGGGTGTTGTTCAAGACGGGTGACGATGGCCTCCATCTCTTCGGCATCGATCAGGACCATGCCGCCTTTGGCGCCGGTCAGGGTGGAGAGGAAGGTGTCGGGCACCTGCGCGAGCAGATCCATGATGGGCGAGCCGACAGCGATGAGATCGAAGGACGGGAGGGGGACGGACATGAATTGGGGAGTGGGGACGGGGAATTGCGGAGTGCGGAGTGCGGAATTACGGAATTACGGAGCTCCCGTTCAGCCGAGATCAAGGGCCCCGCCCGCGTGGAGATTGATTACGGAGTTCCCTCCGAAATCAGTTCGATACCGTGATGTTGGTGGCGAGGAGCGGGTCGTCGTCCACCTCGATGATGATCGAGTATTCGCCGGGCTGGGGGAAGGAGAGGTTGCGGATCTCGTTGATGAGATTGATGCGCTGGAGGGGGCTCTGGGACTGGAACGTGCGCTCGATGAGGGGCTGGGGATTGGTGGCGTCGAGACCGAGGGAAATCTTGATCTTGTGCTCGCCGGCGGGGACGTCGCTCAGGGTGAGGAACCAGACCATGAACGGGTGGACGACGGGAAACTGGCGGCCGCGGATGTTGGAGAAGACACCGAGAATGGTGTGTTTTCCGCTGCCGGGGTCGACGTGCACACCGTCGCAGGTGAGCCAGGCGAGAACTTGAGGGGTGGATTGCATGTTTAGGTTAGAGCGTATCCGAAACGTTGTCGGGTGATGCGTGGCGGGGTGCAAGCGGGTAAATCGCAGGCTTGGCGGATAGGTGCGGGGTGTTTTGTGTGAGCGCGATGTCGTTGCTCGATTCCTGGCTCCACCCACTGCGCGCTTATCCGCGCGGGTTTGTGCTGGCGTGCTTCGTTCTCTCGGTGGGCCCGGTCGTTTGGTTCATCGCCAAGATGCTCAAATGGTCCGTCTACACGGTTGCATTATTGGTGTTTGCGACGATGACAGGCGCGTTTGCGCTTTGGCTGTGGCAGTGAGGGCCGGCGAGGCGAGATGAAGCGAGCTTTTGCTTGTCACGCTTTTGAACCGCCCGATATGCCTGTCCGATGAAATACATCTTCGTGACAGGCGGGGTTGTCTCGTCGTTGGGCAAAGGCCTCACGGCGGCGGCGCTGGGCGCACTGTTGGAGTTGCGCGGGCTGACCGTGCGAATCCAAAAGTTCGACCCCTACCTCAACGTCGATCCGGGCACGATGAGCCC
>JANJTQ010000008.1 GCA_024711005.1 Opitutaceae bacterium | reverse complement strand
GGTGCTGGCTCGGTTTGTTTGTGGTATGCCACCCAGACTCTATTCATCGCGAGCAAGCCCGCTCCCACATCAATCCCCAGCACCCCGCCTTCGCCTTACCGCCACTCGTGACGTGGATAGCGACGCGACAGCTCCACCTTCACCTTCGGATACATGTCGCGCCAGAAGCTCGTAAGATCGTCCGTCACCTGGATAGGCCGGTGGTTCGGCGCGAGGACCTCGAACTTCACCGCCACCCGGCCGTGACCAATGGTGAAACGTCCGTCCACGCCGTAGAGCTCCTGTATCCGCGCACTCATGACAGGCGGGCCTTCCTTGTTGTAGGTCAGGCGAGCCTTGCGGCCGTTGCCCATCACCAACCGTTCCGGCAAATAGTCGTCGAGCACGGCGAGCTGCTCCGGGCGCAACCAGTCACGGAGCACCGGCATCACCGGTTTATCCTTCAACTCGCGCGCCCCGTAGCTGCCATAACAAATCTGCTCGATCAACGTGGCCTTGTCCGCCTCGGTGATCGGAGAGACTTCCAGCTCCGGGAACCACTCCGCCAGCCGGTTCACGCGAACGATCCACTGATCCACATTCTCGTTCCATTCCGTGAGCGTAATATTGCCGGCGAGCACTTCGTGCGCGAGCAACGACGCGGCATCGCTTGCCGGCGGCTCGTCCGCCGTGAGCTTCGCGTCCAGCAACAGATCGCGAAACCGCCGCTCGCGTCGCGCGATCACTCGGCGGGTCGACGTATCATAAACAACGCCGACCGCATCGCGATAGTCCTCCGGGAAAAGCTCTTTCAGCCACGGCTCCTCGATCGCGGTCGCCTGCGACAACAACACGTTCACCTCACCGCCACGTCCTTCGATCTCGCTGATCTCCGCGGCCACCAAAAGCGTCGCCTTTTGCATCGCGCTCTCGCGGGCAAGCATGCCGCGACGGTTGTGCACCAGCTCACAGCGCAGCGTGCCGCCATCGAGACGTTTGGCCAGCTGGTCCGAAAATCCGGCGAGCACGCACTTGCTCACCTGCGCGCCGTCGACGCTCTTCTCGCTCAAGTCCAGGCCCTCCTTGCCGGCGATTTCCAGGAACTGTTTGAACAACGGCCCCACCTGACGGGCCCCTTGCGCGTGTATGCCCAGCCGGCGACACGCATCGACCGAATAACTATTCTGCTCCGCATAACGCCAGGCGCGCATGAGCAGGAAAAAATCGCTCTCGGTCTCCTCCCCAAGGATGTCGTCTCGGGCATCCTCCACTTCGCGCGAAACCCCGCGCAGGAGGAACGTGCGCCCTTGCGTGAGCGCGGCCATCAACGCCACCGAACGCACGCAGCCACGAGCGTCCGCCTCCAGCAACATGCGGGCATAACGCGGATGCACCGGAAACCGCAGCATTCGTCGACCGATGTCGGTGATGGTTTTCTTTGTTCCGGCCAACGCGCCCAGGTCCGCCAGCAACATTTCCGCGCGATCAAGCGCTTTCGGGTCCGGCTTCTCCAGCCAGGGGAATGCCGCGATGTCGTCGATGCCGCTCGCCTTCAACGTCAGAACCACCTCGGACAAATCGAGTCGTTTCACCTCGGGCAGTTCCTGCAACGCCCGCTGCGAATGTTCGCGTTCCGTCCACAGCCGCACACACACGCCGGGAGCCGTACGACCCGCCCGGCCGGCGCGTTGATCGGCGCTCGCGATGGAAATTTTCTCGATCAACAGCGTGTTGATTCCGCGGTGGGGGTCGAAGCGCGCCATGCGCGCCAATCCGCAATCCACGACCACGGTCACGCCGTCGATCGTGAGCGATGTTTCGGCCACATTCGTCGAAACGATGATCTTGCGCTGCTCGCAGCGTGACACCGCCCGGTCCTGCTGGTCGGGAGGCAACTCGCCGTGCAGCGGAAAAATCACGAAATCGCGCAAGTCCCGCTCGAACTGCAAGGCCTGCAAAGTGCGGTTGATTTCGTAGGCGCCTGGCATGAACACCAGAAAGTCGCCGGAGGTCCGCGCAGCCACCCGGGCACACTCGCGGGCGGCGACATCCCATACGTTCTCTTTGTCGAAACTCACGGCCTTCGGCAGATACTCGACGGCAACGGGGAAGCTCCGGCCTTGTGACGTGAGCACATCGCAAGGTGCGAGATAATCGCGCAGAACCACCGCGTCGAGCGTCGCCGACATCACGATGATCTTCAGGTCCGGCCTCGTCGTCCGCTGAATCTGCAATGCGCGTGCCAGCGAGATATCGCCGTAAAGGTGTCGCTCGTGAAACTCGTCGAACACGAGTGCCGCGATGCCCTTGAGCGCGGGATCAAAGGACATTTGACGCAGCAAAATACCCTCGGTCACAAAGCGGATCCTCGTCTTTGCCGACACGCGCGACTCGAGTCGGATTTGGTAACCAACCTCGGTGCCAAGATCGCAACGTATTTCCTCGGCCACCCGCTTGGCCAACATGCGGGCGGCAAGTCGGCGCGGCTGGAGCACGACCACCTCGCCCTTTTCGAGAAAACCGTGGGCCAACAGCATCTGCGGCAGTTGCGTGGATTTACCCGAACCTGTGGGTGCCTGGACGATCAACCGCCCCTGCGCACGGAGGGACGCGACGAGGGCGCCCTCAAGTTCGTAGATCGGGAGTTCGCGCGGGGTCATGAGCGGCCTACGGAAAAGTCGCCCGGCATCCCACGCAAGCCGCGATCCTAAGCCGTAAGGATTCAGTCGAAGGCGGAGTAGTGGGGTAAGATGGCGAGCAGATTTCGGTGGTGAATGACCAAGGAATACCCGAAGGGTACTTCGCCGGGAATGAAACACCGAAAGGTGCCGTCAGATTACCTCGATACGACCCTCTCGACTGAATGTTTACGGCTAAGGCACGGGCGGACGGCACAATATTCAGCTTTCCATCCCGCTGACTTCACTCTGATTGTGGGATCGTGAAGCACGCCTCCATTCTCGCCCCCTCGATCCTCGCCGGCGACCACGCCCATCTGGCTGGCAGCGCCCAAACCGTCGAGTCCCTCGGCATTCCGTGGATCCACCTCGACATCATGGACGGCCATTTCGTGCCCAATCTCACGTTCGGCCCGCAAACCGTGGCCGCGTTGCGCAAAGGCTCGTCGCTCTTCTTCGACACCCACCTGATGCTCGATGAACCGCATCGCTACATCGAGCCCTTCGCCAAGGCCGGCGCCAATCTCATCAGCGTTCACATCGAGCCGGACTACGACCACGCCGCCACCCTCGCCCGCATCCGCGAACTCGGTTGCCAGAACGGCATCGTGCTGAATCCCGGCACCCCCGCCGAAGCGATTGAACCGTTCCTTGCCCAAGTCGACCTCGTGCTGGTGATGACCGTGCAACCCGGCTTTGGCGGACAACCGTTCCGCCGCGACATGCTTCCTAAAATCGCCCAGATCGACCGCTGGCGTCAGGAACGCGGCCTCACCTTCCGCCTCGAAGTGGATGGCGGCGTCGACCTCAAGACCGGCCCCGAATGCCGCGCGGCCGGGGCGGACACGTTTGTCGCCGGCACGTCGTTCTTCGGCGCCGCCGACAAGACCGCGGTCGCCGCCACGATGGCCGCCTGGTGAGACGGGCGACGTTTTCAAAACATAAAAAAGCCGCGCTTCGTTTTGAAGCGCGGCTTTTTTGAGAGTGGTGGCAAAACTCGGAATCGAACCGAGGACACGCGCATTTTCAGTGCGCTGCTCTACCAACTGAGCTATTTTGCCGAAAGGAAAGGTCAGAGGAAAAGAGGCGTGCGGGTGGCGTCAATGGGAATCTCCGGTCTTCTTTCGGATAAATCCTGTAAGCCCATAATCCCGGGCCATCCTGCGAAATAACCAAACAGTGCAGTCGAACGTAGCAGCCGAGCACAGGGACAGAGGCGCTGCGCGGCACAGTTGGAACCCCAAGAAACCGGGTCGGCCTGCGTCGTGGGACGGGCATGTTTCTTGGGAGGTAACGAGGCTGGGATTTCTTCGGCCACAACCCGCCTCGTTACCTCGGCGGATATATCAACCCCGACGGCGCAAATACCCGTTCCCGTTTCAGAACGGACCGCAAGCAGGCGGGAAGTCGCACTACTCACCTTCGCTCACCCGCCAATCGACCAGTTCCAACTGCAGGAGCTTGCGGTCGTTGAAATAGTTCCACGCGATCTCCACCGCAAAATCCAGAGGCACACCGAGGGGCGGCAGACGATGTGCCATCTTCCACGCCACACCGAAGAGGCGGCGGCCGCGTGAATCGTCGAAATTGAAGCGAAAATGCGACTGCTTGAAAACCTCGGGACGCGAGCGCAACACGACGCCGCGCACGCCAAAAACCGGCTCGGGATTCCCCTGACCGAAGGGCTGCATGAACTCCAGCTCCTCCATCAGTTGCTCACGAATCTGGTCCGGCGTAAGCCAGGCGGAAATCGTCAGAATGGGCTCGATGAGATCCCCGCCCACGGTCGTGCGCACCGCCTCCGCGAAACGTGTGCGGAAGACGTCGAGGTGGATTTTTTCCAAGGCCACGCCCACCGCCATCGGATGCCCGCCCCAGCTCTTGAGTTGCTCGCTGCACGATCCGAGTACATCGACCAGATTCACTCCGTTGACGCTGCGGCCGGACCCCTTCGCAAACTCGCCTTCATTGCCGAGCACGACACACGGACGGTTGTATTTACGAGTGACGCGTCCGGCCACGATGCCCACCACGCCGGGGTGCCAGTTTTCGCCGAACAACACGATACCAGGCCAGCTGGCGAAATCGGTCTCGATCATGCGCTCGGCCTCTTCGGTGATCTGCCGTTCGATGTCCTGTCGCTCACGATTGAAGACGTCGAGTTGCTGGGCGGTCTCGCTGCAGAATTGATCGTCGTCACTCAACATGAGTTCGACCGACAACGCCGCATCGGCGAGTCGACCGCTCGCGTTGATGCGCGGTCCCAGACGGAAGGAAATGTCCACCGGATTGATGCCGTGGTCGGGTTTCACACCGGCGATCTGCATCAATGCGCGGATTCCCGGGCGTTCGCATCCCTGCAGGATGCGCAGGCCGAAACGCGCGATGATACGATTCTCGCCGGTGAGCGGAACGAGGTCCGCCACCGTGCCCATCGCCGCCAGATCCAGATAATCGCGCAGCTTGATACTGTGCGCCACCGGGTGGTTCTCCGCACGGAGCAGTTTGACCAGGCCGTGGGCGAGTTTGAATACGAGGCCCACGGTGCAAAGATTGCGCCACGCTTCGTCGCCCTCGCGGCTGTGAACGTGCGGGTTGATGAGGAGGCCCTGCTCCAGCGGTTCTTCCTTGGAGCGATGATGGTCGATGACGATCACGTCGATGCCTTGGGATACCAGATAAGCCACCTCCGCGTGCGAGTTGGTGCCGCAGTCGAGCGCGATGAATAGCTGCGGTTTTCCCTGCTCAAGGGCACGATCAATGGCGCTGCGCGACAGACCGTAACCGTCTTCCATCCGACGCGGCACGATGAAACGGGGCTTGGAGCCGAAGCGGCGCAGGATACTCACCAGCAGGGTGGTACTGCTCACGCCGTCGACATCATAGTCGCCGAGCACGACGATGTCCTCGGCCGCGTCGATCGCCTTGCGCAGACGCACGGCGACCGCCTCCACGTTATGCAGGAGGAAAGGATCATTGAGCCCGGCCAGCGCCGGCCGAAGGAAGCTCGCGGCCACGGCGGGGTCGCCGAGTCCGTTGCGAAGCAACAGTTCGGCGATCACCGGGCTGACCCCCGTGTGCTTGCTCAACGCTCCGACCTCGGCGGCCGAGGACGGCTTGTAGATCCAGCGCATCAGCGATTAAAAGGTCGCAGGAGTTACTGCGACGCCTTGCTGGATGCGTCCCACTCATAGGTGGGCTTCACGTCGTGACCCTTCTCGACATGTTTGCGGTCGCCCTTGTGCCACCAGTAAAACACCGGACTGGCGATGAAGAGCGACGAGAAGGTTCCGGTGACGACGCCGATGATCAAGGTGATCGCGAGATCGCGCACCTCGCCGCCGGCGACCGTCGCGAGCACGATCGCGGTGAGGAAGGTGGTGCCGCCCGTGATGATCGTGCGGGAGAGCGTGAGGTTCAACGAGCGATTGATGACGTTGCGCAGCGAGGTCGTCGGATCGAGGGTGAGTTCCTCGCGGATACGGTCGAACACCACGATGGTATCGTTGATCGAATAGCCCACGATGAGCAGGATCGCCGCGACCATGGAGGCGTTGAACTGCCCGCCGATCATGACAAAAATACCGATCGTCAGCAGAACGTCATGCACGGTGGATACCACCGCGCCAATGCCATAGCCCATCTCGAAGCGGAACGCGACGTAGACAAGGATGAGCACCAGCGACCAGAAGATCGCCCAAGCCGCGTTGGACCTGATTTCCGCGCCCACGCTCGGGCCGATGCGGGCTTCGCTCTCCAAGGTGAATCCGGCGTCCGGATACGCTGCCTGAAGTGCGCCTACAAGGGGCTTCGCCTGGTCAAACGGCGTGGTCAGACGAAGCACCTCCGCTTCACCACCAATCTGTTTCGTATAGGCGATGCTGATGTCCTCGACTCCCTGGGCGGCGGCGACCTTGCGTACATCGGCCAGCGAGACGGACTTCTCAAACGCGAGCGAAACCTGATCGCCACCGGAGAAATCGATACCGTAAATGTCCTCGCCCTTGATCGCGACGGTGACGATGCCGATTAACACCACGAGCCACGAGGCAAGGAAGGCGCCGCGAGCGTATTTGAGGAAATCGTAGTTCGTGTTTTCCAGAATGGAGAACATGCGGAACTTCTTCATGAAGCCGCCGTAGATCGCCCAGTTGAGGAAGAGACGGCTGATGACCAGCGCGGCAAACATCGTGGAGAAGATACCGATCGCCAGGGTAACGCCGAAGCCCTTCACCGGGCCCGTGCCCAAGGCGATCATGATACCGGCGGTGATGAGGGTCGTGAGGTTACCGTCGAGAATGGCGGAAAACGCCTTTTCGAAGCCGGCTTCAAGCGACGAGGTCAAGGATTTGCCCAGCTTCAATTCCTCGCGCATACGCTCGAAGATAAGGATGTTCGAGTCCACCGACATGCCGATGGTCAGCACGATGGCGGCGATGCCCGGCATGCTCAAGGTGGCCCCGATGCTGGCCATGACGCCGAGGATGATCACGACATTGATGATCATCGCGATCACCGCGAGGAAGCCGCCCGTCGTGTAGAACAGGATGATAAAACCCGCGGTCAGCGCGGTGCCGATGATGAAGGCGAGCTTGCCACTGGCGACGGAATCGGCGGCGAGCGAGGGACCGACCTCGTACTGCTCCTTGATCTGGAGCGGGAGGTCGAGCGGGTTGTTGAGCACGTTGGCGAGTTCGACGGCTTCGCGTTGCGAGAAGCTGCCCGAAATCTCGGCGGAGCCGCCGGAGATTTCATCTTTAACGCCGGGGGCGGAGTACAGTCTGCCATCGAGCACAATGGCGAGACGGGCACGAGCCTCCGGATTGCCCGTCTGCTGGACGAGTTGCCGACTGTATCCGGCGATCTCGCGGGTGACATCGGCGAAGCGTTGGGCGCCGGCGTCGTCGAAGCGGAGATTGATCTTAAAACGGCCGTATTCGTCCATGACCGGGTAGGCGTTGGACACGCCCTCACCCGTCATGGCGGGGAGACGTTTCACATAGAGTTCTTCGGAAACGGTCTGGCCACGCACCTCTTGCTCAAGGGTGAGTACTTCGTAGCCGGCGGGGGTTTCACCGAGCATGGCCGGGGTGCCGAAGGGGTAAACGAGGCGGAAATCGAGACGAGCCGGCTTCTGCACCGTCTTCACGATGTCGGGATTGTCCTTGGTGTTGACGCCGGGAAGCTGCACCTCGATGCGGTTGTTGCCGATCGCGCGAATAATCGGCTCGGTGACGCCGAGGCCATTGATGCGCTCGCCGATGATTTCGATGGCCTTGGAGAGCTTCTCCTCGCGTTCGGCTTCGCCGATATTGGCGGACTCGGGGGTGTCGACGGTTTCAAGGGTGAACGCGACGCCGCCCTTCAGGTCGAGGCCGAGTTGCAGCTTGCCCTTCGATTTGGCCAACAAGTGATCGAGAATGATCGTGTTGCGCTTCTCGATATTGCCCAGCGAAGACTCGATCGGGAACTGCGGGAAATACTGGGTGAGGTCGAGTTTGCGCTCTTTCGCGATGGCCCGGAGCGCCACGAACACGCTGGGGTATTGCTTGGGGTTGGCGGCGACGCGGTCGGACGACTCTTGGATGAGCACGGCGAACTCGGCGGTCTTGGCTTCCGCTTTCTCTTGGGCGAACTCAACAAAGGGCCGATCCTGGATCGGAAAGAGCGAGACGAGGGCCCAGAGGACTACGAAGAAACTGAGCGTCAGTTTCCAGAAGTTGCGTTTGAACATGGTGGATTTGGTTAAATGAAAGGGGCACTCCGCCGAAAGCGGGCGGGGCGTCCGCGCAAGCGGATACAAAGAAACCCCCTAGTGCCGCATGGACAGTGGGAGGCGAGGAAAAATCACGCGGGGAGGGCTGAAAACATCCCGGAGTAACGGGAGTTACTCCGCCGGGACCGCCGGCGGAGAGGGTTGTTTTTAGCCGGATTTCTTAACAAGAGCGTGGATAAACGCCTTGCCGATTTCGACCTTGGTGCCCTCGGCGATCCGGATCACAAAGCGGTCGTCCTTCTTGTTGGTGATCTCACCGTAGATGCCGCCAGCTGTGATGACCTCGTCTCCCGTGGAAAGGCTGTCGAGCATCTTGGCGTGCTCCTTCTGCTTTTTGCGCTGGGGGGCGATCATTAGAAAATACATCGCCGCAAAGATCAGGATAAAGGGCAGGAAGCTCATCAACCCACCCGGAGGCGGAGTCGTCTGCTGGGCGAGAAAAGAAGGAGCATCTACAAGGAGGGACATGGTTGTGATTTCGTGTTGTGGTTTTTAAAAAATGAAGCAGCTACATAACCGCTTCCCACTCTGCGAACGCAAGCCATAACCCAGTCCCCGCCCCTCTCCTCTTTGAAAAGCAAATCCGCCTCCTCCTGGTCTGTCGCGCACTCCGAAGAACTCTACGGTTTTAAACGCTGGGGCTCCGGCCATTTCGGCGCCGATACCGATGGCTTCGTCAACGTACAACCCTTGGCGGACGGCCGTGAAATCCGCATTCTGGACGTGGTCAACGAAGCCCTCGGCATGGGCCTCAAAGCCCCCTTGGTTATTCGCTTTCAGGATCTCCTCCGTCACCGCGTCACCCAACTCAACGAGTTGTTTCGCAAAGCCATCAAGGAAGAGGGCTACGAGGGCGAATACCGCGGCGTGTTTCCGATCAAGGTCAACCAGCTCCGCGAGGTCGTCGACGAGATCGTCGAAGCGGGTAAAGCCTACGGCTACGGACTCGAAGCCGGCTCCAAACCCGAACTGATGATCGCCCTCGCCATGCACGAGGGCTTGAACCGCCTGATCATTTGCAACGGCTACAAGGATCACGATTACATCCGCCTCGCACTGCTGGGCCGCAAGCTCGGCAAGAAGATCATCATTGTGGTCGAACAACTCGCCGAGGTGGACGACATCATCGCCATCTCCGAGGAAATCGGGGTGAAACCCCTCATCGGTTTCCGGGCCAAGCTCCAGACTCGCGGCGAGGGCAAGTGGTCCTCTTCCACGGGAGACAACGCCAAATTCGGCCTGAACACCGCCGAGATCCTTTTCGCCACCGAAAAGCTCCGAAAGGCCAAGCTCACCCAGTGCGTGAAGCTCGTGCACTTCCACATCGGCTCGCAGGTGCCGAACATCATCACGATCAAGAACGCCGTGATCGAGGCCACCCGCTTCTATTGTCAGCTGGTGAAGATGGGGTTTCCGATGGGCTATCTCGACTGCGGCGGCGGTCTCGGCATCGATTACGACGGCTCGCGTACCAACTTCGAGTCCTCGATGAACTACACGATGGCGGAATACGCCCGTGACGTCGTTGCCAACATCCGCGACATCTGCGTCGCCTCCGGCGTGAAGGTGCCCGACATCGTCACCGAGTCCGGCCGTGCGGTCGTCGCCCCCCACTCCATGTTGGTCGTCGAGGTGTTCGAACGCATCAACAAGCGCGAAACCCTCGGCGTGCAGCACCAACCCAAGGAAAAGCACAAGGTCGTCACCGATCTCGAACTCCTCCTTAAAAACAAGGCCAAGCTCGGCAAGCTCGAGCGTTTCCACGACGCCATCCAGAAAAAAGAGGAGTCGTTCTCCCTCTTCAACCTCGGCTATCTCGACCTCGAAAACCGCGCCGCCGCCGAATCCCTTTACTGGCAGATTTGCGAACAGATCGCCAAAGAGATGCGCGACTCCGGCTACGTGCCCGAGGAGTTGCACGCTCTCGACGCCCTGCTGGCCGACCAATACGTCTGCAATTTCTCGGTCTTCCAGTCGCTCCTCGACCACTGGGCGCTCAAGCAGCTCTTCCCGATCGCGCCGCTGCACCGCCTGACCGAAAAACCTTCGGTCAACGCCATCCTCGTCGACATCACTTGCGACTCCGACGGCAAGATCAGCACGTTCATCGATCTGCAGGACACCAAGGACCACCTCCCGCTCCACCCGCTCAACAACAAGCCTTACTACCTCGGCGTGTTCCTGACCGGCGCCTATCAGGACATCATGGGCGACCTCCACAACCTCTTCGGCCGCGTGAATGAGGTTCATGTGTTCCTCGAACCCGACGAACCCAACGGCTTCTACATCGAGGAAGCCCTCGCCGGCAGCCGCGTCTCCGACGTGATCGACGGCGTGCAATACCAGTGGGAGGAACTGTGCCGAAAGATGAAGGCGCAGATCGACGCCGCCACGAAGAAGGACCTCGTCAAACCCCGCGAAGGCGTGCGACTCGTCGAGTTTTACGAAGAACAGATGCGCTCAAAAACCTACCTCAACATCGAGCGCACTCCGAAGAAGAAGCCGCGCTCCAAAAAATAAGCCTGCGATTCCCAGCGTATGGGAGGCGCCTGTTTCATCCCGTCGGGGGTCACGGCTCTCGGACGTCGTTCCCGATAACTCGACCCTTGTTTCGGGAGGCGACTCCATCACGATTCTTCACCCCTGCGGGGCGGAAGTGGTGCCAGAGGCCGGGATTGAACCGGCGACCAAAGGCTTATGAGTCCTCTGCTCTACCACTGAGCTACTCTGGCGAAATCGAAGGGTCGGAGGGAAAATGTCCGGTCGGGAATTGTCAAGAGCCCGGGCTGACTGAATTTGACGGCGGGAGGCTGGATTTGCCGTTGCCTGAATGAACGACGGTCGCACGGTCGGTTTTGTCAAATATGGGCAACGCGCTGCGACTTTTCGTTTTCTGCCTGGCGCTCGCCGCCGTGGGATCGACGGCGGCCCTCTCCCAGCTTTGGGTGCGCCAGCGGGCCCAAACGCGACAACAATCTTCGACCACCGACCCGAACACCCCGCCGTCGCAGCCCGATTTCCGGGCCTATCATGCCGATCAGCAAAAAGCCCTCGGGTTGGTCGTCGCCGTGTCCTTCGTCTCTTTGTTTATGGTCGCTCTCGCCTCCGGCTCGCGATCCGCCTCCCTTCAAGCCGCCGACGCCGCAGCCCGGTCTCGTGGGGACATGAAACAGGTTGAACGCCTCGCACGCACCGCCGTCGCCAGCGAGGAGGCGCTTCGCCACGAACGCGAGGAACGCCAGCGCGCAGATGAAAACCTCCACATCCAGCAACTTCTGCTCAACCAGGCACTGGGCGAAAAAATCCGCCTCGGACGAGACCTTCATGACGGAGTGATCCAGTCCCTCTACGCAACCGGACTGACCCTCGAATCCTCGCGACAAAAACGCGTCTCCGACCCCGCGGCCTCAGACACGCTGTTCGAACGCGGGCTTCAACTTCTCAACGAGAGCATCCGCGAGATCCGCGCCTACATCAATTCGCTGTCCCAATCACAGCCGACGGTGAAACATGGCTTCTCAAGCGCACTTGCCACCCTCGTGGAGAACATCAAAGGCGATCGCCAGGCCGAGTTCGTTGTACGCATCGACGAAGGCGCCGAAGCACGCCTCGACCTCACCCAGATGCCCGATGTTCTCCAAATTATTCGTGAAGCGGTGAGCAACGCCTTGCGACATGGCCAGGCTACGAAAGTCACCATTCGCCTCCACGAAGATGGCGAACGTCTCGCGTTGTTGGTGCAGGACGACGGCGTTGGATTCGATCCCGCCACCGTGTCGACCGAGGGTCATGGACTCGCCAACTTCCGTGCTCGCGCCGTCTCACTCCAGGCCGAATTCCGGCTCGACAGCCATCCCGGCAACGGCACCCGCCTCCTCCTTACGTTTCCCGCTCTCATCTCCGCCGCATGAATCCACCGCTCCCCGCCCCGCTCATCCGTCTGGTCATTGTCGACGACAGCGAACTCGTCCGCGTCGGCCTGCAAACGCTTCTTCAAGGCGCGGCCGGAATCGAACTATGCGGCACGGCGGCGACCGCCGCGGACGCGCTCGTCGTATGCCGCCGAGAACACCCCGATGTCGTGCTGCTCGACATTCATCTGCCCGACGGCACGGGCATCGACGTGTGCCGGCGATTGCTTGCGGAAACAGGCGAGACCCGTGTGCTCTTTCTGACTTCAAGTTCGGAGCAAACCATCGTCGATGAAGCGATCCGCGCCGGAGCCCACGGTTACTTGCTCAAGGAAATCAATACCCCCGCATTGCTTCAGGGTATCCGTGACGTCGCCGCCGGCCGCTCCATTCTCGATCCGCAGATCACCGCCCGCGTGATGGACCTGCTGAAAAACGAACGCACCAAACCGGTGATCGACGGACTCTCGCCACAGGAGCAGCGCGTCATTGCGTTGATCGCCGAAGGTCGCACCAACAAAGAGGTCGCCGCCGAAATGGGCCTGGCGGAGAAAACGGTCAAAAACTACCTGAGCACCGTATTCGAAAAACTCCACGTCACCCGCCGCGCCCAAGCCGCGGCCTATTACACCCAGTCCATGGGACGCGGATCAGGGCCAAAAGGCCCGAATCGCTAGGGCCAAAAGATCGTCCCCGCCGGCCCTAACGATGGGCACGTTCAGGGGTTAGGATGTGGCACGTTTTCACCCACGTGCATATCCACCCATTCAGCCCTCGCCGTTTCCCTGCCCTCTCATCAGGCGATTCCGCGCGCACCACCCGTCGCGCGTTCACATTGGTGGAGGTAATGATCTCCGCAGTCCTGCTCTCCGCCGGAGTCGTCGCCGTGTTCGGCTCGCTCTTGCATTCACGCCAACTGAGCGAAGGCAGCATCTATCAAAATGCCGCCGTCACCGTGGTGCAGGGATACATCGAGCAAATGAAGAACATGGAGTTCGCCGACCTCCCCTACCTCACCACCTCCGGCAGCGTGATCGCCGGATCGGGAAGCACGTCGACCGAGATCCCCACCCGGTTGAATGCCTCGACCAGTGATCCCCTCGTCATCTCCACCGCGACAACGATCCCGGCACTCTCCACCATCAATGTTACAGCCGGCACGCTCACCGGGATCACCGACAACGTCAAAATCATCGACACCAACGGGACTCCCGACGACATCGCCGACGACCTGCGCCTCAATCTGCGCGTTTGGATCCAAGATATCAGCAACCCCGCGTTGAGCGCGACCCAAGTTCGCGCGATCACGATCCACTATGCCTGGGGAGGCGGAGCCGGCCCCAATGCACGCACGTTTCGCAGCTCCGTTCGCACGATCCGTTCCGCCGTCCCGACCTACTGATTATGAACTTCCGTCGAATCTCCCCGGGCGCACATCGTTCCGCATCCGCCTGCCGCGGCATGACCTTGATCGAGATCATGGTTGTCCTGGGCATCAGCCTGCTCGTCGTTGGCGGGCTGCTCTCGTTCTTCGTTCAGAGCCTGAATGTCTACCACTACGATTCGGGAAAGCTCCTCGTAAACCGGGATATGCGGGAGTTCACGTCCGAGATGGCCGACAACGCGACCTACGCGAACTACTTTATCATCTATCCCGCCTTCGACGACCGCACCCTCACCTCCGGCGGTGTCACCTCCGACCACGAGGTCTACGCCGGCGAGTCGGGTAACATGCTCGTTCTCGTCTATCTTGATCCGAGCAACAGCGAACGAATCAGCCGGGTGGTCGGCTACTATCGTGATCCCAACGAAAACGACGGCGAAGCCCCCGTGCGCAAGTTCGACCGCAGCATCAGTCCGAGCGTCACCGCTGATGTATGGACGCTCCTGCCCGCCCTTTCGACCGCGCAGACCAACACGGAAGTCATCGAACTCTCCAAAAACGTCGGCACCGAGGACCTGTTCTACAATTTCTACGACCGAAGCGTGATGGTGAAATGCGAGATCATTCACCGCACCGGGTCGGGCCAGGATCGCTACCAACGAGCCAGCAACACCTATAATTTCACCGTCTCTCCTCGCGGCTGATCCATTCCTGCCATGCATCACTCACCTTTCCGCGGTCGTTCCCGGGGCTCCACCATTCTCAGCGTCGTGGTCTTCACCACGTTCGCCCTGCTTCTGGTCGGAAGCCTCCTGAGTTGGGGTGTCACCGAGCGCCGTCTTAATTACCGAAATGCCCTCCGGCTGGAGGCTCGCAACGCCGCGGAAGCACTCGCCGAATACGGCTTTTCCCAAATCCGCCAGAAGCTCGAGGTACGCAGTTCGGTCACGCTCGACCCGGATGGCACCGACGCCCTTGTCATGCCTCCGACCTGGTTCTGGAGCGACAGCAACGTGAAGGCCTCGGCCAACGAACTGATCGGCGGGACCGTGGATCTGGTCCCGGCCTCCGGAGAAGCCTACTTTTTCAACCCCGCCGATCCCAACAACGCCAACGATCCGCTCAACGGAAAATACGTTTTCCGACGCGATGTCCGCGTCATCGCCAAGGCCACCGTGAACCCGTCCGGCACACCCGGAGGCGAAATCACCTCCTATGTTTCTCAACGTATCTCGGTACGAGGCGCACCGCTCTTTGCCCACGCGATCTTCTACAACATGGACCTGGAGATCTTCAATGGACCCGCCATGACAATCTCCGGCCCGGTCCACACCAATGGCAGTCTTTATCTCTATCCGGAGAGCGGCGCCCTCACCTTCACCGACCAGGTCACCGCCACCGGCAATATCTACCATGCCGCCAAACCCGGCGATACCTCCGGCGACGGCAAGAGTGCCGCCGGTCGTTCCGCCGACATCACCTTTCCCAACAAATTCAAATCGCCCACCAGCCTGAAGGCCGGCGGAATCTGGAAGGATAGCACCCAAGGTGGCGGCACAGCGGCGGCCGAGTGGGCGGATTTCCGCAACTACGCATCCCAAAAGTGGAACGGCAATCTTCAGACCTCCGCGCATGGCGTCGACAACTACACCCCGGTTGCCATCGGGAAATATCAGGAAGACCCAAGTCCGGGCGGACCGGGCTTAGACGAATCGGTCAACTCGGGCCGTTCCATCATCGAACCGTCCAATTACCCCACCGATCCCACGGACCCCGACTATGACCAGTTGTTTGAGGTCGAGCAGCAGAAGTATTCCAACAACGCCGGAGTCTACATCACGGTGAATCCGGCAACCCAGACGATCACCCTCTCCAGCCGCGACAAAACCGATCCGGCCAAGAACAAAAGTCTCACACTCCCCGCAGGCAACAATCTGGTTACTTATAAACCCTATGTGGCCACCATTGTCACTCAGACCGCCGGTAAGAAAGGCTCCGGGGGCGCCCCGTCCAATAAATACCCCATCACCACGACCACCACCGTCACCACGCTCAACGGATCGACGACGAGCAGCAATGTAACCTACAGCAGCAGCTCATCCACGGCCGCTACTCAAAAAACCGTCAACTCCGGCATGTATGATCAACACCGGGGAAAAGGCACCGACCTGATCGAACTCGACATGAACGCCCTTCAGAAAGCCGTCGCCGGCATGGCCGGAAAAGCCACCGCTCCGACCACCGCGGGCACCGTCGCGGTCACGGCCGCCGACAAGATCGGGAATCTCACCACCGATGACTGGACCGGGATTGTCTACGTTGAAGTCGAAGGCGCCCCCACCACCGACCCAATAACCGGCGCCACCAATCCGGCAACGATAGCCAACAGCCTTCAGACCAGTCTGAGCATCATCAACGGAGATATGAAGGTCCCCAGCTACGGCACCACGACCGAAGGGCTCACCATCGCCACCAATGCCCCCGTTTATATCAAGGGCAGCTTCAACGCCGACGGATCCACCAGCACCGCGAATCCCAATTCCGCCACCACCCCCGAATTCGGGGAGTTCCCCGCGGCCATTGTCGGCGATGCCGTGACCATTCTTTCCAAGAACTTCAACGCGACCACCAGCCTTTCAAGCGCCAACCCGACCGCCACCACCAACACGATTGAAATCGCCGCCGCCCTCCTCACGGGCCTCACCCCCACCAATAAAGATGGCACCGGCAAAACCAGCGGCGGCGCACACAATCTTCCCCGGTTTCTCGAAAACTGGAGCAACAAAAGCACGTTCATTCGAGGATCCCTGGTCGCGCTTTTCGAAAGCCGCGTCTTCACCGAACCTCACGGCGGCTCCAACTACTACTCTCCCCCGGTACGAAACTGGGGATTCAACTCGATGTTCCGTGAGGGCCGCTATCCCCCGGGTACACCGCGCGTAATGTCCTACCGCCGCGTCGATTTCACCGATCTGACCGCCGCCGAGTATGAAACTGCGAAAGCCTCCTTCGGTTGGTAAACTTGGATCATCAACAGAGGGTTGATCCCGCCTGAGCCGAAGATGGGAGCGAGCACGTCTGTGATTCACCCTCGCAGCGAGCTCGCTCCCACATTCTTCACCAAAAGACGAATCTTTCAGTTCATCCGTGTTCGCAGCCATTCAGCCAGGCTCGCCCATGCTCGACCTCGATGACTGAGCTCGTTCTTCACCTCGTCGCCCAGCTCCGCAAACGTACGTTGATGTCCGGCCGGCACGAAGAGCGGATCGTAACCAAAACCAGTCCCACCCCGCGGCGTTTCGCCGAGCACTCCGTCGCATCGGCCTTCGAACACCGCCTCCGCCCCCTCCGGCCCCGCAAGCAATAACACGCAGACAAAGTGAGCGCCGCGTCTTTCCGGTGGAACGTCGCGCATAACATCGACGAGTTTCCGCAAGTTCGCCGCGCCGTCGCCCTGCGGTCCGGCGTAATACGCGGACTCCACACCCGGCGCGCCCTGCAACGCGTCGACGCACAACCCGCTATCGTCGGCCAACACCCACGCATCGGCCGGCAGCACGGACCTGAGAGCAAGCGCCTTTTTGCGGGCGTTGCCGATAAACGTGCCCGCATCCTCGACCACCGGTGGCATCCCGCCCGCGGCTTTGGCCGATACGATTTCCACGTCGAGCCCGCTCGCCTGGGCAAGCGTGTTCATTTCGGCGACCTTGTGTGCGTTACCTGAGGCTAAATACAGTTTCATCCAGCAAAAGTTTTTCCGGGTAGATCACCCGCCCGCGCATCAACGAATCGTCGCCGAACGTCTCGTGTCGCACGTCCGCCAATCGCACCGCCTGTCCCACGTTTTCAGGCCGCAAGCCCGCGAACATGGTCTTCGCCTTGTCATCGGCGAACAGCACGGGAGCCCGATACGCGAACAGGTAGTCCATTTCGCGTGAACGCATCAGCTCGCTGATCAACTGCGTCCCGCCCTCGAAGTAAACGCCCGTCACCTTCTCCTCGGCACAGCGGCGACGGAAGTCCGCGAAGTTCACCCGTTGGGTCGGCGTATCGATCACCCACACCTGTATGCCGAGTTCCCGCAATTTCCGCACGTAACCCATGCCGCCATGAGGCGTGGTGACCACAACGGTGCGCTCGCGATGCTCGTCGGTGTAAACATGCGGCAAGTGGGCGTCGCTCACCGTCCGTAATAATCCGTCGAATACAAAGCGCAACGGACACCACGTCTTCCCATCGACCGTGCGCGCGGTGAGCGTTGGATTGTCCTTGAGAACCGTCATCGCCCCGACCGCGATTCCCGGGAAATAGCGGCGCCACACATGCACGTCCGCGCGCGCCGCCTCGCCGGTGATCCACTTTGACTCGCCGGTGCGACAGGCGATTTTCCCATCAAGGGTGACGGCAACCTTGGCCGCCAGCAGCGGCCCCCCCGTCACGATCGCGTGGTTAAAGATCAGATTCAAATCCACGCACTCCGCGGCGAGTACTCCGGCAACCACGTCCACGCCCGCCGCACGCAGCAACTCGACGCCCCGCCCGGCGTGCGCCGGATTGGGGTCGATCGCGCCAACGACCACCCGACGAATACCCGCCGCCTGAATCGCCTCGCAACACGCTCCCGTGCGTCCGTGGGTCGAGCAAGGCTCCAAGGTCACATACAAAGTCGCGCCAGGCTTCGGAGTCCGCCCCAGCGCCGCAAGGGCCACCCGCTCGGCGTGCGGCCCGCCATCTTGAGCGTGGAATCCTTCCGCCACGATCAGCCCGTCCTCCACGATTACTGCACCCACCAGCGGATTCGGATGCGTGCGCCCCCACGCCTGCCGGGCCAAGGTGATCGCCCGGCGCATGAAAATCTCGTCCTGATTAAGATCGGTCATCGAAGGCGTCAGTCATCCCAGCGCCCACAAAAATGACAAACGCGAAAACGCCCCAACGACGTTCCCCCACCAGCCCATTTGTCACTTATTAAGTGACAAATCCTTCCGGGAGCGGGCGCCATCTCAAACCCAGTTTGTCACTTAATAAGTGACAAACCGATCGGGCCTGGCCTCGGGTGCGGCTCATCCGCGTACGTACGGGTTGCTTTGTTTTTCCGTGCCGACCGTGGTTGCCGGGCCGTGGCCCGGATAGACGACCGTTTCGTCCGGCATCGTGTAAATCTGCGTGCTGATCGACTGGAAGAGTTCCTCCCGGCTTCCTCCCGGCAAATCCGTGCGCCCCACGCTTCCCGCAAACAGCGCATCGCCGACAAAGGCCGCCTTCTCGCCGACGAAATAAAACAACACATTACCCGGACAATGACCCGGCACATGCCGCACTTCGACCTCACGTCCGAGCGCCTCAAAGCGGTCGCCTTGCGCCACCCAATGATCCACCACCACCGGCTCCAGCGAAATGCGCCCGCTCAAAAATGCCGACATGATCTGCGGCGTCTCGAAAAACACCCGGTCAGCCGCATGCCCGCGCACTTTCGCCCCGCTCGCACGCACCACGTTCGCGGCATCTTGAATGTGATCCCAATGCCCGTGCGTCAGCCATAACTCGACCAGACGGCATTTTTCTCGTGCCAGAATCGGTTCCACCCATGCCCAGATCTCTCCCGGCGCATCGATCAGAACAGCTTCGCCGCGCACGGCGTCGGTCAGCAAAAACGCATTCGTCTCGATCGGTCCCGCGGGAAGCACATGGATTTTCATGAAGCCGCCAACAGATGCGAAATCCGCCTCGCCGCAATCGCGAAAGCGGATCGGCCGACACCCGCGTCAGTTCGACTTGAATCCCAACGCAACGAGTTCGCTCAAATGAAACGGCGCGCTCGCCAGCACATCCTGCAACACCGTCAATGCCTCGGGCAAGGCGGCCGCGTCACTTGACGACGCCCCATCGTCGGCATCGTGCAGTTGCACCGTCCATGTGGACGATGCACCCGGGTGCATGATCTCCACCAACGTCCCATATAAATAATTACCGGGCAGCCCTGGATGAGGTCCCGTGCCGGGCACGAGAAACAGGCTGTGCACAGGATCGTGAACCGCAGGCGCCTCACCCGCACCATGATGTTTGCGATGCAAGATCGGACGGCCCACCACGCGCAGCCGGAAGCTTTCGGCCTTTTCGTGCAACGCCGCCGGCAGGGACTGCACATAGCGGGAGAAGATGCTGGCGTTGGACTCCAGCGCATCCGTGTCGATCTTTCCGGCGACCAGGGCGTCGAGATTGTTCGCATGAAACAGAGGCTTCCGGGTCAGCGAGCGGGCCGTCACGTGACAATCCTTGTGATCCGCCGAGGCATAAACCTGATGCGTCGCGTAAAGCCGCCTGAGTGCATCCTGATAAGTCGGCGTGTGCGGCACCGCCCCGGTGGGGCTTTGCTCGATTTTATCAAGGAGGGTCTGATCAAGCTGCGCATGGGGGTCGAGCGACATAATGCGCCACAGCTAATCGGCGGTGGAGGCAAACACGAGGAACATCTCCACCGCCAAACGCTGTTGGCTTCTTTCTAAGATCCGCTTCTTCCGCTTTCTTCTTTTTCTTAACCAGCATGTTCGTTGGCAGGGCGTCCTCCTTCGCTTGAAGACGACGCAAAAAAGGCGGGCCAATTCGGCCCGCCTTCGAAGCTGTCGGTGACGGGTTCGCCGCTGCCGGCGACGGGATCAGAGTCCCTGGGCGGCGGCGACCACCGCTTCGGTCGTGATGCCGAGTTCCTTGAAGACCGTCGCACCCGGGGCGCTCATGCCAAAGCGATCGATGCCGATCACTTTGCCGTCAAGGCCGACATACTGATACCAGAGGCCGGTGACACCCGCCTCGATCGCGACGCGTTTGCGGCACGCTGCCGGAAGCACCGACTCGCGATAGTCGGCGGGCTGACGGTTAAAGCGTTCGAAGCAGGGCACCGACACGACACGCACACCGGCGCCGAGGATCTTCGCGGCGTTGACGGCGTATTGAAGCTCGCTACCGCTCGCCAGAAGGATGTGGGTCAGCTCGGCGGTCTCCCGGACGGCCACGTATCCACCTTTGGTTACACCGGAGCGACGGAGGTCCGACGGAACATCGTTGAGCAAGGGCAGAGCCTGACGGGTAAGCGCGAGGAGCGTGGGGCCATCGATGCGCTCGAGGGCCGCGGCGTAGGCGCCGGCGGTTTCCTCGGGATCGCCGGGGCGGATCACATCGAAGCCGGGGATCACGCGCAGGCCGGAGACCGTTTCAACGGGCTGGTGGGTCGGGCCGTCTTCACCCACGCCGACGGAGTCGTGCGTGTAGATGTAAACGACGGGAAGCTTCGCGAGCGCGGCCAGGCGCATCGCGGGACGGGAATAATCGGCGAACACAAGGAACGTGGCGACCGACGGACGGAAGATCCCATCATAGGCGATGCCGTTGGCAATGGAGGCCATGGCGTGTTCGCGAATGCCGAAACGGATGTTGCGGCCGGCGCGGTTGGTCTCGTCGAAATCCTTGTCGGAGGCGATGTAGTTGAGCGTCGAGCCGTAGAGGTCGGCGCTGCCACCGATGAGGAGCGGAAGCTCGGCGGCGACGGCCTGAAGGACTTGTTGACCGGCGGCGCGGGTGGCGAGCTTGGCATGCCGGGAAGAGCGGGGTTTTCTCCAAGAGCTGCGCGGCGCCCGGAGCGGCGTTGCGGCTGTCGAGGAGGGCGGCCTTCTCGGGATTGGCGGCCGTCCACGCTTCGAAGGTTTTGTTCCACTTCTTGTAGGCGCGAACGAGGCGCTTCTTGTGGTCGGCGAAATAGGCGCGCACGTCGTCGCTGACGAAGAAGTGCTGGTCGGCGGGAAGGTTCAGGCCGGCGCGGGCTGCCTCGGAGAACTTGGCGCCGCCTTCGCCGTGGCCCTTCGCGGTGCCGGCGACCTCGGGAATGCCCTTGGCGATCGTCGTCTTGGCGATGATCAACTGGGGCTTGCCGGTGGCCTTCTTGGCTTTGTTGATCGCCTTCTGGATGGCGAGGAGGTCGTGGCCATCGATCGTCTGGACGTCCCAACCGAGAGCCTTGAAACGTTTGGCGTCATCGCCGCCCTGCGACTTGTTGGCCATGGCGTCGAGGGTGACGTCGTTGGAGTCGTAGATGAGGATGAGGTTGTCGAGCTTCTGGTGGGCGGCGAAGGAAACGGCTTCGAGGGCGACGCCTTCCTGCATGCAGCCGTCGCCGGCGAGAGCGATCACATGGCTGTCGAAGATCGTGTGCTCGGGGGTGTTGAAGCGGGCGGCGGCGGCTTGGATGGAAAGCGCAAGGCCGGTGGCGTTGGCCACACCCTGGCCGAGGGGGCCGGTGGTGCACTCGACGCCGGGGGTTTCATGGAACTCGGGATGGCCGGGCGTCTTGCTGTGCAGGACGCGGAAGTTCTTGAGCTCGTCGAGCGAGAGATCGAAGCCGCTCAGGTGGAGCCAGCTGTAGAGGAACATCGAACCGTGGCCGGCGGAGAGAACGAAGCGGTCGCGATTGAGCCAACGGGGAGCGTCGGGGTTGTAAGAAAGCGTGTTGCCAAAAAGAACGGCACCGATCTCGGCGCAACCGAGCGGAAGGCCGAGGTGGCCGGAATTGCATTTATGGACGGCGTCGATGGCGAGGCCGCGGGCCTGATTGGCAGCGAGGGAGAGGATATCGGTCTGGAGTGGCATGGTTTGAAAACGCGTGGTTTTAGAAACGAAAGGTCAGGAACTAGTGATTCTCATTTCCTCGGGAAAGTACAAAGGGCATGAAAAAAGCGAGTCGGATGGACTCGCTTGTTTCATAAAGGAACAGAATCGGTTCTTACTTGGCGGCGACGGTCTTCTCGCGCTTGGCGACCTTGACGGCGACGGCGGCTTTGCCAAGGCGGTCACGGAGGTAATAAAGACGGGCGCGCATCGGCTCGGAGGTCTGGTCGATCTCAATCTTGTCGATATTCGGAGAGCTGGTCGGGAAAACGCGCTCGACGCCCTCGCCGTAGCTGATACGGCGGACG
>JANJTQ010000006.1 GCA_024711005.1 Opitutaceae bacterium | reverse complement strand
CGTAACCTTTGTCCTCAACCGCGCGCCAAACGGCCAATGCGGCGCACCACGCGGGTCGCTCAAACTCATAACACGACTCGCCGTAACGATAGGCGTAGGCCGCGGAGTCGGGCGCCAGCGTGGAGGCCTGCTCGAACGCATCCTGCATCGCCTCGTCAAGCGTGGCCCGCGTCCACGCCCCGCTCTTCAAGAAGTCCTCGCGGGCCTCCGTGAGCAGCGCGCCGACTTGGTAGTGATAAAGCGGCTCCTTCGGCGCGAGTTTCACGGCGGCGAGGTAATAGTTGAGCGCATCGAGCGGCTTGCCGTCCTCGGCGAGGAAGTTCCCGAGTTGGTTCTTCACGAGGGGCAGATTGGGATCGAGTTTGTTGGCCCTCAGCAGCAACACCGCGGCCCGCTTGCGTTCGCCCAGCACCGGCTGGTTGAGCAGCAGCGCATAACTCACATAGCCCGCGGCCACGTCCGGGTATTTCCGCAAATAGGCGTCATAGTCGAACACCAGCTCCTGAAACTGCCCGCGCAGATCCTCCATTTCGAGGACGTCGGTTTTCTCTGCGGCCTTGGCCAGCAGGTCACGCTGACGATCGACCAACACCTTCAACGCCTCCGCGGCCGGCGCAGGCACCGGCTTTTCCTCGGCGCGCAAATTCGCCGCCGATACACCGCACAACATCAAGGCAAGGCACAGGAACAACTTCATGGAAGGGAAAGCGGACAATCTGAACCGCCCCGGGTGCCGCGCAAACTCGCATTCATTTTAACGCGCCCGTTCCCACAACCTCCGGGCGCAGCGGGGAGCGTAAGCAACCCGGGACCGGAACGGGTCGCTCACGCTCCCCGCTACTTTCCGATCCGAACACCGTCGGACGACCGGCTCCGTCCCTCCCGTCGAGCCAAAATCAGGGACAGTGCACCCCGCCCTCTTTCCCGCTCTCAGCCCCCATCCGATGCACAAGTGTGTTCCGGTCGGAACACACTTGTGCATTCACGACGCAGATAGCTTGTGTGATCAGCCCCAAACACGCGTGCACAACTATGTTCCGACCGGAACATGGTTGTGCACCGATCAGGAACCGAACGAGGGACGGCTGGGCGGGGGTATTTTTATGCGTTACAGGGCTTGCCGCCTTCTCCCGCCCGGCGTCTGCTCGGTGACACCCGCCGCCCCCATGCCCACTCGCGAACTCGTGATCGCCTTCGATGCCGACGACACCCTCTGGCATAACGAGACCATCTTCGAAAACGTCCACATGCGTTACCGCGAGATGCTCGCGCACTACCACGACGCCGCGACCGTGGACCGTACTCTCTTCGAAACCGAGATGCGCAACCTCGAGCTCTATGGCTATGGCGTGAAGGGCTTCACCCTTTCCGCAATCGAGACCGCCATCGATCTCACCAACGGGAAAATCTCCTCCGACGAAATCCGCCGTCTGCTCGAGCTCGGCCGCAGCATGCTCGCGCATCCGGTCGAACTCCTCGACGGTGTCGCCGAGACGCTCGCCGCCCTCACCCCGCTCCATCGCCTTCTCCTCATCACCAAGGGCGACATCCGGGATCAGGAGCGCAAACTCGCCAAGAGCGGACTCGCCGCCCACTTCCAGCACGTCGAGATCGTCTCCGACAAAAACGAGTCCGCCTACCACGCCATTCTGCGCCGCCACGACATTGCGCCGACGCGTTTTCTGATGGTGGGCAACTCGCTCAAGTCCGACATCCTTCCCGTTCTCGCCCTCGGCGGCTCCGCCGTGCATGTGCCCTACCCGCTCATGTGGGCCCACGAACACGCCGAACCACCCCGCGCCGACGGACGCTTTTTCACGCTGGATAACCTGCGCGAACTCCCCGCGCTGATCGCCTCGCTTTCGGCCAACCGGTAGTCACCCCGATGGATCCGCGGCTGGTCAGGCGAAACATAACGGAAGCAAACAAAACGTAGCAGCCGAGGTAACGAGGCTGGGTTTTCGTTGGCCACCCGCCCAACCAGCCTCGTTACCTCGGCTGCTACGTTCGGGCTGCATCATTACCCTCAGCGTTTCAGCGTCACCGGGGCGGCGGTTTCCGTGCGGCCGTCGAGGCGGGTCACGGTCAGGCGGAGGATCGCGTCCTTGGCCGTGTCCGGGAGCGTCTGCGTCCATTCGAATGGATAGGCGTCGTCGACATAGGCGGTCGTCTTGCCATCGATCATGACTTCGAGTTCGGCGCGTTTCACCTGGGCGTCATCTTCGCGCAGATAGGTGAAGAGGCTGCGGCGGCTGGGGCCAAAGTTGAAGGTCATCGCACGGAGTCCTCCGAGGTCAGACTCGGCGTAGTCTTGTGCCCATCCGGCGGTTTGCGCGGCGGCGAGGAGTTCGCGCTGCACGCCGACCTGTGGTTTCACGCCTCGGATGATCACCGCGACGATGCCGCGTGCAGGAACATCGAGTTCGAGGCGACCGTTCTTCACGGCGAGCGGGGCGGCTTCGGCGTTGTTGATCCAGTGTTCGGCGGTCGCGGTTCGGAGTCCGTGAACACGCGCGGGATCGATCATCGCCGTCGTCCGCACCGGTTGGTCGGACTCGTTCATGAAGGCGACCGTGAATGCATCATCGGTGCGGGCGGAGACATAGTTGAGTTCGATGGACTCCGTGCGCACGAGGCCGGAGGGCATCCAAAGAAAAGCCTGATCGAGTGAGTAGAATTTGCCCGGCCGATCGCCGATGAACCGGCTCTTCAGGTAGGCGTAGCCTTCGATGAAGCGGGAGGGAAACGTGATGCGGTCCTGCGAGCGCGCGGTGGCGTCGGCCACGAGGTAATCCAGGAGGATGCTCATGTGCGGCCAGATGTGGTTATAGTGAAACGAATTCACGCTGAGTTCCTTGTGCGAACGCAACGGGTAGTCGGCTTTCTCGTAGGCGGTGGTGCGGGCGGTGTTGATGTGGTAGCCGGGGAAATTCAGGTAGCGACCGATGATCGCGGAGCGGGCGATATCATGGAGGAACGAGTCGCCGGTGAGCTGGGCGATGCGGAGCATCCACGGCGCGTGGTTGGCCATGAAGATCGCCCGGTGGCCGGCCGAGGTGCCGGAGGATTCGCAGGTGAGGCCGATCTCGGAAAGACGCCATGCCGGCACGCGTTCTTCGGGCAGGTGCATCGGCGCGTGGCCCTTGGCCTTCAGATACCAATAGACCGGCGCGCCTCCACCTTCGTTGACGAGAATCTCTTCATCGGGAACGCGGGGGCACATCCAAATATACATCGCAAAGCGGCGGGCGCCCTCGCGGGCGGCGTCGAGGAAACGTTGTTCGCCGGTGGCTTCGTGGAGACGGACCAGTTCGATCCAGTGCGGCGCGTGCGAGGTCCAGAAAAAGAGGCTGCCGGCATCCTTGTCGCGGAAGCTCTCGGAAGGTTGTGCGTAACGACGTTTCAAATACGCATCGGCCTCGCCGACGGCGCGGTCGAGGTAGTCCTGCCTGCCGGTGTTTTCCCAGAGAGCGAGCCACTGGCGCCAGTCGGCGGCACGGGAGCCGGCTTTGCGGTCCATCGCGACGACTTCGTCGGCGAGTTGGAGAAGCGCAGTGCCGTTGCCACCCGTCACACCGTGAAGGGCGGCGAGTTCGCTGATCGGCGCGGCCGGCCCGAGCATGTTGCGCGAGGGGCTTTGGATCTTCTGATTGGGATCGAGCGTGAAGAGGGTTTTCTCACGCGAAACCATAAACTCGGCGATGGGATAGCCGCGCTCGGTGAAGGCGCGGGGTGTGTCGGCGACGAGCGCGAGGTTGATGGGGTTGAGCGAGGAAACGTTTTTCACCGCGCCGGGAACGTCGGTGGAATACGCGCAGCCCTTGAGCGCGAGTTCGAACCAGGAAAAGTCGCTCAGCCCGTAGGCGAGCATGTTGTCGAGCGTGGTGTTGAGAGAGCCGAGGGCGTTCCGGCGGAAGTCGCGGAAATCGTAGAGACCGCGCGCGAGTGTTTCGAAGGCGGTGGTGATGGGTTGATCCGAAACGACGAGGTGGACTTTGAAGGTGAAGGTCTGGCCGGCGGCGCGTTGGGAGCCGGGGCCGCCCATCAACGGGGCGAAAACCATGCTGCGGAAAGTGTCGTTGTTGTCGCGCAGGGCGACGCCGAAGCGGCTGTTGTCGAAAGTCGGCAAGGGCTGAAACGGCAGTTCGACCGGGTCGGCGATCACGCCGGTGGTGATTCCGCCGGAGGTCAGCAGCGCGGTGGGCAGAGGACACATGTAGGCGGCGGTGAGGAACGAACGTTCAGGCAGGCGTTTCTCGGTCCAGATAAGCGGCTGCCAGCCTTCGGTGACATCGGCGGCGGTGGCGGCGGGCGCGCCTCGATAACCCACCGAGAAGAAGGCCGCGACTTTCGGAATGAACGTGAAGGTAAGCGTCGGCCATGCGGTGGCGGCGGGTTGCGTGAGTGTTGCGGACAACGTGAAGCGCGGATCGGAGGGGAAGTCCCAGATGATGCGTCCGGGAAGAGTCCGCGCGGAGTTGGCGCGAAGGATGATGTTTTCCCCGGCGGCGAACACATTGGCGGTGCGGCCGGCGGAATCGCCTTCGAGGATGCGGTCGTCGAGGCCGTCGCCGCCCATGGCTTCGCTGCGTTTGACGGCGGCGTACTCGGCTTCGCCGGAGGCGTCGGCGGTCCACGTGAGCACGTTGTAGGTGACCGCCTTGAGACCGGACGGCCGCATGGAAACCTGCGGGTCCTCTCGGCGGATGAGCACGACGAAGTCGGGTGTGAAGACGGCGGTGCGGTTGCCCTCCGGCGAGGTCACCTCGACGGAGTGATCGGGACGGAGGCTAAGCGTGGCGCTCGCGGGGAGCGCGGAGCCGAGGGTCGCGAGGGCGGTAACCAGAAGAAAGAAGCGAGGACGAGTCATGGGGAGACGGAGTTCAGAGAGGTGCCCACGGAACACACGGACTACACGGCATGTTCAGAATCGGAGAAGCGGAGGATTTCGGCCCTGAGGGTTTACCACGAAACACACCAAATACACGAAAGGGGCGGAGGCGGAAGGGTGGCCACAAAAGGCCCAGAAGGCGCAAAAACGGAGAGGATCGGAGGGATGGTTAACGACTGGTTCCGGGGAGGGTGAAGGAGCCGGAGGTCGTGACGGCGCCGTCGGTAGTGGTTGTCCGAATACGGAAGACGGCGTCTTTGTCGACGGGAAACGGATAGACGGTGAACTCGTAGGGGTAACGCGTGACGACGCGCGGTTGAGTGTCGTTATCCAGGAGCAATTCGACCGTGCCGGTACGCTCGGGGCCGCCGTCGAGGCAGACGTAGATCGAGTCTTTTCCGAAGGGCGAACGAATGCGCCATGCGAGCACGTTGCCATCCTGGGTGACGAGGGGTTCGTCAAGTGGAACGGCAGCCACCGGCGGGAGCGCGGGTTTGGCAGGCTCGGGATGGGCGGCGAAACCAAGGGCCACGAGGCCGCGCGGCGGGATCGACACGGAGGCGAGTCTTTTGGCGGAAACGGAGCGGGATTTTTCCTCGCCTGGAATGCGGACGAGAACGGGTTCGCCGGAACGCAGGCCGAGCGCGGCGGCGTCGAGCTTGAGCGCGGCGGGGCGGGCTTCGGCGGCGTCGTTCATGAGCACGATCCAGAGCCGGTCGGCCGTGCGGGCGGCGATCCAGTTGAGACCGGAATCGGTGACCGTGACGCCGCGCGGGAAAAGTGGACGCGCATCCGTGTCGCCGAAGACCCGGCCGCCGTCGGCGCCGAAGATGCGGTTGTTGAACCACACGTAACCGGCTTGTTGGCCGTAGGGGAACCTGATCTCGCCCTTCGACCGCAGTTCGGCCTCGGCGAAGAGCCAGTCGAAGGTGAAGGCAAGGTGCACCGGGATGTGGTGGTAGTAGAAGCTGGTGACGTCGGGGCCTTTGAGCGGGTAGTCGGCGCTCTGCATGAGGTCGGTGAAGCCGCGCAGGTAGTAGCCGGGATAGTTGGCGAAACGACCGATGACACCGCCGCGGGCAAAGTCGCGGTAGACGTCTTTGCCGGTGGACGCATGCAAGCGGAGGAGCCCGGGCGTCCAGGAGGACATCATGATGTTTTGGAAGCCCTCCGTCTCGCCCTTGCTGGAGCCGGCGAAAAACGTCGAGGGCTGCTCGAAGCCCAGGCCGACGGGCGAGACCTGCCAGGAGGGGACTTTCTTTTCGACCACGTCGCCGGGCGTGCGCGGGAGACCGAGACGGAAACGCACGTCGCCGCGCCACCAGAGATGATCGTTGCCGACGAACGTTCCGCCCGGATGAACGGTCGTGGTGCGTTCGCGAGGCTGCGGCTGAGAACGGAGTCCGGCGATGGTGAGCATGCCACCGGTCTCGGCGGCCTCGAGCCAGCGGGTGTTGCCGGTGAGTTCGTGCAGGGCGAGGAGGTCCCACCAGACGGGGATGAAATCGTGGTTATAAAAAGGCGTGTAGCCGAGGTCGCCGGTTTTGCGGCCGTCGATCTCCTTGGCGACGTAGTCGGCGGCCTGCTTCTCGGCGCGGGCGAGGAGCTCGGCGGACGGGTTGAGCCGATAGAGCGCGAGGGTGTCGGCAAACTTGGGCGTCCATTTCTGGGCCGGGCCCCGGGCGACGGCGCGTTTCACGAGGTCGGCCATCCACGGGTTGGCCTCGCCGAGGAGCGCGTGCACGCCCTGCCAATAAGCCGCGCCGTAGAAACGCGACGGGCTGGTGATCCGGATGGTTTTGTCGGTCACGTAAGGCGGGTGCGTGTTGGGAACAACGCGAGCCATGTGGGCGATGGCGCGAGTGAGTGTCCACTCGATCGCGGGCAAACCTTGGCTGACGTAGAGGGCTTCGTCATCCGTGAGGATGGATGCCGAGAGCAGCGTGAGCGGCGATGCCTGAGTGGCGACGCCCGCGCCTTCGATGTTCCAGAAGCCGCGGAGGGAAGCGTCGAAACCGCCGCCCTTCTCGTCCTGCATGAGGGAGACCATGTTGAGGGCGGCATCGGTGAGCGATGTCTTCACCGGATGGCGCTCATCGGTGACACCGAAGATGCGATGGGTGGCGTAGGAAAGCGTATCGCGCCAGTCGCCGGCACGGGCGAGAACGCGCCAGCGCACGGTGCGGATTTCCCCGGCTTTCCATTCGGAATCGCCAAGTCCAAGCAGCGGACGGAAGACCGAAGGCTGAAGTTGTCCGTCGTCGGATTGGAGGGCGAAACCGTAGCGGGCGTTGATGGCATTGGGCCATTCGAACGGCAGCTCGGCGGGCTCGGCGGCGACGCCCAGTGTGATGGCCGGGCGGTCCGCGGTGGCGGCGAGTTCGATCACCGACAACGGCTGCGGCGTGACGCTGCTCGGCACCATCATCGGACGAACGGGCGCGCGCTGAAATTGATAGAGCGGCTGGAGGAGATTGAAGCGAACCTCATCGGGATTCGAGGCGCGGAAGGGAGCGGACCCGACGGAGTAAAACCCGTCGCGTGAGGGTTTGATGGATACACGCACATCGAAGTCGCCGCCGCCGGGAGCGTTGCGCCAGACAACGGTGACGGGTTCGCCGCCGATGGCGGTGAAAGACAATTCGACGGAGCCATCGGCGCGTGTGCGAGCCGAGCGGGCGATGTAGGTCGTCGAGGGTGCGGCGCGGTAGGGATTGGCGGAGTCGCCGGCGGTACGATACGTGTGTCCGCCGGAGTGAATGAGGAGTTCGTTGTCCGGGTTGCGCCAACGCGGGTGGATCTGGCCGGCTTCGATGGTGTTGTCGTCCGTGCGAAGGACGAAGAGCGACTCGGCGGTCGGATCGGATGGGACGGGGATCCATTCGCCGCTGGCGGTGCGGACATCGGTCTCGCGACTGATAACGCCGTCGCCTTGACCGTCGTCGTGCGCGAAGAAGCGGACGCGGGCGGCGGAATTTTCGAGTGCTGCAACCTGACGACCAGGCGTGACGATAATACCGGAGCCGGAGGGGTCCGCGGCGTTGCGCGGTGTGACGGGCTCGACGGCAAGAGGACTCGGAGCGGCCTTCAAACGAAGCAGTGCGGACTTCGATAGGGCGCCGGGGTCGAAGTCGGTATCACCGGCGAGAACCAGGGCGTCGAAACGTCCGAAGAATCGAGCGGTGTCGACGATCTCCACAACGTTTTCTCCGGCGGTGAGCTTGACGGTGCCGAGAGGTTCCCACGCCCAGCCCTCCTTGCCGTGCTGGCCGGCGTCGCGCCCGATGTGGTGGCCGTTGATCGCAACCGTGAAGCGGCGTTCGCCGGGTTGCATGTGCGGAAAATCGACCGTGTGAACCCATACTTTGTATTCGCCGGCGGTGGGGACGACGATGCCGGTGAGCGCGTTGAGATCGGTGCCGGGAGTGCGCAGGATGCGCGTGCCAATGGAGCCATCACGCGTCTCCACCATCCAACCGCCGGGGAATTGGAAGTCCTGCGCGAGCACGAGGAGGTTCGTGGGCTCGGCGGGTGCGGCCGTCAGGAATGCGGAGAGGCCAAGGCCAAGGAAAGTGAGCAGGAGTGTGCGCATGGAAAGACGAGGAAATCAGCTGGAGAAAGAAGCGGTTCAGCGCAGCGCGGGGGACGCGACTGCGGGGGACGCCGGCGAAGAAGCGGGGGTGGGCTCGGCGGGCGGGTTGCTCGCGGCGACGTGATCGTGGACTTGTCCGTCGTCGCCGAGATCGCGATTAGGGTCGCGCAGCGCGATGAGCAGGAGGCGCAGGTCCTTGGCTCCGCCCCAGAGGAACCAGACGACGGTGATCGCGCCCATGATGGCGCTGAGCACGACGACAAAAAACCAGAAGTTGCCCCAGGCGTTTTTCGAGAAGCCAACGGTGAGACCGCCGATCGTGCCGACGAGGAAGATCACGGTCCAGAGAGCGGTCCAACCGAGCTTGAAATAATAGATGAAGCGGTCGCCGCGGGTGAAGTCGCTGGTAAAACCAAGAATCTGGCGCAGGCGGGAGATACCCACGATGCGCGGACCGGAGTCGGCGCCGGGGAGCGCGTAGATGCCGCGGTGAAGCAGGCGTTCAAGATTCGCGGGCTCTCGGCAGGTGACGAGCGAGACGACGGCGTAGGCGACGATGCTCGTCGCGTAGGCGACCATCGCGAGCCATGCGCCGTTGAGCGGGAACTTGGGCGCGAGTTCGAGGAGCGCGGGCACGTTCGGCCAGAGGGCCTGAAGGCTGATGCCGATGATCGCCACCGAGCAGCCGGAGATCATCGCCGCGTAGGCCCCGGCGGTGGTGCCGCGCTTCCAGTAGAGTCCACCGATGATGACCGAGCCGGCGCCGCCGAGGTAGATCGTGCCGGTGAGCAGGAAATACATGAAGATGTAATCGCGCAGCGGGAACAGCGCGCTCCACACGAAGGCGAAGGCGGCGACAAAGACGATCGAACCGCGGAGCAGGTTGATATGGGCGCGGGGCGAGAGCGGTTTTTTGCGGAAGGGCAAAACGACGTCCTGCACGAAAATGGAACCCCAAGAGTGGAGGTAGGTGTCGTCGGTGGAGACGGCGGACGCGACCATGGCGGCGGCGAGCAGGCCGACGACGCCGGCGGGAAGGAATGAGAGCAGCGTGACGGGAACCGTGAGCTGACTGTGAATTTGCGGATCGGTGATGCCGTCGAGGGTGGCGCGGGCGGCGGCGGCTTCCTGTCCGTAGCCGGTGTGGTGGAGCACCACGAACGCGGCGATGGGCAGGAGCATGAGCATGAGGTAGGTCACGCCGTTGCGCCATTCGGCGAGGACGCGCGACATCTTGGCCTCGTGCGGAGTGCGGGCGGCGGCGTTGTAACCCTGGGTGCCCTGCCAGCCGAGGCAGTTGTAGACGGCCTTGAAGGCGAAGATGGCGAAGAACCAGAAGTTAAAATCGCTGATGTCCTTTTGATCGAAGGGATCGAGGAGGGACTTGCCCGGCGCGGTGGCGGAGAGGGCGGTGATGGTGTCGCCCCAGCCGATCTTCACGAACACGGCGATCATCAGCACGAGGAAGACAATGTTCACGAACTGCGCCTGGATGAAGTCCGTGACCATCACGGCGACCATGCCTCCGCCGAAGACGAGCGCCAGGGCCATGCCGAGGAAGCACGCCATCACGAGGAGGAGCGTGCGGACCTCGATGCCCGCGATGATGACGGTTTCGGGCAGGCCGCAGAAGTGGATGAAGAAGTTGGCGACGATGCCCGGGAAGACCGCGTAGTTCAGCACGCCGGAGATCCACGTGAGGATGCCGGCGAACACGCGGAAACGGCGGCTGTAGCGCATCTCGAAAAACTGCGCCATGGTGAGGGCGCGGGTTTCGCGATACCGGTAGGCGACCCAGCCGGACATCGCGACGAGCATGCCGACGGGGGCGAGCATCATGCCCCACCAATAGGCGGCGAAGCCGGCTTGGTAGAATTTTTCGAAGTTGGCGATGACGCTGGCGACGCCGAACGCGGCGAGGCCTTCGGAGAGCGTGAGCATGTATCGACCGGCGCAGCGGTTGGCCGCAAGGAAGTCGGACACGCTGCGCGTGTAGCGCCGTATCCAGAAGGCGACGACGGCAAGCGTGAGGACAAAGGCGGCCACGATGGCCCAGTCGAGAAGGGTCAGATGCATGAGGAAACGAAGCGGACTGCACGTCCGCCGGGGGAAGTGGGCAAAACGGGAGACTTACCAGACGGGTAGCACGAAGCCGCTATTGGCGTGAGACACTCCACGCCAGAACGTGGAAGCCGCATCGTACGGGATGCGTTTTTCGCTGGGCAGAGGGTTACGATTACTGCTAAGAGCGGGATTCAGCTTCTCCACGTGACCATCGACGAACGCACAGAAGATCATCCCGTCGTTCCGCCGATAGACAGAGCTTTCCTCCACCTGCGGCACGTTCGAGTTAATACTGGTTCGGGTGTCGGTGATCGTCACGGTGCGCGCTGGATTGAGGATCTGCACCATCCTGAGGGGATTCGCCGATGGCGTGATCCCATCATGCATATTGAGACGGTCATTGTATCCATAGGAACGCGTCTCCGTCTCGCTCATCAGGGGCGATAAAAAGACAGTGCCGACGAACGTCTTCGCATAATCCGTGGTCGGTCCCAGTACTGGCACAGTAGTGCCGTAGATGATCTTCCAAAGTTCCCTGTACCAATAATGCGTGTCGCTGGTGTGGGTATAAACAGGAAGCTGCTGCCGGTTGTTCGCGGCGAAGACGAGGGTGGCGCTGCCGAGCTGGCGCAGGTTGTTCATCGACGTGGTCATCGCGGCTTTTTTGCGGACGCTGGCGACCACGGGGATGACGATCCCGGCGAGGACGCCGATGATCGCGATGACAGAAAGCAGTTCGACCAGGGTGAAGGCGCGCGAGGAACGCCTTGGGGTGAAGGGACTCATGGTGAAGCGGGGTAAAGAGGAATTAAGAGCGAGCGGACGACTTGGCAATCAGGGGACTGCCTTCGGGCGTCATCCGCAGTTCCACCGGGGTCCCGGCGGGGAGTTCGACCCCCCAAAGTCCATCGGCTTGCCGTAGGGCAGGGACGTCGGTTTGCAACATGCCATCGGCGCGCCAGACGAGAACCGAACAGGCTTCGTAGGCGGCGATGACCACGCGATCCGCCAACACTTCGAAACGAGTGACAGCGGAAGGCGGAAGGTTTTTGGTCGGATCCCCGACCAAGGCCCAGCCCGACTGGACGGGGCTGAAAATCACAAAGGCGTCCGTGAGCGGCTCCAACGAAAAGGGAGTCGCCTCATCCTGGAGCGCGACGGTGCCCGTGAGGCAATCGTAGCGAAGGAGGGCTTCGGCGGGCCGGCTCCAGGCATGGGCTTCGTCAGCGGAAAGAAGCGCGGCGGCGTGACGATGATCGTCCGGCGTCCACGCACCATTCACGATTTTGACGGGCCAGGTGAGGTTGTAGGCGGCGGCGGCGGCGCAACCGTGAGGCAGCGGCGCGATGACGCGGTAGGCATCGTCGTCCTCGTAGGGATCTATGAATACACTTTCGGGCAGTGGCACGGCCGGAGCGAGCGGGCGCAGGATGCGTCCGTCGGCGAAGCACAACGGGCGAATCAGTTCGTCGACAAAGCGGTCGGGGGCGTCGGAAAGATAGATGGGACCGCCGGAGATCGCCTTGCTGCGGGCCATGAGCGGACCGGCGATGCGGTCGCTGGAGTGAAACATGTCGTGGTCGCCCCAGACCGTCTGTCCGAGCCAGAGCATGTTGCCAAAAGAGTTGTGCAGGTGGTGGCGGGCGCGCCAGCCGTCCTCCTTTTTGTAGTCCTCGCTGCAACGCATCACCTGCGAATGCGGCTGATGGAAGGTGCAGAGATTGTTGTGCGCCATGCAGCTGATGAGACCGTCAAAGTGGCGATTGACGGCGTTTTCGAGGCCCTGCTTGCAGCCGGCCGAGGCGCGGACGGCGTTGCCGATGCGTCCGGAATATTTGCGGAGGTTACCCGCCTGATTATCGACTTTGAGGAAAGAGAAACCGGCTTCGCGGGCGGGCCGGGTGAGTTCGTCGAAGAAGGCATCGCCCGCGGCGACATCTTCGGCGGGGAGTTTGGAGCCATCGCCAAGATCGGCGAGACGCTTGTCGGCGGCGTCGCCGAGCGAGTGGTCACGGGCGACACCGCCCCAATAGCCGTTGAAATTGAGCCAGAGGCCAAGCCAGCGGATGCGGGTGCCGGCGATGGCATCAAAAAGCGGTGTCCAACCGCGGGGAAATCTGTCCGGACGCGGGGCGGAGGAGTGAAGCCGACGGGCTTCGAGCGCGCCGGAAACCTGGCCGACGGCGCCTTCCTGGGTCTGGAGCGCGGGGGCACCGGCACGGGTGCCGTCATCCACGTGACCGTCGTCCACGAGCACCCAGCGCACGGGCACGGCGGACGCCGCAAGTCGCTCGATGGAGTCGGTGATGATGCGCTCGTCGATCTCGAGTTTAAACTCCTCAAACGAGCACCAGCCGAGGTGATCGAACACCTCGGGGAACGTCTTGTCGTGACGAAGACGGCCCACGCCGGCGAGAGAAGGATGGGCCAGCGCGGCGGCCCAGACGCGGGCGCAGGCTCGATAGAGATCGGTGTCGCGCGCGCAGGCAAGAAGCGGAATTTCACCACGAAAAACGGGGTCCTCGCCAAAGGTGCCCGCATCGAGGCGCAGGCCGTCGCCATCGCCGCGCAACCACGCGGCGGTGCGGTGACCGACGAGCGGGAGCAGGGCCAGGTAGCCGCCGGACTCCAGTTCGAGCACCACGAAGAGCCCGCCGCGTTTCACGTCGCTCAAGTCGCGCACGGGCAGCGGGTGACACTGATTGTAACCCTCCGGCCAAAGATCGAGCGCGGGCTGGATGGCGTGACGCTGAAACGGCGCGTAATAAACGCATCGTATCCAAGCAGGCACGACAACCGGAGCGCTCCAGAGAAGTCCGCCCGCGTTGGCCGGGTAGGTCGCGGCCGGCGCGACCACCACGGCTTCGCCGGTTCCGCCGAGGCGGGCCCCGAGATCAAGCGGAGTGTCAACGAGGACGGTGGACGCGGCAACCATGAGGAGCTTACTTGAGGGTGACGATCAGGACGGGATACACGGCCTTGGCGACGGGCCGGTTGTCCTTCGAGAAGAAGATGATCCCGGGCGTCTGCGTGTCGCCCTCGGCGATGAGGAGAAGCGTGACGGACTTTCCCGCCTGACGGCGGATGTAGTCGGTGAGGGCGGCGCCTTCCCAGAGGACGGATGGACGCGAGGAGAGCTCGGTGTCGGCATTGAACTCCACCGTGGCCAGGCGTTGAAGACCGGCCACACCTCGTCCCGATTCCAGGCCGGCGGCCCGCCAGGGAGCCGTGCCCCAGACGAGGTCAACCTCGTCCCAGGTGACCGGATCGGTGGCACCCCACAGCGCCACCGGGACCATGCCGCCCTCGGCGCCGGCATAGCCGCTGGCGGTGAGTTGCAGCACGGCTTTTTCCACGGCACGGCCGGGTTTGACGATCGAGGACAGGTCGAATTGCAACAGCGTGCGACGAACATAATCCCCGCCTCGGTTGGACACGCCGAGATTGCGGGGCTCGGCGACTGTGCCGCCGCTGGCAACCAGGGCGTCTTGAACGGGATGCAGGCGAACCTGCTCGGCGCGGGCGGAAACGAGGCCGAGCAATGCGGCGCAGGCAAGCGTGGTTAGTTTTTGGATACACATGGCGGGGATGGGGCTGACGGTTTTTTCTTAGCCGTAAAAATTCAGTTGAGAGGGTCGTATCGAGGTAATCTGACGGCACCTTTCGGTGTTTCATTCCCGGCGAAATACCCTCCGGGTATTCCTTGGTCATTCACCACCGAAATCTGCTCGCCATCTTACCCCGCTACTCCGCCTTCGACTGAATCTTTACGGCTTGGCGGGCGACCGGACGACGGCGGCGCATGGCGGCGACGGCGAGACCGGCAAGACCGGCGAGGGCGGCGAACGTGGACGGCTCGGGGACCGCGGTGACAATGAAGCCAAAGTCATTGCTGTCCGTGCCAAGCAGGTAGCTCGTTTGGAACGTGTTTGACCCGAGGGTGAAGGAGCTGCCCTCGGCGTAATCGGCGAAGGAGCCGACGATCGAGTTGGAGCTGTTGTTCTCGATGATGATGAACTCGGTGCCCACGGAGAGCGCGGGCAGCGCATCGAAACCGGAGAGGAGCAACGAGGCGGCCGGGTCGATGGTGACGGTGGAGCCGAGGCCGTTGACCACGAGACGATCGAAGGACGCCGCGGAGGCGGCTTCGACGGAGAACGTGGCGCCGGAGCCGAACTCGACATTGCCGTCCACCGTGAAGGTGCCGGGGCTGTTGCCCGGGCCGAAAGTGCCTTGGGTGATCGTCAGGGAGTTGACGCGACCGGAACCGCCGAGGACGGCGCCCGCGCCGTCGACGGTGACGCCGGAGCTGGCCAGGTCGCCGTTCACCACGAGGGTGCCGTTGCTGACAAGGGTGGCGCCGGTGTAGGCGAGGTTCGAGCCGAGGGTGAGACTGCCGGAGCCGGTCTTCGTCAGGCCACCGGTACCGGTGATCGCGCCCGAGAAGCTGGTGTTGGCGTTGTTGCCGCCGGCCGTGAGTGTGCCCGCGCCGAGGGTGACGGTACCGCCGGTGGCGCCGCCGCCGGAGAGGCCGCCGATCGTCTGGTTGTTGCCGCCGAGATCGAGGGTGACGCCGGCGCTGTCGGCGAGCGCGTAGGTGGACTGCGTGGAGAGGGTCTGCGCGGCGCCGTTGGAGCGGATGGTTCCCGCGTTGATGACGGTGTCGCCGGTGTAATCGGAGGCGGTGTTGAGGAAGGCCAACACACCCGCGCCCTCCTTGATGAGGCCACCATTGGTGATACGGACGGTGATCTCCAGGTCGTCGGTCGCTCCACCGTCGTCGATGGTGAACGTGCGGTTGCCGCCGCCGAGGTCGATGTAGCCGGTGCCTGCGCTACGGGTGACCTGAACCTTGGTGGAAGCGGCGGTGTCGTTGTTGAACGTCAGGTCGCCGTTGAGGAGGAGCACGCCGGAGCTGGTGTTGGCGGACTCGTAGAGGGTGAACGCATTGCGGGTGGCGGCGGTACCATCGTGGTTGATGACGAGTCCGCCGGCGCCGACCTCCAAGGTGCCGCCGACAAAGCGAGTACCGCTGGTGGTGGTGGCCAGGGAGCCGGTGGAGTAGTTCGCGTCTTTGGAAACCGTGAATGTGCCGCCGGTGAGCGTGGTGGAGGCTACGGTTTCGGCGAGGCCCTGCCCGAGAGCGACGGTGCCGCCGCTCTGGGAGACCGAGGCGGTGTCGGCGATCTGATTGGAACGGGCCCAGCCGACGGTGCCATTGGAGACGGCGAGGTTGCCGGCGAGGGCGTTGGTACCGGCGGCCTTGTTGAGGTTGAGCGTCACCGTGGAGGACGAAACCGTGGTGGTGCCGCTGTAGGTGTTGGCCGCGGTATCAGCGGCGCCCGAGCCGAGATTGACGATGCCGGAACCGGCGAAGTTCAGGCCATTGCCGGCGCCGGTGAAGGTGCCGCCAAGGGTCAGCGTCGCATTGGCGTTCCCGAGGGTGACGGTGTGCGTGGCGTTGGTGCCTTGCACGGCGCCGCCATTGGTGAAGGTCAGCGGATTCGCGGTGCTGCTCTCAAAAATCGCGGTGTTGCCGGCGAAGTTGAGCGTGTTCGTGTAGGAGAGCGAAGTCGCGCCGAACGTGGTGCGGACCGTGCCGCCGGCGAGTGTGAGCGCACCGGTGCCGAGCGCCGACGCGTGACCCAAAAAGAGTCGGCCCTTGTTCATCGTGATGCCGCCGGAGAACGTCGACCCGGTCGCCAACAGCACCCCGCCTCCGCTGAGATAATCGAAGTCCAGAATCAGGGCACCCGTGCCGCTCATCGAGCCCAGCTGAAGGTTGCCGTTTCCGCTTTGTCCAACCGAGTTGGTGACCGTGGTGTCGGCCGAAAGAACCATCGCCGCAGTGATCGTTTTGGAAACGCTGTTGCTGGCGTTGAAGTAGATCGTCGGCAGGACGCCGCCATTCTCGACGAAGTTAATGGAGCTGCCGGCAATGCCGATCGTCCCCGAAGAACTCCCGCTGAAAATGAGGGAGTTCAGCTGAAAACCAGCGCCGATGTTGTTCGTCGCGACGTAGTTCGCGCCGGCGTGACCGAACTCAAGAACGGTCGAGGCGCCGGAAACAGGCGCCACGGCGGGATTCCAATTGCCGGCGTCGCTCCAATTTCCGGTCCCCGCCGTCCATACAGACTGAGCGGTGGCGGCGGAACCGGAGAGAAGAGCCAGAAGCATGGCAGCCGAAGCACGGCGGCGAGCGGAGGATTGTGGGGTTGACATGATGGGATTTGGTGGAACTGTCGTAATCGTTATCGAAAACGATTACGAAATGGCAAGCACGAAAATTTTCACCTCGGAGGAAACCGCGTCTGCCCCGGAGGCTAAGAACATTGTTGTTGGCGGGTTGCGGAGTCCGATTAGCTATACGCCCATGCCCCGCCGCCGCACCCACGCTCCCTCCGATCGGCCTCTCGGTATCAAACAGCTCGCGTCCGAGTTGGGGATCAGCGTCGGCACGGTTTCGCGGGCGATGAACAACCGCTACGGAGTCGACCCCGAAACCCGGGAGCGCGTGGTGGAAGCGGCGAAACGCCTCGGCTACGTCCCCGATGCGGCGGCGCGGCGTCTCAAATCGCATCCGCTGTGGCGGGTGAGCCTGTTGTTCGCCCCGTTCTTCGGACCCAACCGCGAGATCAATCCCGCCGCGTTGGCCACGGTTGATGCGCTACGCAGTGGCGCGTTGCGGCGCGGACTCGCGTTCACCGTCACCGAATTTGCGGGCGACGAGGATCTCGCCACCCGGTGCGAAGCCGGCGAGTTCGACGTGGCGATCACCTACGGCCACTTCGAATCCTCCACGCTGGCCCTGCTCGCGAGCCGAGGCGTGCCCACCGTGTCGTTGCAAGGCTTGGTGCATTCCAGCCGCCAGATTCCGGTGCGGATCGACACCCATGCCGCCGCCTACGACGCCGCGGTGTATCTGGCCGCCCTCGGACACCGGCGTCTCGCGCTCGTCGCCGGTCCGGTCACGGAGCTCCACCATCGCGGATTCCACGAGGGTTTTGCGGAGGCCGTCACGGAGTTCGCACTCGAATCTCCGGCCGAGTGGCGTTTGTCGCTCGCCACGGATCGCATCACCGCCCTCGGCGCAGCCCAGGCGCTCGCGCCTCTGCTGGCCGCAACGCACCGGCCCACGGCGGTGGTATTCGCCTCGGACTGGCTCGCATGCGGCGGGTTGGACGCGGCGCGGACCGCCGGGTTTAACGTCCCGGCCGACCTGAGCGTGACGGGCTTCGACAACCTCCCCATCGCCGCCCAACAAACGCCACCGCTGACGACCTTCGACGTCCACCTCGACTCCCTGGCCGACACGGTGTTGAAGACCGCGACCCACCTTCTGGAAAATCCGTTGCTCGACGCCACGACGTTCCCCGAGCCGCTCGTGCGCG
>JANJTQ010000337.1 GCA_024711005.1 Opitutaceae bacterium | reverse complement strand
GAGGACGGCGACGTGCGCGTTTTCGGCGAGATTGGCGCCCCATTTCTCGGTGGCGTCGGCAAACATGTTGAGCGGAAGCGAGGCCTTGCGCGTCGAGAGGGTGAAGGCGAACCACGGGCGGTTGTCCTTTTTCGCGAGCTTCTTGATGAGGTTGCTGCTGAGTCCGCAGAGACGGAACTCGACCCGGTCCCCTTGGTTGAGGAGTTCGTCGGGCGCGAAGGTGTCGAGCGCGTCGGCAAGTCCAACATAGACGTTCATCGGGTGGCCGGTGACGTAGAAACCGAGGAGTTCTTTCTCGAACTGGAGGCGTTCGGATTGGGTGAAGTCGTCCTCGGTCTCGGCGGGGACGACGGATCGGACGGCCTTGGCGGCCCCTTTTTTCGGCGCGGGCTCGGCGAGCATGTCGAAGAAACCGCTCTGGCCGGCGGCGCGATCGCGGGCGTTGGACGCGGCGGTGGCGATGGCGGCGTCGACGCCGTCGAAGAGTTTTTTGCGGGAGGCGCGGCTGAAGTCGAAGGCTCCGGTCTTGATGAGGTGCTCGATGACGCGTTTGTTGACGGCCTTGCCGTCCACGCGGTTCATGAAGTCGGTGAAGTCGGCGAAGGGGCCGTTTTTCTCGCGTTCCTCGATGATCTTGAGCGCGGCGCCTTCGCCGACGCCCTTGATGCCGGCCATGCCGAAGCGGATCTTGTCGCCGACGGGGGTGAAGGTGTCGCGGGATTCGTTCACGTCGGGGCCGAGCACGGTGAGGCCCATGGCCTCGGCTTCGGCGACGAAGTGGGACACCTTTTCGGAATTGCCCAGCTCGGCGGTGAGCACGGCGGCCATGAACTGCACCGGGTAGTTGGCTTTCAAATACGCGGTCTGGTAGGCGACGATCGCGTAGGCGGCGGAGTGCGACTTGTTGAAGCCGTATTGGGCGAACTTGTTGAGGAGGTCGAAGATCTCGTTGGCCTTGTTTTCGGAGATGCCGTGGAGCTCGCCGGCGCCCTTGACGAACTTGATGCGCTCCTTGGCCATGCCCTCGACGTCCTTTTTGCCCATGGCGCGGCGAAGCATGTCGGCGCCGCCGAGGGTGTAGCCGCCGATCACGCGGGCGCACTCCATCACCTGTTCCTGGTAGACGATGATCCCGTAGGTTTCCTTGAGCACGGGTTCGAGGAGCGGGTGCGGGTAGGTGATCGAGGCCGGGTCTTTCTTGCCGCGGGCGTAGTCGGGGATGAACGCCATCGGGCCCGGTCGGTAGAGGGCCGAGATGGCGTTGATGTCGTCGATGTTGGAAATGCCGACGAGCTTGGAGGCGTTTTGCATGCCGCCGGACTCGAGCTGGAACACGCCGACGGTCTTGCCGATGTTGAGGAGTTCGTAGGTCTTCGGGTCTTCGAGGGAAATGCTCTCGATGTCGAAGGTTGGATTGACGGTGCGGCGGACGTTGGCGACGGCGTCGGAGATGACCGTGAGGGTCTTGAGTCCGAGGAAGTCCATCTTCAGGAGGCCGAGTTTGCCGACGGCGCTCATGTCGAACTGCACGGTGACGTCGCCTTCCTGGAGGGTGAGGGGGACGAAATCGTCGAGAGGCTGATCGGTGATGATGATGCCGGCGGCGTGTTTGCCGGTGTTGCGCACCATGCCCTCGAGCACGCGGGCGGAGGCGACGATCCTTTTGGCGATGGGATTGCGGTCGATCTCCATGCGGAGGTCGGCGGACTTGGTGATGGCGTCTTCGAGCGAGATGTTGATCTCGTCGGGGATCATCTTGGCGAGGCGGTCGGCGTCGGCGTAGGGGAGGTTGTTCACGCGCGAGACATCGCGGATGACCATCTTGGCGCCGAGTGTGCCGTAGGTGATGATGTTGGCCACGCAGTCGCGACCGTATTTGTCGCGCACGTAGTTGATCACCTCTTCACGACGGCGCATGCAGAAATCGATATCGAAGTCCGGCGGGGACACGCGTTCGGGATTCAGGAAGCGCTCGAAGAGAAGACCGAAGCGGATGGGGTCGACGTTGGTGATTTCGAGGAGGTAGGCGACGAGGCAGCCGGCGCCCGAACCGCGCCCCGGGCCGACGGGGATGTTTTGAACCTTGGCCCAGTTGATGAAGTCCCAGACGACGAGGAAGTAGTCGACGAAGCCGGTGACGTTGATGATGGAAAGCTCGTAGCCGGTGCGCAGGACGAGGAGTTCGTCGGGCGCGAGGCCGGAGTAATCGGGCGGCTGGGGTTTTTGACCGGCGGGGACGTTGATGAGCTTTTCGAGGCGCGGGGCGACGATCTCACGCACGGCGACGGCGTCGTGCTCGACGTTGTAGCGCTTTTTGAGGCCGTCCACGCAGAGCTGCTTGAGGTATTCGCCGGGAGAATACTTCGACTTGATCTCGATCGGCAGCGGGTAGCGGGGATAGCGCTCGGAGCCCTTGGGGAAAGGGATCGCGAGATCGCACATGTCGGCGACGAGTTGGGTGTTGTCGAGGGAGTCGGGACGCTCGCCGAAGAGCTTCAGCATCTCGTCGCGGGTCTTCAGGTAGAACTGATCCCCGGTGAACTTCATGCGGTTCTCTTCCTCGATCTTCGCGCCGGTCTGGATGCACAACATGGCGTCGTGCGGGGCGGCGTCCTCATGGTTCACATAGTGAACATCGTTGGTGCAAATGACCTTGAGGCCGAATTCTTCGCCCAACTTGAGGAGATCGGGGATGATTTTGATCTGTTCGGGGATGCCGTGGTCCTGGATCTCGACGAAGAAATTCTCGCGGCCGAAAATGTCCACGAAGCGGGCGGTGGCTTTGCGGGCCTCCTCGTAGCGGTCATGGAGCAGATGTTGTGGGACGATGGCGGCAAGGCAGCCGGTGAACCCGATGAGGCCCTCGGCATATTTGGCGAGGGTCTCGATATCAGTGCGCGGCTTGTAATAAAACCCCTTGAGGTGGGCGTCCGAGACCAGTTTGAGGAGGTTTTGGTAGCCGGTGAGATTTTTGGCCAGAAGCCCCATGTGATAGTAGCTCTTTCCGTCCTCGGATTTGCCGGTCTTTTCCAAGCGAGAACTCTCCACGATATAGAACTCGCAACCGATCAAAGGCTTGATGCCTTTGGCCTTGGCGGCGTTGTAGAACTCGATCGCTCCAAACATGTTGCCATGATCGGTGAGTGCGAGGGCCTTCATGCCCAACTCGGAGGCGCGGGTCATCAGCCGGTCAATGCGGCAGGCTCCGTCGAGCAGGCTGTAATCGGTGTGGACGTGGAGGTGGACGAAATCGGAGGCGGCGGACGACACAGGGGCTAGGCAACGAGGCTCGGCGGGCTTCGCAAGCCTACTTGCGGCAAACATCGCGCCGATAAGCGGCAACATCCAAAAAAGCCATTGACGCAGGCGGGGCCGTTTGACCTATTTCTCGGCTTTTCCGACAAAACTCACGCCATTTTCATCATGCCCATCGAAATCAAGATTCGCAAAAACGAGCCCGTCGACCGCGCTCTGCGCCGTCTGAAGAAGAAGCTCGAACGCGAAAACATCATCAAGGATGTCCGCGCCAAGCGCTATAACGAAAAGCCCACCGAGCGCCGCCGTCGCAAAGCGAAGGTCATGGCCTTCACCCAGATGCTGCGCAACCGCTACGCCGAATAACACATCTCCCTTGCGGAGTCTGTTTTCCGTTTTTGAGACCGCGCCAGCCGAAGTCATTTCGGAGGCGCGGTTTTTTTGCGGTGGCTGATTCCTGACCGCCTGTCCGCAAATCGCTGTTGAAGTCGTTTCCACGTGAAGCCCTCACTTGCCCTGTCCTCTTGTTGGAATTCGTTCCGTCACACCGACGGCTACGCGATGTTGCGCGAAATCGCGGACTTGGGTTTTGAGTATGCCGAGTTGAGCCACGGCATCCGGATCGTGCTCCTGCCCGGCGTGATTCGCGCGGTGGAGGAGGGGGTCATCAAGATCAGTTCGACCCACAACTTCTGTCCCCTGCCCACGGGCATTGCTCAAGCGGCGCCGAATCTGTTCGAGCCATCGGTCAAAGACCATCGCGAGCATGAACAGTGGCTGAGGCACACCAAGCGGTCGCTGGATTTCGCCGTGCAGGTCAATGCACGCGTGATGGTCCTGCACCTCGGCAGCGTGAAGTTCCTCTGGTTCAATCCCGCCCGAAAGCTGAAAACTTTTATTCGCCAGAATCCGACCGCGACGGTGCCCGCGGACAAAGCCTACCTTGCCGTGCTCAAGAAAGCCTGCGAGAAGCTGCGTTTGCGGATGGGACCTTACTGGCAGCAGGTGCAGGCGAGCCTGGAGGAGATTCGCGCCTATGCCTCGATTCGCGGGATCCATCTTGGCTGCGAGAATCGCGAGAAATTCGAGGAACTCCCACTCGACGATGATTTCGAGGCGTTGTTTACCAGTTTGCCTCAACCGCACACCGCCGGCTACTGGCACGACACCGGTCATGCCGATATCAAGCAAAGCATGGGCATGATCGACCATCGCCTGCACTTGACGAAGAACGCCTCGCGCTTGCTCGGCTTCCATTTGCATGACGTGACGCCCGACGGGCGGGATCATCAGCCGATCGGGGCAGGACGCATCGATTTTAACATGATCAGCAGCTTCTGGCGGCCCGAGCACCTGCTCACCCTGGAGCTGAGTCCGCGGGTGAAAATTGAGGACGTTGTCTTGTCGAAGCAGCGTGTTGAAGAACTGATGACCGCGCGGTTTGGCGTTTGAGTGGCCGAACGGACACGAACCCCGCCCTCCGCATCAGTTCGGGAAGGATGAATCCGCAACGGAACGGGACGCCGCGTTATCTTGTTTTTGCGAGCAGCTCCGTGACCCAGCGACGGTGAGGTCCCGACAAGGTGAGTGTATCCAGTTTTTCGATCGCAACCCACACCAGGCCGGGGCGTTTCACCGACTCGGCCGGAAGGGAGGATGCGGCCAATGTGTAGATCGATTCGGTGATCGCGAAGCGGGTGATGCCGCGCTTTTTCTTTGCGAGTAACTCCGCCTTCGCGAAGACGGCTTCGGCCTGCCCGAGGTGCTCGGCGGCGGGCAACTCGTGCATGTTGGCGAGCCGTCGCGCATCGCCGGCGGTGCGGTGCAGGAGGAGTTTTCCCTTGTGCAGACACCACGCGCGCGAGACGGCGCGTTGTTCAATCGCCTTGGCGGCAAGACGCGGGTAGGCCTCCGGTTCGCCGGTCCGGCCGGCCGCGCAAAATTTCAGCACGGGGCAAACCGTGCAGAGCGGGTTCTGCCGATGACACACCGTCGCGCCCAATTCCATCATCGCCTGATTGTGGTCGCCCGGTTCGTCGTGGTTGAGCAATGCGTCGGCCAACGAGGCGAGCGCCTTTGAGGCGGAGGCGCTGTCGCGAAACGGCGTGGCATCGGCGGTGAGTCGGGTGAGGATGCGCACCACGTTGCCGTCGACGACGGCGGCGGGCGTGCCGAACGAGATGCTGGTGATCGCCGCCGACGTGTAGGGGCCGATGCCAGGCAATTCCAGCCAGGCTTCGCGCGTGCGCGGCGGAGCGGGCAGGGCGACGAGTGCCTTGGCGAGCTTGTGCAGATTGCGAGCGCGCGTGTAGTAGCCGAGTCCCTCCCAATTTTTGACGACCTGCTCCTCGGACGCGGCGGCCAACGTGGCGAAATCGGGAAACACCTCCACCCAGCGAGCGAGGTAAGGCAGCACGGTTTTCACCTGCGTCTGCTGAAGCATGAACTCGCTCACGACGGTCTTGTAGAGCGACGGCGCGGTACGCCACGGCAGCTTGCGCTGGTGCACGCGATACCAGGAAAGCAGGGCGTCTTGGAACGCGTTCTTTTGAGCGATTAACGGAAGTGGGGCCACAAACGGCAGAGCAGGCGCAAAAACATCGGACGACGCCAGCGTAGATTCTTTTTGTGCTTTTTGTGTTTTTTGTGGCCAATGAATTCATGCCCAAAAAGCCGGACGACGACTCCGACCAACCCAAGAAACTCAGCAGCTACACAATCAAACTGGATGACAGCCAGATGGAGCTGTTGCGTTCGATTTGCGTCGCCCGGCATTGGACGCCTTTCGAGGTCGCCTACACGCGCTTCGCTTTCAAGGCGGACCATCTCAAACTCAACATCTCCGCCTACACGAGCGGCAAGGTCGTCATCGCCGGCAAGGGTACCGAGGATTTCGTTCGCGACGTGCTTGAGCCCGAGGTCACCAAGGCGCCGAAGCTTGGCTATGACGAGGTGCTCAACCCCGACTGGTTCGAGGCCCATGCCGGACTCGACGAAAGCGGAAAGGGCGACTTTTTCGGCCCGGTGATCGCCGCCACCGTAATTGCGCAAAAATCGATGATCGAGGCTTGGCGCAAGGCGGGCGCGCAAGACTCGAAAAAAATGTCCGAGGCCAAGATTCTCGAACTCGATCATCTCATTCGCAACACCCCGGGTGTCGCCGTGAAAGTATGTTTTTGCGGTATGCAAAAATACAACGAGCTGATGGCCCGACCGCGCGCCAACTTGAACCTGTTGCTCGCTTGGCTGCATGGCACCGCGCTTTCGCAGGCGCTTGCGGAGAAACCGGTGAAGTGGGGCCTGCTGGACCAATTCACCGAGCAACCGCTCGTGCAGCGCGAACTGGCGAAAAAGAAGATCGAAAATTTCGAGCTGCGCATGCGAACCAAGGCCGAGTCCGACCCGGTGGTCGCGGCCGCCTCGATCGTCGCGCGCGCGGAGTTCGTGCGGCAGATGAACCAGCTTTCGAAACGCCTTGGACAAAAGCTTCAGAAAGGCGCGGGGCCTTTGGTGCGGGCCCAGGCTCATGACATCATCAAACAGCTCGGCGTTCATGCGCTGAAGGATTTCGCCAAACTCCATTTCCGCACCGCCTATGAGGTCGTCAAGGAGGCGGGCAAACTCGATGAACTTCCTCTGCCCGAACCCAAGGAACGCTTTGGTTTCGGACGCGATTGAACCCAATTTGAACCTGACGTGATTTTTCCTCCAACAACCCGTAGGCATACTCAAAGGGCAACTCGTAAGCCGCCTGCTTGCAGGCGCTCCGAGCCCGAAGCACGCGAGCACGTTCGCGGCCTGCGGGAATCCGACTGACGTAAATCATGGCTGGAAAACGACGCCAACTCCGCGGCTTTGACCTGAAGCACATCGACGGCTTCTCCGACTTGATCGGCGTCGATGAAGCCGGTCGTGGTGCGCTCGCCGGACCCGTCGTGGCGGGTGCGGTGTTGGTGACACGCGAGTTTCTCGACAGTCGCTGGGCCGCGAGCAACGTATCGCGCATCAACGATTCGAAGCAGCTCACCGCCGCCGAGCGCGAGGCACTCTGGTTCGATTTCGAGGCGCTGATGGCCGAGGGCAAGATCCACGCCACCTACGGCGTGGCGGATGTCGCCGAGATCGAGCAGTTTAATATCCTCGGCGCGACGAAGCTGGCGATGCGTCGCGCCCTGGAATGTATCCATCCTCCGGATGCATTTGCTCCGCCCGCCAAGGAGCCGGATTTGTTTTCCGCGCCCGAGGAGATCGCCGCATATATCCCGCGGGTGTCTGCGCGCATCCTCGTGGACGGGCTTCCGCTGAAACACTTTCCGTATCCGCACACCAACATCGTCAGCGGAGATGCGCGTTCGTTGTGCATCGCGATGGCATCGGTCATCGCCAAGGTCACCCGCGATCGGATGCTCAACGAACTCGATACGCAGTTCCCCGGTTATGGATTCGCCCAGCACAAGGGCTACGGCACCGAGGAGCACCGTGAGTCCGTGCTCCGGCTGGGACGTTGTCCGCAACACCGCGACATGTTCCTTCGCAAGCTGCTCTCGGCCCGCGTGGACCCGGCCCAGATCGATTTTCTGGCGGACCCACTTTAATTGCGGATTGCGGAATGCGGATCTCGGACCGCGGACTGCGGATTACAATCGCATTCCAACTCTCGCCCGGCGGGCGCTCCGGCGATCAATCCGCAATCTGCGATCCGCACTCCGCAGTCGATGAATTGCGGATTGCGGAATGCGGACTGCGGATTAACAACGCACTCCGACTCCCGACCGGGGAAGCTCCGGCGGCCAATCCGAACTCCGCAATCCGAACTCCGCAATCCACGCATTCCGCAATCGAAATGGCCGGTAAAAAATACACCTCGCTTGACCGTGTGCTGGGAAGACTCGATTCGCTCGATTCGACCAACTTGGCGAATCTTGTACAGCGCCTCGCCCGTGAGCGCAGCTTGTTCGAGAACGTGTTCAACACGCTTCAGGAAGGCATCCTGGTGATCGATGCCAAGGGAGTGATCGACTATGCCAACGCGGCTGCGCATCGGTTGATCGGTCTCTCTTCCGACGACCTGTCAGGAAAGGTCCTGTGGCGATTGGTCCCGGGGCTGCGACCTTCCCTCGAAACCTCGCTTGACGATGCGGCACCCTCCCTGCCCGTCATGGCGCGGGAGATTGAACTCACTTACCCCGAGCACCGCACCGTGCGTCTCTACATGGTGCCTTTTGCCGGCGAGGGGAACGGGGCGGAACGTCGTTTTGCGGTCATCCTTACCGACATCACCCGGGACAAGCAGAGCACCGAGGCGCGCATCGAGGACGAGCGCACCTCCTCGATCTTGTTGCTCGCCGCCGGGGTGGCGCACGAATTGGGGAATCCACTCAACTCGCTCACCATTCACCTCCAGTTGATCGAGCGGAAGCTGAAGAAGCTCAGGGCGACCGCCCGGGACAAAGAGACGGCCTCTCTCGCCGAGTCCATTCGCGTATGTCAGGAGGAAGTTCTGCGGCTCGACGGTATCGTGACCAATTTTCTGGAGGCCATCCGTCCGCGTCCGCCCGACTTGGCGGAGACGAATCTCGGGGAAGTCATCGAGGAGGTGGTGCGCTTTCAAGAACGCGAATTGGCCGATCGCGGCATCGAGGTGGATGCGGTCGTCTCCGGCGAGCTGCCTGCGGTGATGGCGGACCGGAATCAGCTCAAGCAGGTCTTTTTTAACATCATCAAAAATGCGATGGAGGCGATGCAGCCGGGCGGCACGCTGCGCATCAAGACACTGTCGGACGACGATAACGTGTATTTGCTTTTTGGTGACACCGGGAGCGGCATCAAGCAGGAGGATCTGGTGAAGCTTTTTCAGCCCTACCAGACGACCAAGCAAGGCGGGCACGGACTCGGATTGATGATCGTGCAGCGCATCATGCGCGAGCATGGAGGGCAGGTCGGCGTGGAGAGCAACCCGGGCGTGGGCACGGTGGTGACGTTGCAGTTTCCGCAAAAGAACCGCCGCGTGAAGATGCTGCGATAAAGAGGGGAGGACGGTTCCGCCTCCGGTGGGCCGGTTCGCCGTTCGCCCTCGGGCGAACGCTGCGGCCTGTCAGAATCCGGATGTGCTGCCGTCCGCCGTGCTTTCCTGCCGTTTGAGCCGATTGCGCTGCCGTGCGACCTGCCGCTCCATGTTGATGCGTTGCTGTTCCTTTACATGAGCGTCCAGCTTCGTGGAAAAAACCATCAACCAGCTGCCGACCACTTTGGCACGAAGGCTTCCGTCGGCCAGTTGATAGGTGCAGCCGATGCCGGAGGCCTTGTCTTCGAGCGAATCGGGCTCGACCTGCTGCCATTCCGAATTGCCTTGGTTGGCACGCAGGATGTTTTTGATTTCGAACGGATTCAGGACGTCGCCGACGCGTTGATAGGCTTCGAATGCGGAGCGATTATCGTGATAGAACACGTACACGCGCCAGCCGTCGTCGTTGCTGAGAACGTTCGGGACGGCGGATTTCCAATATTTCCCTTCGCGGATCCCGGGCGGAAGCAACTCGCGGATATCGTTGAACGGTTGCTGGCGGAGCACTTCGGCCTCCTTGAAAGGATCCGGGTTTTTCTCCCGGGGAATGAATTTGCCGACGAAAGGCTGAAACAGCCGGCGTTCGAACTCCTCCTGGGTTTCGCCGACACGGGCCGACACCGGCAGAGAAGGCACGAGGCTAAGCAAAACACACGCAAGGGGCAGCGGGGTAACGAAGCGCATGACCCGGAATTCAGCTTTTTTATCGGTGCTTCGCGATGCCAAACTTGAACGTGAAGACGAAAACGAGGTGTCCGCCCGCAGGCCGACATCGGTTGGGATCAGCTTTATGGGACCAGTATCTGCAAGCGTTTAGCTCTCGGATTTTGAGGCTGTGCCGTCTTGTCGCACCCCATGCTTGACCGCAACGCGGCGTTGGCGGATTCATTGGGCACGATGCTTTCAAGCGTGCTCATCGTCGACGACGAGAAACACACCCGGGACGGTCTCCGCCAGGCGCTGGAGGATGATCACGATGTATCCGTGGCGGCCAACGCCGAGGAGGCGTTCAACCAGCTCGACGCGCAGGAGTTCGACGTGGTGATCACCGACCTGCGCATGCCGGGAAAATCCGGGCTCAAGGTGATCGACAAGGCTCTCGCGCTTCCGAACAAACCCGCGGTCATCATGATGACCGCCTACGGCAGCATTGATTCGGCTGTCGAAGCGATGAAACGCGGCGCGGTCGATTTCATCACGAAGCCCGTGAATATCGAACGCCTTGAAGTGCTCATTCAACGCGCGCTCAAGGCGCGGACCCTCGAGGTGGAGGTGAAGCAGCTCAATGAACGACTCGACGAGAAGTTTAATGTGGAAGGGATCGTTGGGCACTCGGAGAAACTCAAGGATGTGATTGATCGCGTGCGTCTGGTCGCGCCTTCCAAGGCCACCATCCTCATCGATGGCGAATCCGGCACGGGCAAGGAGCTGATCGCGCAGGCGATTCATCAGATCAGTCCGCGTGCACGGGCGCCGTTCATCGCGGTGCATTGCGCGTCGCTTTCGGAGAATTTGCTGGAGAGTGAAATCTTCGGTCATGAGCGCGGTGCGTTCACCGGTGCGATGGAGAGGCGCGTGGGCCGCTTCGAGGCGGCGGACAGGGGGACGTTGTTTCTCGATGAGATTGGCGAAATCTCGGCCTCGACGCAGGTGAAGTTGCTGCGCTTTCTGGAGACCAAGTCCATCGAGCGCGTGGGCGGCTCCAAACCCATCGCGCTCGACGTCCGCCTTGTTGCGGCGACCAATCGCGATCTCGAAGCGTTGGTGCGCGAGGGGAAGTTTCGCGAAGACCTCTTTTTTCGTCTGAATGTCGTGCGCATCACCCTGCCGCCTCTGCGCGAACGCCAGGACGACATTCCCTTGCTGCTGGCGCACTACATCAAGTTCTTCGCCCAGGAAAATGGCGTGCCTCCGCTCGTGATCGAGCCGGGTGCGCTGCGTTATCTGCAGGCTTATCCGTGGCCGGGAAACATCCGCGAACTGCGCAATTTCACCGAGAACGCCGTGGTCATGCACCGTGGGTCCAAGCTGACCGAATACGATCTCGACCCACGCTTTCGAGGAGAACGACTCGCGCTGCCCCTGACGGCCGGAGGCGGCAGCGGACTCTTGACGTCGTCCAACAGCGTTGGGGGGGCAGCCCAGTCCGCCGCTTCCTCGAGTTCCTCGCTGTCGGTGGAGGAGAACGAGAAGCGATTGTTGCGCGAAGCGTTGATCAAGGCGCGAGGCAACCGTACCAAAGCGGCGCAGTTGATGGGCATCAGCCGGCGGACATTGCACCGCAAGCTCTCGCAATGGCCCGAACTCGACGTGATTGATGGTTGAAAATCTTGAAGTCTGTCGTGGAACGCGGAGCGCTCGTCGGGGCTGCGAGTCGAGTAATCACCGCGAAACGATCAAGCCACGAAATTGCTCCGCCATTCCCGCTGCGAATCAGCATCGAACATTCATTGCAAACGGCTCGGAACCGAGCGGCTTGATCAAACGCCCCCCGGGGAGGGTTAGGGGTTGCTTCGGGACGCGGGTGAAGTTTGCTCTGAGGGCTTTCGTTTATATGCGGTTTACCTCTTTTTTGCTACTTCTCCTCCTGGCGCCATTGGTTCGAGCCGACGTGAGCGTGGTCGGTTCCGATCTACTGGGGGAAGATTTCACGAACAAACTCACGGCATATTCCAAGCGCAACGACCTCGGTCTGAAGCTGGTACTGGAGGGCAGCCGCGCGGGGTTGCTCCAGTTGAAGGCCGGGCAGGCCGATCTCGGTTTGATTGTGTTCTCCCCGGGCGAGAATCCCCCGGGCGAACCGTTTGTCGCCCTGCCGGTGGCCTATCATACCTTGGTGGTGGTGGTGCCCTCGTCGTTGCCGCTTACCCAGATCAAATTCACCCAACTCAACGCGATCTATGGTGACGATGCGCAGTCGGGGCTGAAGCGCTGGAACGATCTGGGGGTGACGGGGCAGTGGGCGAATCGCAGCATTCTCCCCAATATTCCGGGGCCGAGTGGCGGCCTTACTTACGACATGTTTCGTTATACGGTGCTGACGGCGCCCGCGCTCAAGCCCACGGTTGGCGTGCAAGATGGCTTGGAGGAGACATTGGAGCGCATTCGCGGAGAAGCGGGCGGCATGGCGATCATGCCCTTGCTGCCGCCCGATCAGACACAGCTGAAAACGCTCCTTGTGGGACGTGGTGCGCAGGATGTGGCGTTTGGTCCCACTCCGGAGAACATTCATTCGGGCGACTATCCGATCCGGCTTCCGGTGTACCTGGTGTTTCGCAAGGAGGACGTCAAACGACTGCAAGCCACGTTGCGCTACCTGATGAGCGAAGAAGCGGTGTCGATGTGGGAGAATGCGAATCTGGTGCCCTTGCCCATTCAGGCGCGTAATCAGCAGATATTTGATCTGGAGGTTCTTTAAGCCCTCGTTGAGCAGCCTATTTTGAAGATCGCATTTAAAATCTCCAAAAAAGCTATTGACGAAGAAGGGCACGGGGCTTGTGCTCCCCACCTCTCTCAAGCAGGCGTAGCTCAGTTGGTAGAGCACCACCTTGCCAAGGTGGACGTCGAGAGTTCGAGTCTCTTCGCCTGCTCCATTTTAAAAAAGCGTCCGGTTATGACACCGGGCGCTTTTTTGTGCCCAGATGATGGGTTGTTTTTGGCCGGCGTTCCTCTGCCGCGCGAAACGGAAACAATCACTGACAAATCAGGGGGCCGGTCCACCGACAAATGGAAGACTGTGTCTGGGTGAATTTCCCCACCCGACTCGTGGGTAAACTCTCGTTCACGGGCTCTTTTTTTCGGGTAGAATAACTTTAGATTACATCTCCCATTACGAATGATCTCCAATGTCCGGTGTTCCTTCTCGTTTCGATGATTCCGTTGTCCGTTGATTTTTTGGTGCCGTTCAAGGCGGGTGGGGCTGAATGTTGATGGGTTGTCCTTTATTCTCCGGTGCCTTATCGGGCAGGGCGCTCCGGCGGTCGTGTGGATCACCCGATGCGCCGACCTCGGTTTTAAGGAGGCGCGCTTCATTTCGCGTTCCGTAAGCCGTCGCCGAAGGAACTCTTTAGCCTCATTTGGTTCGCTTTCATCCGACGATCCCGCCCTTCCGCCTCTTTTTATCAGAATGAAATCCCACCCCTGCGACCCCGGTACCGGCCTTTTTTTGCGTTTCGGCGTGATGATGGCTTGGCTTGGTACCACCTCATTATCCCTTCTTCCGGCGAAGGAGTTCGCCGACATGAACATCATGGAGCTGTTGAACGAGTCCGTGACGTCCGCCTCCAAGAAGGAGAGCCCGTTTAGCGAATCGGCCACGGCGATTTTCGTGGTTAACCAAGAGGACATCCGGAGATCGGGTCACAGTTCATTGCCTGAGTTGCTCCGGCTTGTGCCGGGCATGAACGTTGCCCGCATCAACGGCAACGAATGGGCCATCGGGTCTCGCGGCTTCCACGATCAGTATGCCAACAAACTCTTGGTGCTGGTCGATGGCCGCTCGGTTTACAGTCCGATGTTTGGCGGCGTGTATTGGAATGCCCAGGACATGCTGCTCGAAGACTTGGATCGCATCGAAGTGATTCGCGGACCCGGGGCGACATTGTGGGGCTCCAATGCCGTCAACGGCGTGGTCAATGTCACGAGCAAGAGCGCGAAGGAAACCCAAGGTGGATTGATCACGAGTTCGTTTGGCACGGAAGAGCGACCGACGGTGGGTGTTCGTTACGGCGGCGAAATCGCACCGAACGTCTATTATCGCACCTACCTAAAAACGTTTGATCGACGTGGGTTTGTCGGCAGTCCTGACGCCGGGGCGGACGACTGGAACATGACGCGGGTGGGTTCGCGAGTGGACTGGGAACCGACCGCCGCCGCGTTGGTGACGGTCCAGGCCGAATACTATCAAGGTCGGGTCGGCGAGCACTTTGAAGGGGTTACGCTTACGCCGCCGTTCGCGACGGAGCAGGATCTGACGCACGACAACTTCGGTGGCAATGTCGTGGCCCGTTTGACGCGCCGGTTTTCGGCGGATTCGGAGCTTACCGTGCAGGCCTACTATGATCGCTTTCAACAGGGGGACGGCGACATTACGGAAACCCGCAGCACCTTCGATCTGGAGCTGCAGCACCGCTTTTTATTGGGGGAGTACAACGAGATCGTGTGGGGTGCCGGCTCTCGCTACACAAAGGACCGGCTAGATCCGACGTTCTACCTGAGCTTTGATCCGGAGGAGGATCAGGAATACGTGTACACCGCTTTTGTTCAGGACGAAATCACGCTGATCCCCAAGCGCCTGAAGTTCACCCTTGGATCGAAATTCGAGCACAATGAACACGCGGGGTTTTTCGCGCAGCCGAGTGCACGGCTACTGTGGACCCCCACGTCGCGGCAGTCGATATGGGCCTCGGCGTCGCGCGCCGTTCGCGTCCCCGCCCGTTATGATCGCGACAGTCGGCTAAACGCCGCCGCGTTTCAGGCCCCCGGCGATCCTCCCGTGTTGATTTCCTTGTTCGGCGACAAAGACGTCGATCCGGAAACTTTGCATGCGTTTGAGCTTGGCTACCGGGTGGAGCGGGACAACCGACTATCGGTCGACCTGACGGGGTTCTATAATAGATATGACGACGTGATGACTTTTGAGTCCGGCGTTCCCTTTTCCGAGGACACCCCGGCCCCGACTCATACGGTGATTCCGTTATACTTCCGCAACGGCGTGTCGGGTGAAACGTTCGGAACTGAGGTTGCCGTGAAATGGCGGGTGACCGATTGGTGGAAACTGATCGCCAGCTACAGCTGGCTGCACATGCGGTTGGAGCCGGACGAGACCGCCGAACGCCAGAATCCGCAGCATCAGGTCAAGCTCCGTTCGTATGTGGATTTGCCCGGAAACTTCCAGGTGAATGCAGCGCTGTATTACGTCGGCTCGACCACGACTCCGCGAGACAACGAGTACGTGCCGGTCGATTCGATTCTGCGCTTCGATCTTGGCGTGACCTGGCGTCCGCGTCCGGGACTTGAGCTTGGGATTTGGGGGCAGAACCTGCTCGACCCTGAACATCCCGAATTCGGCAGCTTCAAGACCGATGCCCTTGCGGAAATTCCTCGTACGGTGACCGGAAAGATCACGTGGACATTCTGACCCGTGCCGACCCACGGCGAGGTGGTGGAGTTTTCCATGCAGTCGGAGGTAGCGGCGGAGCACAGGGACCGTGCCGCGTGCGTCGCAGTCGCCGTGCTCGGCTACTACCTCAACGCGGACGACTGAACTGCGTTCCGGTCGTCGGAAATCTGAGATGAAAAAGCGGGCACCCGGAGTGGATGCCCGCGAACCTTGCCGAAGAAAGCTGATCAGCGCCGGGTCTGGCGAGTGCGGCGATAAATGACCAAACCTCCGACGAATGCCGAAGCCAGCAACGCATAGGTGGAGGGTTCGGGGACGGTGGAGAGTGTGACGCTGTCGAGGGTGACGGCGGTGACGTCCACCACGTTGCCGACGTTGATGGCTCCGAATGCCAGACGGGACACGGAGGTGCCGGAGGCGTCGAACTCGGCCTGGTTGAACTTGATGAACGAGCCCGAGGCGCTGGAGAGGCCGGTGTCGATAAAGGTGGCGCCGGTGAGCATGACGGACCACGAGCCGATGCCGCCGGTGCCGTCGATGGTCCAGACGATGTCGGTGGGCGTGCCGCTGAGGTTGAAGGACGCGGTGGTGTGGTTGGCCGCGCCGCGGTCCACGATCTGCAGGAGGGTCGCGGTGTCTGATTTGCGGACGTTCAGGCCGAGGGCCGTGATATAGTCTCCGCCGACGGCGGTGTATTTCCCGGCGACGGCGTTGTCGAGGGCGGCGCCGTTATCGGTGGAGGCGCGACCGACGGCGGCGTAGAACGCATTGCCCCAGGTGGGTTGGTCTGCGGTGGGCGTGCCGGCCAGGGTGAGGTTGTCGAAGGTGATGGTGAGCGCGCCGGCAAACGGATTGTTATTGATTGAGTTGCTGACCAGGAAGGCGCGCTGCGAGGTGGTGAGCACGCCAGTGGTGAAGCGGATCAGGCTGTCGTCGTTCTGAACGATGCTTCCGGAGGTAAGCCGAGGATACCAGATGGCGGTATCGACGGCGGTTCCGTTGAAGTCGTCGAAGATGGCCTGGGCCGAGGCGGAAACGGCGAGGAGGCTGGAGACAACGGCAACGCCAAGGGCGCGCCGGAAGCAGGAGTTGGCTATGGTTTTCATGGGGTGGAAAAAGACGTGGTGTCAGGGGTTGATGATTATTTGTTGAGGAGAAAGGCCCGGCGGTTTTCGAGAAACTCGCCCTCGGGTATGGCGCGCGTGCTTCCGTCGAAGAACGCGGCGAGGACCGGACCGCCGTCACGGCCGGAGGGCTGGTAGTTGCTGAAAGTCGTGGGGCGCGCCACGTAGGCGGCGGACTCGACATACCAGGTGCCGACGATCTTGCCGCCAGCGCGCGTTTCCTTGGAAGTCATCACACTGACGGTCTGCGAGGGTTTCAGCACCGTACTGACGAGGGCGTGTTCACTCTCCCTCCAGATGACCGCGGTGTTGCAACCGTAGTCTCCATACGGGTGATGCTGGTCGGCGGCGAGCAACGGGTCGACCATCGTCATGCTGAGCTCGTACCTGTTGCCGTTGAAATCGACGAGACCCTTGCTGACGGCGCCGATGTAAGGAGAAATCTCCTGCGACCAGAAAGGCTGGCTGAAGCCGGACTGGGACTTGGGTGTCTGGTTATGCTTGGGCAGCCGGCCCTTGTTGTCGTTGGCGTGGATTAGGATTCCCTGACCCAGCATTTTGACGTTCGAGAGCGACTGGGTCTGGCGGGCCGATTTCTTTACCGAGCCGACCACCGGGATGATAATCGCGACGAGGACGCCGACGATGGCGATGACGGTGAGCAGTTCGACCAGAGTGAATCCATTTTGATGATGCCCGGATCCGTGGGCGAGGGGTATGGGGTGGCTGGTGATCATGGCGGTTGGGGAGGACTCAGGCCGCGGCGACTGCGGTGCTCATGGGTACGATGGCACCGTGACGGATGAGCAGGGCATGGATCTCTTCAATGGGGACATCGCGCAAATCGCGGCCCGTGGTGGCCGCGAGCGTGGCCGCGGCGCCGGCGGCCTGACCCATCGCCATGGCCGAGGCTTGGACGCGAAATGCGGAATTGGCCTGTTGATCGCCACTCGCGCATCGGCCCGCGACGATCAGCCGTCGGCTGTCCCGCGGCAGCAAGGCGCCCAACGGGATCGTGGGGACGATGCCTTCGACCAAGGGTCGCGTGTCGATGCCGCCGCCTGCGATCGCGTGCATGTCGACCGGATAGAAACTGTTGCAAACCGAGTCGGCCCAGACGCGACCGCCCACGTAGTCCGCTCGCGTGATGCAGGTCTCGCCGTGAATTGTAACCGTTTCTCGGATACCGCATTCGGCCGCCATATGCTCGATGCGAAAGCCCTCCAGTCCTGGCTGTGCGCGCAGGAACCGGACGATGCGCAACAACGTCGCGCGCGCCCGCACTTCGGCCTGGGTCTTGCCCTCGCTGGTGGAGCCGTCGATGCCGGGCACATGCATCGTGTTGCCACCGCGCAGGCGGAGAAACGTTCCGACGGGATTATTCGTCGACTGAAAATCCGAGCGCGACATTTCGCCGTGTTCGACCGCCTTCTTGAAGGCGGCTTCGATGGCCGGCAGGTCGAGCGTTGCAGGATCGTAGCCTCCCGCCTTGGTGATCAACGTGCCGGGCTGGAGGTGGCGATTGCGGGAGAGCGGCAGACCCGCCAGCGCGACCGCGTTGGCATCGCCCGTGCAGTCCACCATCACGCCGGCCCGCACGCGATGCAGGCCTTCCTTGCCGCACAGTTGAACATCCCAGCCGTCCTCGGTGAATTGCACCGAGGCGAGCATCGTGTGCAGGCGAAGGGTTGCGCCGGACTCGATCACCATGCGATCGGCAAGGGCGGCGTAGACCGCGATGTTCACCGGGACTTGAAGCCGGTAGTGGGGAGCGTCGGCCCAGGTGGAAAAATCCGGAAGCGTGTCGCCCGACTCACGTATGGCGTCCGTCACCAGTTCCCAGCCGATGCCCGCGATCACCTGTCGTCCCCAGGCGTGGAAAAGGCCCGGGAGATTGACGCCATTCAAGGTGGTGGACCCTCCGAGGATCGCGCTCTTCTCAATCAAAAGGGTGCGGGCGCCTGCGCGCGCTGCCTGGGTGGCTGCGACGATGCCGGCGGGCCCGCCGCCAACGACAAGAACATCGCAACAATCATCTCGGATTTCCGCACTCATTGGATGGGTATCATCAACCGCCCGCCGCGTTCGGAGTTCAATTATCCATGCTTTCAAAATATGATAGAACCCTTGTAGAAACAGCCGATGAAGACGACCCCGCAAATCGCGCCCTCATATGAAGCCGTCCAGCGTTTCCAAGATTGGGCGAGTGTGCGTTACGGCTTGATGTGGGCGTATGAAGGACCGGTGCAACCGATGGGAAAACAAGGAACGTGGACGCATCCCGATCCGTCCTGCTGGCTGATACGCAAGGGGCGGGTGACGGTGGAGACGGGCGGCAAGCGCGTGACGGCGTCGGCCGGTCAGTGGGTGTTCGTCGCGACCCCGACGCGCACGCAACGGTTCAGCGATGATGCCGAGATTTTATCCGTTCACTTCCATTTTACCTGGCCCGGTGGCGAGCCGGTGCTCGAGCAGCCGCGGAACGTGGTCTTTGATGCGGCGGACCAGCCCCAACTGGAGAAGGTGGCGGTGCGGCTTACGCGCCTGGTGGCAAAAAACTTTCCGAACGCCTCGGCATTTTTACCGACGGCGACCTGTACATTTCCGCTTTATCTGCGCGTGCAGAATATGCTGCCGAGATGGTTGTCCGCCTATCTGGAGACGCAGGCGTGGCTGGGAGTGTATCCGAAACGCGTGGGGGCGATGGACGATCGCGTGTTGCAAACGATCATGGAACTGGACCGACATCCGCTTAACCAAAAGTTTTCCGAGCGCACCTTGGTGAGCCACGTCGGACTGGGACGTTCGCAATTGAACGCGTTGTTTCTGAAGGCCACGGGGGTGTCACCGAGACGGTACTACGAACGCCGGCGACTGGAGACGAGCGAGCGTCTGCTGACCCACACGCAGATGAGCATCAAGGAAATCGCGTTGGATCTCGGATTCGGAAGCGAATCGCATTTCTGCCACTGGTTTCGCGGACACAAAGGCGCGGCACCATCGACGTTTCGGTCCGGACAATAACCAGGTTGAGTGACTCAAGGACTGGGGATGTCTTCGGGGGTGTTCCAGTTCACGAAGAACGGGCGCTCCGATTCTTCGATTTCGACGCGTTTCATTTGGTGTTGTTGAACCGCGGTGTGAAGCAGCCTTTGAAGTCCCAGCTGGTGTTCGGCCAGGGCGGTTTCGATCTGAACCAAAAAGGAGCGAGGGTAGAGCGCGACCAGCGGTTCGTATCCATGGGGTCCGTGCGGTACCACGCCGATGAGACCGGCGCCCGCAGCCAGAAGAGATTGCAGGTAAGTCGGCGGGATGTGCGGGAGATCAACCGCGACGACGAGCACCCAGGGATGGCGGGCCGCTGTGAGGACGGCGGCGAGTCCGGCGAGCGGGCCGGCGTCGGGCACGCGATCGGTGACGACCCGGGCATCGGGCACGCGGTAGTCGATGCCGGGTCGGCCCGAGATGAGGAGCTCATCGATGCCGAGGCTGCGCAGGAGAGCGGTTTGGCGGGTGACCAGCGGCACGCCGTCAAGTGGCAGAAACGCCTTGTCGCGCCCCATGCGCGAGGAGCGTCCGCCAGCCAGAACTGCGCCGCTGACGGGAAAGGGAAGGGTGGCGGGCGAAGGTTCCATGCCGAGGGACCGGACGATACCTATGCCGGGTCCGCCGTACCAATGCGCAGGACGCCGTCGGTGAGAATACGGGCGCGCAGGCCGCCGCGACCTTTGAGAGCGGCTTCCGTGCCGGGGGCGAAGGCCTGATCCATCCAATAACACGGCGAGCATTCGGCCGCGCCTTCGAAGGTGATTCCCTGGAGGGTGAAGGTTTTCCCGATGAGCGTGTTCAAATCGATACCGCGCGTGATGACGTTGCGACGAAACGCCGAAGGCGGGGGAGGAGGCGAACCGGCGGGCGTCAAGGTGGCGCAGAGTTCGTCGTAAATCTCGCCGGAGAAAAAGGTGATCTGGCCCTTGTAGTCGGGCTTGTAGTCGAAGAACCGGTCTCCGCGCAAACCGCGTCCGGCGACGCATTCAAGTTCGGACACGGCGATGATCGGGTGTTCGTCGGCGGGTTTGCCGTGGTGACCGAAATAATTGTGGCCGGGGGAAAGGTAGAGGTGATCGATGCGGATCATACGGGAAGGCAATGGAGTTTTAGCCCACGAAACACACAAAATGACACGAAAGTCGGAAAGGAATGAAGCGGAGCTAACCGCCTCGGAGATGTTTCAGGCATTCTCGGATGGCGGGGAGAAGCGGCGGCAGGCATTCGCCGATGGCTTTGGGATTTCCTGGCAGGTTGACGATCAGGGTTCGTCCGCGTGTGCCGGCGGTGGCGCGTGAGAGGATGGCGGTGGGGACCCGTGCGAAGCTTAGGGTGCGCATGGCTTCGCCGAAGCCGGGAAGCTCGCGCTCGATGACATCGCGGGTGGCCTCGGGAGTGACATCACGCGGGGCGGGTCCGGTGCCGCCGGTGGTGACGACGAGGTCGCAGGCGTCGATGTCGCAAAGAGTACGGAGCGTGTCGCCGATGACGGCGCGGTCGTCGGGAATGAGCCGGGAGAGGATGATGGGCGCGGGGTCAAAGGCGGCGAGGAGGACGCGTTCGATTTCGGGACCGCTCAAGTCGGCGTAAACGCCCGCGGAGGCGCGATCGCTGAGGGTGACACGGGCGATGCGGAGGGGATTAGACACGGAGGAGTCGGATTTCGGAGTTATTGCCCACGGAACACACGGAATACACGGAAGAAGTTGGAATTTGAGAAGACGGAGGTCTTAACCACGAAACACGCCAAATACACGAAAGGCGGAGTCATGAATTTGATTCTTCTGTGTATTTGTGTGTTCCGTGGGCGCATCAGGTCTTGGTTTTAGTGGTCACGCGGACCTCGCCGATGACCATGGCTTTGTCGACGGCCTTCATCATGTCGTAGAGCGTGAGGGCGGCGACGGAGACCGCGGTGAGGGCTTCCATCTCGATTCCGGTTTTGCCCGTGAGGCGGGCTTCGGCAGTGATGAGAATGCGATCACGTTTGACGGTGAAATCGACGGAAACTTTTTCCAGCGCGAGCGGATGGCACAGCGGGATGAGATCCGCCGTGCGTTTGGCCGCCATGATCCCGGCGACGCGTGCGCAGGAAAGCACATCACCCTTGGGGAGCGCTTGTTTTTTCAGCAGGCGAATCGTCGCGGGTGAGCAACGCAGCTCGCCGGTGGCGACGGCGCGGCGCAGTTGCGGCGGTTTCGCACCGACGTCCACCATCGTGGCGGCGCCGGTCTCGTCGAGGTGGGAAAAGGTTTTCATGGCTGATTGGTGAGTCGGTGTGGGAGCGAGCTTATTCTGGAGAATCGGAATCGCGAGCAAGCTCGCTCCCACGTCGAAATTAGCGGCAGGGGAGGACCTCGACTTCGGCGCCCGGGCTGGCGCTGGCGGGTATGCGCAGCAAGCCTTCGGCCGCGCCGAGCACGGTGAGGTCGGACGAGTCGCGCCAAGGCAACGGTAGCACGCGGCGTTGCGCACCTTCGTCGGCCCACACGCACGGCCACCAGGTTTCGCGCGAGTCGGGGCGGAGTTCCGCCCGCGGCGCGAGCGTGGCCCGCACCAGCGACGTGGGTTCGGTGCCGGCGAGGCGGGCGAGCACGCGCTTCACGAAGAGATGAAAACACACGAAGTGCGAAAGCGGATTGCCCGGCAGGCCAAAGGCGAGGCGTCCTTCGCGTGAGGCGGCGATGAAGGGCTTGCCGGGACGACTGGCGACTTTGTCACAGTGGAGTGTAAAGCCGAGCGAGACGAGCAACGCACCGGTGTGATCGTGGTCGCCGACGCTCGCGCCTCCGCTGATGAGAAGGATATCGGCATCCGTTGAGAGTGCTTCGGCGAGCGCGTCGGCGGTGGCGGTGCGGGCGTCGTTTTTCACGCGGCGGTGCCAGTTGAGATCGGCGTCGGCGTCGCGGAGCAGTGCGGCGATGAGCGTCGAGTTGGAATCGCGAATCTGCCCGGCGAGGGGGGACTGGTCGGGCGCGACCAGTTCGCCGCCGGTGACCACATGGGCGACGCGGGCGCGTCGGCTGACGACCGGCCGGGTCGCGCCGATGGATGCTAGCAAGGCGAGGGCGCCGGCGTTCAAGCGTTGCCCGGGGGGCAGCAACGTGTCACCGACGCGAGCTTGGGAAGCGCGACGACGAATATGTTTGGACGAAGGCGGTTGCAGCAGGTGCAGGCGGTGGCCGTCGTCGGACAGTTTGGTATCCTCCTGCATGATGAGAGAGGCGTTCTCAGGCGGAAGCGCGCTGCCGGTGAGGATGCGCAAGGCGGTGCCGGGGGCGGGAGCGGTGGCCGGAGACGGCGCACCGGGTTGAATGCCGCCTTCGAGCGTGACGAGGCCGGCGGGTTGGTCGGCATGGACGAGGTAGCCGTCGATGGCGGAACGGTCGAAGGGAGGCTGGTCTTCGGGCGCGCGGATCGGTTCGCGGAGAATGCGACCTTGGACGGAGGTGAGGGGGATGCGTTCGGCGGGGAGCGGCGAGGCGAGGGAATCAAGTCGTGTCCAAAGTTCGGATACGGTGATCATGACGAAGCTCAGGTCTGGGAGGACATCACGGGGCGCCGAGGAGGAAGTAACTTGCCACGCCGGCGACGTAGGCGGTCAGGCCGGCGCCGAGCAGGCCAAGTTGCCAGAAAAAGCCGCGGGTTTTGGCGTCACGGTAGTTGATGATCGAAACGAGCAGA
>JANJTQ010000330.1 GCA_024711005.1 Opitutaceae bacterium | reverse complement strand
CAAGCGCACCGAGGCCGAGGCCCAGGCGCGCTGCAAACAGACGGGAGCGTGTGATGGATTTCATGTGTGCGGGTAATGCGTATCGGGATTCGTAGAAAGAGACCAAAAGCGCGATCCAACGGAACGGGGTGATCGGCGCTGATGATTGAAATACCCGAAGTCTGAATTGCGTCCATCTTCGCGTTACGCTCTCTGTAGCGTTGATCATGCCGACCCTTCGTGAAATCGCCGCAATCGCCGGAGTGCACTACACCAGCCTGTCACGCGCGTTGCGCGGTCATCCTGGGGTCTCTCAAGCCAGGGCCGCCGAGTTGCGCGCGCTCGCCGAGAAGATGGGCTACGTGCCCGACCCGATGTTGCGGGCGCTCTCGTCGTATCGCACCACGCGCCGACCGGCGGCATTTCATTCGGTGATCGCCTGGCTTAACCCGAGTCCGGTGAAGGCCGACTGGCGGAAGTATCGCACGTTTCGCGACTACTTTTCCCATGCCGAGCAGCGGGCGCGAAAACTGGGATTCCAACTGGAGGAGATCACCCTGCCCGCCTCGAGCAAAGGCGCGGCGGGGGTGACCTCGATGCTCAGGGCCCGCAACATCGGGGCCATCATCGTCGGACCCGCTCCCGAGCCCGGTATGACAATCGAGGGAATCGGCTGGCAGCACTTTTCCGCGGTCCGCATCGGGCATTCGCTGTCGGCGCCCCCGTTGCATGTGGTCACGGCCCATCAAGCCCGGGCGATGTCCACGATTCTGCAGCAAGTCCAGCTGCGCGGGTATCGACGCCCGGGGTTGTTTCTCTCGCAGGTAATGGACCGGCGTGTGGGCGGCGTGTGGGCGGCGACATTTTTTCGAGCCCAGTTCGACATGGCGCCGGAGAACCGGGTGCGCCCGCTGCTGTTTCCCGCCTTGCATCCCAACCTGACGGAGCTGGCCGCATGGATTTCGGACGAGCGGCCGGATGTGGTGATCGCGATCGGCGACGACGGTCTGCTGCCGGTCCTTCGCATGCAAGGCCGGCGCGTGCCGGAGGATATCGGGCTGGCGGTGCTCATTCAGTCCGACTCCCGCAAGGCGCTGTTAAGCGGGATCGACGAAAGCAACGATGTCATCGGAGTCGCCGCCATCGATTTTGTCGTCTCGATGCTCAATCGCCAGGAGCGCGGCCTGCCCGATACGGCCCAAGTGCTGATCATCGACAATCATTGGGTCGAGGGGAAAACCCTGCGCAAACCGATGACCGCCGGATAAGAGGCCTGCGCACCAGTGAGCGTAGAAAGTATCTCGTCACCCACCGCGGTGCATTCTCGTATCCAATGAATGAACACCGTCCTCCCCGCTTCGCCTGGCAGAACCCGCCCGCATTGGGTCGGCCTCCTCCGGCGCATCGCGAGTCCCCCGCTCTCGGCGCTGGCCGCCGGACGACTGCGAGCGACCCTGCCCATCGAAGCTCGGGACGGGCACGCAACGCCTCGTGCGCAGGTCGTGCATCTGGAAGTGTTCGCACGCACGCTCGCCGGCCTGGCTCCCTGGCTGGAATTGGAAAGCGTATCCGAACCTCGGGAAGCGGCGGCCCAGCGCGAGCTTCGCGCACTCGCCCAAGCCGCGCTCGCTCAGGCCGTCGATCCCGCTTCGCCTGATTGCCTCAACTTCACAGAGGGCGGGCAGCCGCTCGTCGACACGGCGTTTCTCGCCCACGCCTTGCTGCGCGCTCCGCAGGCGCTGTTTGCCAGCCTTCCAGAGATCACTCGAGACCGGCTGATTTCCGCCCTTCGCTCCACTCGTGTCATCCAACCGGGCTTCAGCAACTGGCTGCTCTTCTCCGCCATGATCGAAGCGGCACTCCTGCATTTTACCGGAGAGTGCGATCTCATGCGCATTGATTATGCCGTACGTCAGCACGAGCAGTGGTATAAAGGCGATGGCGTCTACGGTGACGGCGCGGAATTTCACTGGGACTACTACAACAGCTTTGTCATCCAGCCCATGCTGCTCGATGTGCTCGCCACGGCCGCAGAGCACACGGGCGTCTGGGATAGCCTGTTTCCGGCAGTGCGGAATCGCGCCCGCCGCCACGCCGCCGTGCTCGAACGTCTGGTCGCTCCGGACGGCAGCTTCCCGCCACTGGGCCGCTCGCTCGCCTATCGGTGCGGAGCGTTTCAACACCTCGCCCAAATGGCGCTGCAACACGAGCTGCCCCCGGACCTCGCGCCTGCCCAGGTCCGGTGCGCACTCGATGCCGTCATCCGTCGCACGCTAGAGGTCCCGGACACTTTCGACGATCACGGCTGGTTGCGCATCGGCTTGTGCGGATCGCAACCCAACCTTGGGGAAAACTATATCAGCACCGGCAGTCTCTACCTTTGCACCACCGCGTTTCTTCCGCTGGGCCTTCCCCTGGACGACCCCTTCTGGAGCGCGGCAGATGAGCCGTGGTCCTCCGTTCGGATCTGGCGTGGCGACAATCTGCCCGCCGACCACGCGTTGTAGCGGCGACCCTGGGAGGCGGTCCTTCCGAATGTAATTTCGGGGGGCGAGAACGAGATGTATATCCGGCGAGATATCGGTTGGTGGATTTGCTTTCGTCGGAATAGTTGCCCCCAGCCTCCAGGCGTGGTCTGGCGCCCCAAGATCAGGAAATGACACATCCTTGGTCAGGACTGTGCTCACAAGCCGGCGCACAGACGTGGTAGCGTAAAACTAAGCAATACACCCCAATTCATGATGAAAACCAACCTCGCGCCGTTCCTCGCCATTCCGCTCCTGCTCGGCTCCGTTCAACTTGCCGCCGCCACTTTCCCTTACGCCAACGATTTCAGCGGAACCGGTGCCAATACCGCGTTCACGACCGAGGCGACCAACGCGGAGTGGGCGGTAACGGGGGAGTCTATAAAAACACCTATGGGCAGACCAACTCCACTCCGACGACCAACTCCATCTCGGTCACCGGTGTGGCGGGAAACTCGTTTACGCTCGAAACACAATTCACCGTTCAGCAGATAGGGACCCTTAATACCAACGGCACCACACTCGGGTTTGGTTTATTTGCTTCGTCTGCTGCGTTCAGCACCACTTCGGGTAATTCGCTTTACCTCGCGGATTTTTCTTTCGCAAACGCCACCTCCTCCTCTACCGATGTCGGCAGACTGCGAATCCTCGCACAAGGAGACACCTCGGGGTTCACCGGCAATACCCTTGCCACCAACGGTCTCGCCGACGCCAACTCCACCTTTAATTATTTGGCGATCGAGGCCGGGACCACCTACACACTGCGTCTCCAAGGATCGATTATCGGCTCCACGCTGAATATGACACTCGGCCTGTTTGACGCGACCGGAACCACACAGATCGGAACCTCGGCGACAGCCAGTGATACAAGTCCGCTGGCAGGTGAATTCTTCGGATATCGAAACCGGATCAGCCAAGGCGGAAGCTCCACCATCATCGATTTCGATAACTACAGCGTTACCTCCGCCATCCCCGAGCCCGCCACCTACGCGCTTCTCGGTGGAGTCGCCGCACTCGGCCTGGCGTTGGCACAACGCCGCAAGTGCCGTTGATTCTTCGTACGTTTACTTCGTCCGTTCAAACAAGCCCCGGCCCTCGCAAGGGACCGGGGCTTTAAACGCTTGGGCGCCCCGTCCGTGCACAAAATCTTGTTCGGAACGGCCTCTTGGCATTCCAGTCATTCCATGAAAGTCCCCCATCTGCGCTGGTGGATCGCCGGCCTGCTCTTTCTCGCCTCCATTCTCAACTACATCGACCGGCAGGCGCTCTCCATCCTGGCCCCCACCATTCAGGCCGACCTCGATCTGAGCGATCAGCAGTATGCCACCATCGTGAGTTTTTTTCTCGCGGCCTACACGGTGGCTTACCTGCTTTCCGGCCGGGTGGTGGACGCGCTCGGCGCCCGGCTGAGCATGGCGTTGTTCGTCGGCTGGTGGTCGATATCGAATGCGTTGACCGGCCTGGCGCGCGGCGCGCTGTCGCTGGGCGCGTTTCGTTTTCTTCTCGGGTTGGGCGAAGCGGGGGGCTACACCGCCTCGCCGAAGGTCGTCAGCGAATGGTTCCCTGCGAAAGATCGCGGCATCGCCGTGGGACTTTATTCAATGGGTGGCGCCGTCGGGGCGACGCTCGCACCGATCTTGGTGATCACCATCGCCAGCCTTTACTCGTGGCGCGGCGCATTTGTGGTCACGGGTTTGCTTGGGTTGATCTTCGTCGCGCTGTGGCTGATCTTTTATCGCTCACCGGAAACCCATCCGTGGCTCACCGACGGCGAACGCGAACTGATCCTCGCCGGACGCGGCGCGGAGAAGGACGACCTTCCGAAGCCCGGTGAAAAAGCGCTCTGGAAAACGATTCTCACCAGCCGCGCGGCCTGGGCGTTGATGGGCGCGCGGATGCTCACCGATCCGCTGTGGTATTTTTATCTGTTCTGGCTGCCGAAATACCTCCACACGGTCCGCGGCCTGGATCAGTTGGAGTTGGTGGGTATGTGGAAAGTCTTCATCGCGGCGGACGCGGGATTCCTCCTCGCCGGGTTCCTGGCGAGCTGGCTCATCAAAAGCGGAACCAACGCGCGCGTGGCCCGGCGTCGTGTGATGCTGATCTGCGCCTGCCTCACGCCTGTGTCTCTTCTGGTTCCCACGGTTTCCGCGACGGGGAGCGTGTTTGCTCTCGCGATGGTCGTGGCGCTGGCGCACGCGGCCTGGTTGACGAGCATCACCTCATATATCGTCGACCTCATCCCGAAATCGATCCTCGGCACCGCCTTCGGCTTCATCGCCGCCGGCAGCGCGCTCGGCGGAATCTTCATGAACCAGGCGGTCGGCTGGGCGGTCTCGCACTTTTCCTACTCCGTCTGCTTCTACTCGATGGCGCTCGTCCATCCCTTGGCCTTCTGGCTGGTCTGGCGCTTCGCGCGCCGCCCGTGGGCGCCGGGGAGCGAACCCGCCCCCGCAATCACCGGCTGACGCGTTCTCAATCACAACCCATGAAGGAAAACCTCCTCTTTTTGTTTCTTACGGCCTCCGCCGTCGCATCGATAAAGGTCGATCCCGAACCCACGGAGCCGCTCGTGCCGCTGTATGTGAATCAAAGCGGCTATGACCTCGGCTGGCCGAAACGGTTCACGGCGCCGACTCTGCAGGATGGCACCGAATTCGCGGTGCGGAAAAAAGGGTCGGGCCGCCCGCTGTTCACCGGCAGGATCACCGGCCACATCGGCGATTTCTCCTCGTTCGAGCCCGTTAAGCCGGGCGAATACGTCGTCGTCGCCGGCGGTTTGGTTTCGGTGCCTTTCTCGATCGGACCGTGGTGGATCGAACGGGTGTCCTACCAGAACGCTATCGATTTCATGATCGGCTCCCGGCATCACGTCGGGACCTACACTTCGCCTCGTGACAAATCGTATGGATGGAGGGATGACCATGCCTTTGCCTACGAGGTCAACACCCTCGTCGCGCAGTATCTGTCCAACCCCGACGCTTATCGACGCATGCCGCGTCAGGTCGCCTATCAGAAACCGGGTCCCGATCAGACGACGCTGTGGGGTGCACTGGAGCCTTACTCGGAGGACGCACCTGACGTCGTGAAGCTCATTCACTGGGGCACCGATGTGATCGTCACCCAGAATCTGACGCACGAACTCTTCAAGGAGCAGGTGGCCTGGTTTCTTTACGCGTATCCATATTTCAATGACTGGATACCGGAAAGCGCCTACCGAAAAACTCTCCGCTTCGCGCTGGACAACTGGGCGGAGAAAACCGTCGCGCTCACGTATGCCCATGACAAGAGCCCCGAGCACGACTTGTTCGCTTTGAAGACCACCTACAGCGGAACCAAGGGTGAGCTTCCGCCCGGCCATTCCCTGCAACCGAATCTCCTGATGTATGAGGTGGCACGGCGTGAAAAACTGCCCGACGCCGAACGGTTCTTCGAGGCCTCGGTTCGCCAGTGCGAGTGGCAAATTCAGAACCTCGATTGGAACGATCCGCTGGTGACCAAGGGCCAGCGCCTGAGCGAGCACATCACGATCCCCGGCATGGTGTATTTTTTGCAGGCCTTCCCGGACCGCGCTCCAAAGGGTCTGCGCGAGAAAATCGAGGCATGGGCCGGCGTCATGCTACGACGCTCCCGGAACATGTGGGATTTTCGGAAGCTCGACGACGCCGACGGCTGGGTCCCCCAAGGCGAGAAGGCGCACATGTGGAACGAGCCCGGCAACATCGCCGGTTTTCCCGCCTGCGCGCTGGCTGCGGCGGAAGTCGTGACGGATCCGGCGTTGCGGCGCGCCTTGGTGATTCTGGCGGCGGCGCACATCGACG
>JANJTQ010000295.1 GCA_024711005.1 Opitutaceae bacterium | reverse complement strand
GAGGACGGGGAGTAGGCGTCTGGTCACGGTGGCCCGCAAATAAGGCGGGCCGGCCGGCGGCAAGCAAGCTCCCAAAGTGAGGGAACTTCGCGGAGCGTAACAGGAACCGGCGCACTTTTCGCTTTCAGGCACCTGACAACCCACGCATCGTCTGCGCCCACCCAACGTCGATCACCTACACATGGCCAGCTCCTCCGTTTCACACACCTCCACCGCCCTCAAAGAACTTTCCCACCTTAGGACCGAGATTCGCACGTTGGGAACCGCGTTGGGACGGGTGATCACCCGTCTGGAAGGACCCGCGACCCTCGCCACCGTCGAGCGCCTGCGCACCTTGGCCAAGGCCAGTCGCGCCGGAGACGAGGACGCGGCGCCGGCCCTGAGCGAGACGATCGCAAGGCTCACGCCGGCGGAGGCGTTCAACCAGGCGATGGCCTTCACCCTTTATTTCGAGTTGGTGAATCTGGCGGAGGAAAATTTCCGCGTGCTGCTGCTACGCCGCCGGAGGGCCGCCCGTCTGGCCGCCGACGTAAAATCGCCCGACAGCCTGCCCATCCGCGAATCCATCGAGGCCGCGGTGCTCGAACTGAAACAACGCGGCGTGTCCACCCGGGAGATGCAGCAGTTGGTCGACCGCATGTTCATTGACCTGGTTTTCACGGCCCACCCGACGGAGTCCAAGCGCCGCACCCTGCTGACGAAACTCCAGAACCTCGCCGGAATCCTGCGCCAGCGCAGCCACCCGGAGGTCAACGGGCTCGCGTTCGCCGATCCCGCCTGCGTGGAGCGCGAGATCGCCTCGTTGTGGCTCACGGATCGCAGCCGCACCGCCCGTCCCGAGGTGGCGGACGAAGCGCGCACCGGTTTGTGGTACCTGGACACGACGCTTTATCAGGCCTTGCCGCGTCTTCACGCCGACATGGAACGAGCGCTCAAGCTGCACTATCCCGAGGTCAAGCCGCCCGTGCGCTGGCTCGTATTCGGTTCCTGGATCGGCGGCGACCGCGATGGCAACCCCAACGTCACGGCCGGAGTGACGGCCGACATCCTTGCGCTGCATCGCCGGCTTGCGGTGAGGAAAATGCACGCCGGGGTTTCCGACCTGTTGCACGTGCTAACGGTGTCGGACCTGCGCGATACCGTTTCGTCCGAGGTGTATCGCCTGCTCAAAGGCAGCCGTCATCTGTCGGCCCACGTCGAAAAAATCGGCGATCGTTACCCGCACGAACCCTATCGGTTGCTCCTGAGCGGCCTTCGCGAACGCCTCGCGCTGGCCCTCGACGAGGCTCGCGATAGCGCGGTGCTCATGCCGGGCGCCACGGACGACGAGCCCGCGTTGCCGGTCGAGACGTTGCACGAAACCTTCGAGGCCATTCGCGAAAGTCTGCTCGCCAGTCGCGGCGCGCTCCTCGCCGACGGCGAATTGCAAGCGCTCCGTCATCAGCTCGACATCTTCGGCCTGCATGCGTCCCACCTGGACCTGCGCCAGCACTCCGGTCCGCACGAGACGGCTGTCGGCGAGCTGCTCGGCCGCTCCGACTACGCGAAGCTTTCCGAAGAGGAAAAACGCGACCTGCTCGCCGCCGCCATCGGCTCCGCGCGTCCGCTGCGCACGGCCGCGTTGGGCAAACTCTCCGCTTCGACCCGCAATATTCTCGATCCGCTTCGTGTCGCCGCGTTGACGTCCGCGAAATTCGGGCCGGCTTCCCTCGGTATTTATATCATCAGCATGACCGACGCCGTCTCCGACGTGCTTGAGGTTGTCTACCTGATGAAACTCACCGGTGCGTCGATGCCGATCGCTCCGCTCTTCGAGACGCTCGACGATCTCAACCGCGCGCCGGAGATACTCGCCGCGCTGTTCGCGCATCCGGTCTACGCGCCGATCTTGAAAGCCGCCACCGGACACCAGCACGTCATGCTGGGCTACTCCGATTCCAACAAGGACTGCGGTTATCTCACGGCCAACTGGGCGCTCTACAAGGCGCAGGAATCCATCACGTCCGTCTGCCGCGAACATGACGTACGCGTCACGCTGTTCCATGGACGTGGCGGCAGCATCGCGCGTGGCGGCGGCCCGGCCGCGAAGGCGATTCTTGCGCAGCCGATCGGCCTGCGCGATGGCGGCATTCGTGTGACCGAGCAAGGAGAGGTGTTGTCGACCCGTTATCACGATCCCGACCTCGCGCACCGTATCCTGGAGCAGATGGCTTATGGCGTTCTGCTCGGTTCGCACGCCGCGCAACATCCCTTCGTGCCGCCGGCCGACTGGACCGATGCGATGGAGACGATGAGCGCCGCCGGTTTTGCCGCCTACGAAAAACTCGTGCACAAAGATCCCGAGTTTCTCGTGTTCTGGAAGCAGGCCACGCCGATCGACGAGATCAGCAACCTGAAGTTCGGTTCGCGCCCCACTTTCCGCCGCAACACCACGAGCGTGGAGGACCTCCGGGCGATTCCCTGGGTGTTTTCGTGGATGCAGAGCCGGTTCAACTTCCCTGGCTGGTATGGTCTCGGCTCCGCGCTCGAAGCCGTGCTCAAACGAGGCCCCGAAGGCAAAAAACTCCTGCGCACCCTGCATGCGGAATGGCCGTTCTTCGAAACGCTCATCGAGAACGCCCAGCTCACGATGCGGAAGGCGGACATGGGTATCGCCGAACTCTACTCCGGTCTCGTTGTGGACAAAAAGATTCGCGACCGCATCTTCGGCATCCTGCGTGATGAGTTTGAGCGCACCGAGAAGGCGATCCTGGCGATCACCGGCCAGAAGCAACTCCTCGCCGGCGAGCCCGTGCTGTTGAAGTCGGTGCAACTGCGCAACCCGTACATCGATCCGCTCAATTATATTCAGGTGGAAATGATGCGCCGCCTGCGCGCCGGGAAGCTCTCCAAGACAGAGGACGCCGCCACGCGCGCCGTTGTCGAGCTGACGATCAACGGCATCTCCGGAGGCCTGAAAAACACGGGCTGATCGGGCTGCTACGTGGACCTTTGGTGCCCGGGCCTCGGGGCGCGCCCTGATTTATCGGGTTTTGTAAAACCCATTCTGGACGTGGCATCAGGCTGTCTGCACATTCCCCGCAACCCTTTATCACCGCGTGCGCCTTACTCCTGCCGAACTCACCTCCTTTATCGAAGCCCGCAACGCCTGTCCTCACGATTTCCTGGGGATGCGGCCCTTCAAAAAAGGACGTAGTCAAGGCGTTCTCGTCCGGGCCTTCATCCGTGAGGCGAAGGCCTGCGAAGTGGTGGACCTCGCCAAAAAATCCGAACCCGCGATCGAGATGGAGTTGCTGGCCCCGGAAGGATTTTTCGAGGTCTTCATCCCCGGACGTGACGCCGTGTTCCGCTACCAGCTCCGCGCGACCTTGCACAGCGGCGAGATCCGCCAGTTTTTCGATCCGTATTCATTTCTCCCTACGCTCGGAGAACAGGATCTGTACCTCTTCAACGAGGGCAACGAACACCGCATTTATGAAAAGCTCGGGGCCCATCTCCGGGTGATCGACGGGGTGCCGGGCGTCTCGTTCGCGGTGTGGGCGCCGAGCGCGGCGCGTGTTTCGGTCGTCGGCAATTTCAACCACTGGGACGGGCGGTATCATCCGATGCGTCCGCTCGGCGCCTCGGGCGTGTGGGAACTGTTCGTTCCCGGTCTCGGCGAGGGCGAGCTCTACAAATACGAGCTCCTCGACCAGGCGAAGAACATCCTGATCAAGACCGATCCGTACGGTTCCTATTTCGAGGCGCCTCCCGGCAACGCCTCCATTGTGTGCAACGTGCGCACCCACGAGTGGAACGATTCCGCCTGGATGGAAAAACGTGCGGCCGAGGCCGGCCGGATCGATCGTCCGGTGTCGATTTACGAGGTGCACCTCGGTTCGTGGAAGCGGAAAGTCGAGGACGGCAACCGCCCTTTCAGCTATCGTGAACTGGCGCCGATGCTGGCCGACTATGTCACCGAAATGGGTTTCACCCACATCGAGATCATGCCGGTGGCGGAGCATCCGTTCGACGGCTCGTGGGGCTATCAAGTCACGGGTTTCTTCGCGCCGACCCACCGCTTTGGCACGCCGGCGGACTTCGCATTCTTCGTCGACCACCTGCACCAGCGCGGGATCGGCGTCATTCTCGACTGGGTGCCGGCGCATTTCCCGCGCGACAGCTTTGCCCTCGCCGAGTTCGACGGCACGCACCTCTACGAACACGCCGATCCGCGCCAGGGAGCGCACATGGATTGGGGCACGTTGATTTTCAACTTTGGCCGCAACGAAGTGCGCTGCTTCCTCGTTGCCAACGCCCTTGCCTGGCTCGATCGCTACCACCTCGACGGCCTGCGCGTCGACGCGGTCGCCTCGATGCTCTACCTCGATTACTCGCGCAAGGAAGGCGAGTGGATCCCCAACAAGTTCGGCGGCCGCGAAAACATCGAGGCCATCGATTTCCTGCGAAGCACCAACGACCTGGTTCATTCGTATTATCCCGGCGTGCTCATGATCGCGGAGGAGTCCACCGCGTTCGCCGGCATTTCGAAACCCGTCAAGGACGGCGGCATCGGCTTCGACTACAAGTGGAACATGGGCC
>JANJTQ010000283.1 GCA_024711005.1 Opitutaceae bacterium | reverse complement strand
CTTGGGCGCGCTCGACGCCGACCTGCAGGTCACGGTGCTCACCGACGCGATCGGCGCCCGCCGTCCGGCCGACGCCGCCGTTTGCCTCGGCGCACTCGCCCGCGCCGGCATTCACCTGCTGCCGTCCGAGACCGTTTTTTACGCCCTGCTTCACGACGCCGGACATCCCTTCTTCAAGGGCTTCACCCAACTCGTCAAAAAATATTCCTGAAGACCTCCGCCACCATGTCCGACGCACTCCCGCTGCTCTCCGTCCGTGAACTCAAGGCCCTCGAAAACGGCTCCGGTCGCCCCTTCGCCAGCATCCTCGTGGTGAAAAAACTCGCGACCAAAACGGCATCCAATGGCAATCCGTTCCTCACGCTGGACCTCGGCGACCGCACCGGCTCCTTCGGCTGCACGCTTTTCAACGACGGCGCGGTATTCGACACGGTAAAAGCCGCTGGCGAAGGCGGCGTCCTGCATATCGAAGGCCGCATCGATTATTACAACGGACGCCTCTCGCCCAAGCTCCTCAAGGTGATCCCGCTCTCCGAGGAGGAACTCTCAGCCCCCGGACTGATCGACAACCTCGTCGAAGTCGCCCCGGAACCCGCCGCCGAGTTGTGGGCCGAGTTTCAAGCCTTCATCGACGCGATTGCCCACGACGAACTCCGGATGACCGTCCGAGGGGTGTTCGAAGAAGTCGGCGACCTGTTCAAGTGGACGCCCGCGGCCGTCTCCATGCACCACGCCTACCGTCACGGTTTGCTTGAGCATACGATTCACATGGCGCGCGCCTGCAAAGCGCTCCTGCCCCTCTATCCCGAGGTCGACGGCGACCTCGCGATGGCCGGCATTCTTCTGCACGACACCGGCAAGACCGCCGAATACGAAGGCTCCCTCGCGACGAAGCGCAGCCGCAAAGGCATTCTCCAAGGCCACGTGGTGCTGGGTTATCAACTCGCGCGCAAACACGGCATCAAAGCCCGCCTCGACTCCGAACGACTGGAACGGCTCGAACACATTGTCCTCAGTCATCAAGGCGAACCCGAATGGGGCGCGGCCGTCTACGCCGCCACACCCGAGGCCGTGTTCGTGTCGATGATCGACAACCTCGACGCCAAAATGGGCATGGTTCAACGCGCCCTGCGTCAGGCCAACGAACACGAAGAGTTCTCCGAACGCCTCCCGGGATTGAACACGGTTTTGTTGACGAAGCCGATCCAGCCGAAGCCGTCGGTTTGAAAGATGTGGCGGGGATCGTGAGCGACCGGAGGTAATCGTTCTCGTTCTCCTACTCTTACTCGTTCTCGATGCGGCTGGGCGTTCGGCTCGGAGGAGAACGAGAAGGAGTAAGAGAACGAGAACGAAGCGATCCCGGAACCGGGTTGCTCTTGTTCCTCGCTACGGCCCCTTCTCAGTCCTTCAGGTTTTTGATCAAGGCCTCGATCAACGAATCCAGACTCGGCTTCTTCGACTCGAAGCCGATCGGCAGACCGACCTTCTTCATCGTTTCACTCGTCTGCGGCCCGATGCTGCCGGCCAGCGGACGCTTCGCTCCTTTGGCAAGCTTCAACACCGCGGCCTGCTCGTTGAACGACTGCACGGCGGACGAACTGGCAAAGAGAATCGCGTCGGCCCCTTTTTCGCGGAAGTCGTCGGCGATCGGATCATGCGCAAGATCGGTCTTCTCCGTCTTGTAGAGCAGCAGACGGTCAACGATCGCCCCACCCGACTCGAGCTTCCGGACGAGCACGTCACGGTTAAGATTGCCGGTCACCACGATCACCTTCGCGCTGTCGAGGCTGCCGGTCGCCACGAGCGCGTCGGCCAACGACTCTCCCGTCGCGGTATCGGGCATGCATTCGACCTTGATGTGGTACCGCTCGATTTCGCGCGCGGTCGCCTTGCCCACGCAGGCGAAACGCAGCAGTCCCAACGAGCGGATATCTTTGAAGCCCTTGAGGAAATCCTCGAAGAAATAGCGAACGCCGTTCGCACTCGTGAACACGATCCAGTCGTAGCTTCCGAGTTCCGCGAGGATTTCGACGAAACCAACGCGGTCCGTGTGTTTGCTGATGGTGATGAGCGGCAGTTCGATCACCTCCGCTCCGAGCGTCTCAAGCTTGTCGCGCAGTTCGCTGTTCTGGTCGCGCGTGCGGGTGATCACAACGCGTCGGCCGAAAAGCGGCAGATGCTCAAACCAGTCGATGGACTCGTGATCGCGCACCACCTCGCCGATAAAGATAATCGCGGGCGCGGCGAGTCCGGCTTCGGCCACGCGCGCGGCGAGATCGGCAACCGTGCCGGTGACGCTGCGCTGACGGCCAAGCGAGGCCCATTGCACGACGGCGGCCGGAGTGGTCGGTGAAAGCCCGCCGGCCTGAAGTTCGGCCAGGATATAAGCGAGCCGGCCCATGCCCATATAGATCGCGAGCGTTGTGTTTTTGAGCGCGCCATAGCTGCGCCAGTCGACCTGGGCTTCCTTCTTGGTGGGATCTTCGTGGCCGGTGAGAAGAACGAGCGACGTGCTGACATTGCGATACGTGAGCGGAATGCCCGCATAGGCGCCGGCGGCGATCGCGGCGGTCACGCCGGGAACGATTTCAAAGGGAATGCCGGCCTTGGCCAACGTGCGGACCTCCTCGCCCCCGCGACCGAAGATGAAGGGATCGCCGCCCTTGAGACGCACGACCTTCTTGCCGGCCTTGGCATGGGTCACCAAGAGCGACTCGATTTCGTCCTGAGGAACGGAATGGTCCCCTGCTTTTTTGCCCACGTAGAAGATCTCACATTCGGCACGGCACCACTTCACCAACTCGGGATGGACCAGGTAGTCGTAAACGAGAACGTCGGCCTGCGAGATGAGTTCCTTGGCGCGGAAGGTGACAAGACCCACATCGCCGGGACCGGCGCCAACGAGATGAACGATACCTGAAGAAGACATGATAAAAAGGGAATGAAGGTAGAGACGGACCGCCGGGCCGTCCGGCAGAACACGACAACCGCCGAGAAGGACACGACCCACGCCTCAAGCACAGTAAAAAAACACCGCAGCCCGTGTAGCCCTGACCCTGAGTTCAGGGAGTTCCCGTCGCCCACCCCGCCGATCCTCCCGCCCAACGGGGATTTCCCGATAATTTCCCGAACCCAACGTTGCCCTAGCCGGTTGCGAAGCTCAAAACCCTACGCATCGACCAATCGGAGCTCCTCCGTTCCGCCTACTCGCTACTCACTACTCGCTACTCTCAACTTCCCCGTGTCCCAATCTTCCAACAACCTCGCCGCCTACTCCTGGTCCATCGCCGACCTTCTCCGCGGTGACTTCAAGCAGAGCCAATACGGCCGCATCATCCTCCCCTTCACCCTCCTCCGCCGCCTCGAGTGCGTGCTGGCCCCGACCAAGCCCGCCGTCCTCGCCGAGGCCGAAAAGCTCGCCAAACAGAAGCTCCCCGAGGAGGCTCAGGAAAAGCTCCTCCTCCGCGCCACCGGCGGCCTCTCCTTCTTCAACACCTCGCGGATGGACCTCTCCACCCTCGGCGAATCCGGCATCAAGGCCAACCTCCTCTCCTACGTCTCCGCTTTCTCCCGCGACGCCCGCGAGATTTTCGAGTATTTCAACTTTGCCGAATTCATCGGCCAGCTCAACGACGCCAACCTCCTCTACAAGGTCGTCCAGCGCGTCCGCCAGTCCGACCTCAGCCCCGCCGTCGTCTCCAACCACGAGATGGGCCTCGTCTTCGAGGAGCTCATCCGGCGCTTCGCCGAAAGCTCCAACGAGACCGCCGGCGAACACTTCACGCCGCGCGACATCGTGCGCCTCACCACTTCGCTCGTCTTCATGGAGGACGACGAGGCCCTGACCAAGCCCGGCATCATCCGCACTATCTACGATCCCACCGCCGGCACCGGCGGCTTCCTCTCCGCCGGCATGGAGTATGTGCACGAGCTCAATCCCCGCGCCGTCATCCGCGCCTTCGGCCAGGAGCTCAACCCCGAGAGCTACGCCATCTGCAAAGGCGACATGCTCATCAAGGGCCAGGACGTCTCCCGCATCAAACTCGGCAACACCCTCTCCAACGATCAGCTCTACGCCGACAAGTTCGACTACATGCTCTCCAACCCGCCCTTCGGCGTGGATTGGAAAAAGATCGAGGGCGACATCCTCAAAGAGCACACCGAAAAAGGCTACGAAGGCCGCTTCGGTCCCGGCCTGCCCCGCGTCTCCGACGGCTCGCTGCTCTTCCTCCTCCACCTCCTGAGCAAGCTTCGTGATCCCCGCGAGGGCGGCGCCCGCATCGGCATCATCCTTAACGGCTCCCCGCTCTTCACCGGCGGCGCCGGCTCCGGCGAGTCCGAGATCCGCCGCCACATCCTCGAGAACGACCTGCTCGAGGCCATCGTCGCCCTGCCGACCGACATGTTCTACAACACCGGCATCGCCACCTACGTCTGGCTGCTCTCCAACAAAAAAGCCCCCGAGCGCCGCGGCCGCGTCATGCTCATCAACGGCGTCAACCTCTGCGGCAAAATGCGAAAATCCCTCGGTTCAAAACGCCAGGAGATGAGCGAGGCCGACATCAAGACGATCACCCGCGCCTTCGGCGACTTCGCCCCCGTCGAGCCCACCGCGCTCGACAAACCCGCCGAGACCAAGAGCAGCCGCGGCCGCCCCGCCGCCGCGCCGAAAACCGAGCCGGAAAAAACCTTCGCCGCAAAAGTCTTCAAAAACCACGAATTCGGCTACCGCCGCATCACCATCGAGCGCCCGCTCCGCCTCTCCTGGCAATTCAGCGACGAACGCCTCGCGTCTCTTCGCTTCTGCTCCGGCGCGCTCGAGGCCCCCATGCGCTGGATTTTCGAGACCTACGGCCAGTCCTGGATCGACGACCCGAAGGACAAAACCTACGGCGACCTTGCCGAAAACGAGACCGAGGTCCGCACCGCCCTCAAGGCCGACTTCCCTGAGCTGAAAGAGAAGCACGTCAAAGACCTGCTCGCCGCGTCCACCTGGCGCGAGCAACGCGCCGTCCTGCTCAAGGCCCGCCAGCTCCAGGCCAAGCTCGGCACCGTCCAGCACGACGATTTCAATGGTTTCGACGACGCCCTCGCTGCCACCGGCCTCAAACTCGACGCCAAGGAGAACAAGCAGATCACCGCGGCCGTCTCGTGGAAAAACCCCGCCGCCGCCAAGGTCATCAAAAAAGTGCACAAGACCGGCAAACCCGCCCCCTTCTACGGCCTCTTTGCTGTCGATAAACAGCTGGTCGAATACGAACCCGACTCCGACCTACGGGATTTCGAGAATGTCGCCCTCGATCCCAGCCAGTCGGTGGACGCGCTCAACGAGGCCTATTTCCAGAAGGAAGTCCTGCCCCACGTGCCCGACGCGTGGATCGACGCCACCAAACGCGACCCCAAGGACGACCAAGTCGGTCTCGTCGGCTACGAAATCCCCTTCAACCGCCATTTTTATCAATACCAGCCCCCGCGCGACCTCGCTGAGATCGACGCCGACCTCGACGCCGTCAGCGCCGAAATCATGAAGCTCCTGCAGGAGGTCCACTCGTGAGCGACGGTCGGTATCGGGCGTATCCGAAGTATAAAGCCACCGGCACCGCGTGGCTGGAATCGGTTCCCGAATCGTGGGAAATTTTCGACGGCAAACGCATCTTTGAAAGCTGCCGGGAGACGGCTCACTCCACTGACGAGCAACTCGCCGCCAGCCAGAAGTTCGGCGTCGTTCCGCAGTCGCTGATGATGGAACTCAACGACGCCAAGGTCATGCTCGCGCTCAAAGGGACGAGCACCTTTCGCCACGTCGAGAAACACGACTTCGTGATCAGCCTGAGGAGCTTTGAAGGCGGCATCGAATACAGCGCCTACACGGGATGCGTTTCCCCAGCCTACACCGTTTTGCGGGCCATCAAGCCCGTCGTCTCAGCCTTCTACAAACACCTATTCAAGAGCCGGCCTTACATCTCCGCCCTACAAGCTACGACCGACAGCTTGAGAGACGGTAAGGCGATCAACTACGAACAGTTCGGCGCGATTCCCCTCATTCTTCCACCCCTCCCCGAACAAACCCAAATCGCGGCGTTCCTTGACCACGAGACGGCGAAGATCGATCGGTTGATCGAAAAGCAGGAAGAGTTGATCCGACTGCTGAAAGAAAAACGGCAGGCCGTGATCAGCCATGCCGTGACCAAAGGCCTCAATCCCCACGCCCCCCTCAAAGACTCCGGCATCCCCTGGCTCGGCCAAGTCCCCGCGCATTGGATCGTGCGGCGACTAAAGCACGCATCGGCACTTCAGTCTGGGATGCCAAAAGGAAAGGATTTGTCAGAACGGGTAAGCATTAGCGTTCCGATGCTACGCGTCGCTAACGTGCAGGACGGTTATCTTGATCTATCCGAGGTGCACCAAATCCAGATCGAGCCCAACCAGCTTGAAAGATATTCGCTAAGAGACGGTGACGTCCTCATGAACGAAGGTGGAGACAATGATAAGCTCGGACGGGGTGCCGTCTGGAGGTCACAGATTTCCCCGTGCATTCACCAGAATCATGTTTTTGCAATTAGGCCGACCGGGATCGAGCCCGAGTGGTTGGACCTTCTCACGCGAGCCAGCTACGCGAAATTTCATTTCTATTGCGTGGCCAAGCAGAGCACGAATTTGGCTTCGATATCGTCCACCAACGTTAAGGAAACTCCGCTGGTGATCCCGCCGGAAGCGGAGCGCACGGAAATTATGGAATACGTTTTCGGCCAATTGGAGGCATTCGATAAGCTTGAGACACGATGCACGGAGCAGATCACCCTCCTCCAAGAACGCCGCACCGCCCTGATCTCCGCCGCCGTGACCGGCAAGATCGACGTCCGCCACTGGCAGCCGCCCGGCGTTTCCGATTCGGAAACGCCCAAGGCTGTTTTGGACCGCTCATAACCACTCCGTATCGATCCATCTCCCGCCATGAATCCAACACCCAAAGACGATTTCTTTGATCTCCAGAATCTTAACGAGCGGGTCGATCTTGAGTTCAAAACCGCACACGGGCGCGACGGAACCGGGCAACTCCCAAAATCTTTTTGGGAAAGCTATTCCGCCATGGCCAATACTGACGGCGGTTTGATCGTGCTCGGGGTAAAAGAAGTGGACAAGAACCCGGTGGCGGTGGGCGTCGCCGATTGCGAAAAGGTCATTCAAACGCTCTTCGATCAGGCAAACAACCGGCAGATCATCAGCGTCAACCTATTGTCCGATCGAGAGATTACCCGACGCCAAGTCGGTGACGTGACGATCGTGTTTGTTAATATTCCTCGTGCCGACCGCAGAGCGCGTCCGGTGCATATCGGCGAGAACCCACTCACCGGCACCTTTCGGCGCAACAACGAGGGCGATTATCGCTGCACCCGCGAGGTCGTGGAACACATGCTCGGGGAACGTGTTCGCGACACCCAAGACAACACCTTGTTGGAAGGTTTTAGTTTGGAGGACGTCGATTTGGAAAGCCTGCGCATCTACCGGCAAAACTTCGCGAACCGGCAGCCCGCCCATGTATTGAACAACCTCGACGCGTTGGAATTTCTCCAGCAGCTCGGCGGCTATCGAAAGGATCGTCAAACGGGCAAGGAAGGGCTCACCGTCGCCGGCCTGCTGATGTTCGGGAAGCTACGCTCGATCCTCGACGCCATCCCACGCTACATCGTCGATTATCAAGAGCGTCCGCGCGCCGTAACCGAAGCCCGGTGGGTCGATCGGTTGACGACGGACTTTTCATGGTCGGGCAACCTTTATGACTTTTATCGGCAGGTTTACGCAAAGCTGACGGCCGGCCTCAAGGTGCCCTTCGCCCTGAAGGGGGATCAACGCGTCGAGGATACTCCGGTGCATGAGGCGCTGCGCGAAGCATTGGTAAACACGCTCATCCATGCGGACTACACGGGAAACTGTTCGATCTTGGTCGTAAAACGACCGGACCTGTTCGGG
>JANJTQ010000257.1 GCA_024711005.1 Opitutaceae bacterium | reverse complement strand
GGCTGCGGCTCCACCGGGCTGACGCTCTGCAAGGACAAGGGCATCTCAAAAAAAATACTCAGCTATCATCGCATCCACACGGCGGACTTCGTGATCATCCCGCGCGGCAAGCGCATAGTGCGACCGAAGCGACTGCGGTTTCCCATTCTCATCAAACCGCTCAAGGAGGAGGCGTCCTACGGTATTTCGCAGGCATCGTTTGTGGAGACCGACGAGCAGTTTAACGAGCGGGTCCAGTTCATCCACGAGAAGACGGACAACGATGTCATCGCCGAGGAATACATCGAGGGGCGCGAATTGTATGTGGGCGTGATCGGCAACCACCGCCTGCAGGTGTTCCCGATTCGCGAGCTGGTCTTCCGGGAAGTGCCGCCGGACGAGCCGAAGATCGCCACCTACAAGGCGAAGTGGGACGAGGCCTACCGTGCGCGCTGGGGCCTGGAAAACCGCTTTGCCGAGGGATTGGAGCCGGCGGTCGTGAGGAACATCGAGGCGATCTGCAAACGCGTCTATCATCTGCTGACGATCGACGGCTACGCGCGGCTGGACCTGCGACTGACCGCCAGGAACGAAGTCTATGTGATCGAGGCGAATCCGAATCCGATGCTGGCGCCGGACGAAGACTTTGCGCAGTCGGCGCTGAAGGCCGGGCTGAGTTTCCCGCAGTTGATCGACCGCATCACGCGGCTCGGACTGAAGACGGTGCGGGATTGATGAGGGCGACCCCTGACGGACCGGCGTTGATCCCGGCAGCACGGGCTGCTGGCCCGCCTCCGTCTCGGTACCTTGGCCGAGCACCCTTTCTCGCTCCCGGGCTGCGAGCCGGAGGGTTGTGCGTAGCCATGCATTCCAAACGGCTTCGGGAGGAGAGAAAACACGAACAAAATGATGATACGGGTAGGGCGAAGCCTCTGGCTGAGCCGTCGCTCGGAAGCGGCTAGGCAGGGACGCCTCGCCCTACCTTCCGGCTGCATCAACCCGACTTGGAGTTTGGAAGTTTCCGGGCGCGGCTTGCTTTGGCGGGAGCGTCCGCTAGGTCCGAATGCGCATGATTGGTGTTTTTGATTCCGGGTTTGGCGGGCTCACGGTGCTCTCCGCGTTGCTGCGCGAGTTGCCGGACTACGATTATTTGTATCTCGCCGACAGCGCACGGGCGCCCTACGGCGCGAGAAGCGCGGAGGTGGTCAACGAGTTCACGCTTGAGGCGGTGGAGTGGTTGTTTGAACAGGGCTGCCCGCTCGTCGTGCTGGCTTGCAACACCGCCTCGGCGCGCGCGCTGCGCAACATCCAGCAACTGCACCTGCCGAAGCGCTGGCCTGACCGACGTGTGCTCGGCGTGGTGCGTCCTTCGGTGGAGGCGCTGGCTGGCATCCCGGTGGGCACGGTGGCGATCCCGGACCAGACCGCGCCCGCGGAGACCTCCGGACTCGTGGCGGTGTTGGGCACGCAGGCGACCATCGCGTCTGATTCCTACGGCATTGAGCTGCGCAAGCTCGCACCGCGCCTCCGTCTCCTGCAGCAGGCATGTCCGCTGTGGGTGCCGCTCGTCGAGGCGGGGGAACTCGATGGACCGGGCACGGAGTTTTTCCTGCGCAAGGCGCTGGCGCCCTTGCTGCCGCCGCACGAGGCGCCGCGGCGTGTGCTGCTCGGATGCACGCATTATCCGCTGTTGTTACCCGCGCTGCGTCGCATCGTGCCGGCGGAGACGGAAATTCTCGATCAGGGCGGGCTGGTCGCGGAGCGACTGGCCGACTGGATGCGCCGGCATCCGGAGCAGGAGGCGAAACTGACGCGCGGCGGCACGCGGCGGTTTTGCACGACCGACGATCCGGCGTGGTTCGCGGCGCGTGGCGAAAAACTGCTCGGCTCACCCATCCGTGCGGAGCGCGTCCGCCTGCGTACCGCCTGAAAAAGCGCCGGCGCCACCGCGCACGCCGACGATTTTGCCGCTCACGTGCTTGCGCACCGCCAGTGCGCCTTGGCCCGGGTCGGACTTGGCGCATGGTGCCTCGGCATTACTCGGACCGCCAGACCTTGAGCGAGCGCAGGACCATGTCGCCGGAACCCTCGTCGTAGGCCGCGTTGGGCTGTGCTTTGACCGCGACGTTCGTCAGCGGATACCAAGTTTCGCCTTTGAACGGATTTGCGTAGCACATGGTTTCAACGCCATCGACGAACATCGTGATCCATTCCGGGGTGACCGTGACCGCAAAGGTGTGAAATTCGCTGTCGAGCGTATCGGCCAGCCCGAAGGTGCGCATCTTCATGTTCATGGCCGGGCGGGTGAAGGTGCGGGCGAGCTTGTCGCCGCCGTGGAGATTGGTCGAAAGATCGGAGGCGAAGCGCCAGGAGCCGTTGTACCCAAAACCCTCATACACGTCGATTTCGGGCGGCCATCCGCCGGTGGGCAGGAGCCACAACGCCGGCCAGGACCCTTTGCGATTGGGCATCTTTACGACCCATTCGACGCTGCCGTACTTGAATTGTGTCTCGGGTGTCCGGTGGCCCGAGAGCATCGTAGCGAGAAACGGATACAAAGTGGCCGGCGAGCCCACCGGCACGGGTTCCTTAAGTCGGCGTGAAGACAGCACCAGTCCTTCGGGAGTACGTGTGAAGCCGCCGAGATCAACGGTTCCGTAATAGCCGGTTTCGCCGTTTCCGACCTGCGTCCGGCCATGGGACAGGGAGGTTGAAAAACTGTTGGAGCCGCCCGTGTCGTCGAACTGGATCGTTTGCCCGGTCGCGGCATAACGCAATTCCCCGAGCGGGGCGAACGTGAGCGCCGTTCTTCCGCCGGCTTCGACCGGCGCATTGAGCGCGTCCGCCTTGGCGGTGATGAGGATGCCGCCTCCTTTGCGGTTTCCGCCGTCGGGGACCGAAGGTTGAACGGCCCTCACGTTGTTGCCCTCGTCCATGCCGCCGACGTTAAAACTCACGCTCTTCTTGAGCGGATCGCCGGGCCTAAAGATGACCGACTTGGTGGTGTCGGGCTGGGCGCGCCCGTCGTTGCCGTCAAAAACCCGGACATGGGCGATGACCGTATTGGGGCTCGGCTTGTCGAGCGTAACCGGCACGTGAACGACCGTGGCTCCGACCGGGACATCGAAGCTCTCAATCGAGACATTCGCGATGGGCGGATATTTTTTACCGTTGTTGTAGATGTCGACCGGAGCCTCGGCGGCCTGGAGCTGTGCGATGTAGGCGTCGAGTCCATCGGAGACTTGGACGAGAGCGCGTTCGGCGGCTTTCGCGTCTTTCAATGTTTCCGGATTTTCCACTTTTGGGATGACGCGACCGAGGGCATCTTGGGCAATGCCCGCGTTTGCGCGGAGTTCTTGGGCGTCCGCGAGGGTCATGTTTTTGGCCGCGAGTGGCAGGATGAGGAAAACGAGGGAAAACCCGGCCAGGAGCGCGCGGCGATGAGCCAGAGGGTTGTAGTTCATGCGATGGGTAAGCCTACCCGGAAAGTACGTCCGGCGGTTAACACGGACCTGATCGGGTTTGTGTCGATTGCCGCTCGTGTCTCTTCGTGCGAGTCGGATCCGCGGACCGATGTTCGGCACTCACGCGTCGAATACGATTCGCAGGAAGAACAGCAGGGCGAAACTGACGACGAACAGCACGCCGGGCCAGCGCCACGGTTTACGCGAGCGGAGCTGTGCGAGCCGTTTTGCATCTGACTAAAACAGTGCTCGTTCTGAAGTGGCAAAGCAGGCATACCGGCCCTTCGTCTTTCTTCAACCATCCGAATATAAACACAACCACGCTATGATTGGCAGTATTGGCAGCCTGATCGGAGTTTCGATTGTAACGTTAATATTCGGCTTCTTCACGGCGGCGGTTGTCCAAAGCGTTCTACACGGGGTCGTCAGGTTTCGATCGGAATGGAACACGACTTTCATCGCATGCACTCTGATCGCATTTGTATGCGAGCTCGCCTTCCTGACTTGCCTTGTGTCCTTCGACGCGGGTTCGTCCGGCCACATGGCGAGGGTAATATGCACCACCGCGCTTATTTCGCTGATATCCGGGGTGCTGGCGTGCCGATTGGTCATACGTTCTAAATCGGGGCGTAAGCTGCCAACCCTGGGCGCCGTATTCCTGTCATCCGCTCTTGTTGCGCCCGCGATGTTCTGCGGGCTGGTTCTTTATTTTTTCACGGAGATGAGTTAGGCGATTGACCTTGACCCCGATGCTAGAGCGGGGTCCCCGAGGGACCCGAGGGATCGGGGTCTCGGCTTGAAGGCCCGACGACCTCGTCGGGCTTGAACGGCGTGCTCTCTGAACCGACCCGACGAGGTCGTCGGATCTCCATCTCGGGCGCCGGGCGCTTAGCCGAGTCGTGCTATGGGAACTGTCGGGTAAACCCAATCCGAATGCCAGAAAGCAAGACCCCTTAGCCGTACATCAACGGTGTCCGGACCGGTGCTCTGATACAGTGGGCAGTTCGATTGGCAGTGCCCGAGTAATACGCAAGAACGGCACCGAAGGGGCGGCTTAATAAAAATCGATCCGCTCGCGCGTATACATTTTTTCGACCCGGCCGAT
>JANJTQ010000246.1 GCA_024711005.1 Opitutaceae bacterium | reverse complement strand
CGTGCTGTTCGACCCGGAGATCCTGCGCAACGGCGCCCACCTTTGCCGCGCCACGAACCGGCTTGTGGCCGAAACGATCGGCATTCGTCCCGCCGCCAAGCTCACGACCTGCAAGCCCGAGGGCACCGCGTCGTTGTTGCTCAACGCCGCCTCCGGCATTCACCCGCACCACGCGCGCAACTATTTCCGTCGCGTGCAGGCGAACCGCAAGGAGCCGGTGTATGCGTTCTTCAAGTCGTTTAACGCACAGATGACCGAGCCCTCGGTTTACAGTCCGCAGACCGACGACGTGATCACGTTCCCGGTGAAGGCCCCCGATGGCGCGATCCTGCGCAAGGATCTCAACGCGCTTCAGTTCCTCCAACTGGTGATGCTCGTCCAGCAGTCCTGGGTGATCCCCGGCGGCGATCCGGAATCACGTTCCGCCGGCCTGCACCACAACGTGTCGAACACGTGCACGGTCCGTGCCGACGAGTGGGACGCCGTGGCCGACTTCATCTGGGCGAACCGCGCGCTCTTTACGGGTGTGTCGCTGCTCCAAGAGGCGGGAGACAAGGCGTACGCCCAGGCCCCGCGCGAGGAAGTCATGACGGATGCCGACATCGCCAAGTGGAACTCCCTGCGCCCGCGCCACGTGGACTACACCAAGCTTCGCGAACACACCGACGAGACCAGCCTCAAGGACATCGTTGCCTGCGCCGGCGGTGCCTGCGAACTGGTCTGACCCCCTCGAATCCAGAGTCACGAGATTCTGGTGACGGAAAAGCCAATCCGGGTTTGTCACTTAATAAGTGACAAACCCGGATTGGGGCAGGCGGTTTTGCTCATCCGTATCCGCGGTTTCGCGATGGCTCGGGCACGACGGCGCCGAAGCCGCCCGCACTGCTGCGCCGCAATCCCATCAGCACGAAGAAACGGTGGAACACCGAACGGAAACGGCTCGGTCGTTTGACCGTGATCAACTCCGGGGCCTGGGCGAGTGCCCCGCACTTAACGAAAACCCGCAGGCCCGCCTCCTGCCAGCGCCGCAGCACATGCGCGAGGTCATCGAGGGGTTGCGTACCGGACATCTGCCAGAGCAGCACCGTGTCGATGCCTTGTTTGCGCAGGCGTCCGCCCGAAGGGAAATCCTGCGGCAACACCACCCAGCGGTTGTCATAGTTACCCGGCGAGACGGCCATGCGGTGGGGCAGTCGTCCCGAATCGAGCAGGAACGCGGGCGGCGCGGTAACGGGAAGGTGAAGCGAGGACAGCACCCCGCGGCCCGTGTGAAGTCCGGCGATGATTTCGCGCGTGGGCACCACTTCCGATCCGGCGCGTGAGGTGTTAAACAGCGGCACGGGACGGTAGCCGTGTTGCGCGAGTTGAAGGCCGCGAATGATCGCCGCCTCACCGGCCAGATCGACGACGAACGCAGTGCGACTGCCAAACACCGAAAGCCACGGCACCTCTTCGGAAGGAAGCGGGGGAACGCCTCCGGGGATTCCATTGGGCATCTCGGCCAGGTCGGAGAACAGGACCGGTTTGGCCCAGGGCGACCAGACGGCCTCAGGCGGCGCCCAGATAAAAAACGTTTCGCGTGCGAGCATGGTGAGTGAGAAAAACGGAGTGTTTCAGTCGGCGACGAGCACGGCCACGTCCTGGGCCTGCGAGTCGATGAGCGGCCGGGTGCCGACGCGTCCGTAGGCTCCGGCAACACGTCCGCCGATCACGTACACTCCGATACAGGGGAAACGCGGTCCGTCCGCGGCGGGCCACGCTAGTGCTTTGAATCGACGTTGTGCGGCCCACAGGTGCGGACGCCGTTTCGCATCGCGTCGGATACGAGCCAGCGAGGAGTGGGGAGTGACTCCTTCAAGACCGACGTCTTCACCTACACGACCGAGGGCGGGCTTTAAGACCCACTCATGTGACGGGCCGTTGATGTCGCGCGGATCGCGTGTTTCCGGCAGAAGTGCATCCCAAGCCGGCAGCGAAAGGCCTAGTGAGCGGCAGGCGAGGGGGAATCGTTTCGATTGGGAAACAAGTCCCGTCGGCGGATTGATCGCGGGCGTGACGCTTCGACGAACAAAGCGTTTCCACGAGGATAACCAGCCGAGGTTGGGCAGCCATTCCGCGGGATAAAAACGAAACAGTGCGTCGAGCGTTTGCCAGGCGGCTCCATCGTGAAGCTGCGCGCGCCCGTCTTGCCAACGCACCGCGTCGGGGCCCGCCAAGGGCGCGTGAAAGCCGGCTTTTTCCAAGGCTCGTCCGAGATAGATCATCACCTGCCGGTCGTCGGTATAGGCCGTCGCGTGGACCAGCCCGATGCGTGCGCTCCGAGGCAGGTGTTGCCGACACTGATTGCAGATTTCGGTCACGGGATCGCCGGCCGGTCGGGCGCCCGGGGTATGCCCTGCCACCAGGCGCGTGAAGCCCGCGGCTTCGATGAATCCACCAGGCACGTCACTATTGACCTCCGATATGCGCCAGCCGTCGGTCGTGGCATGAAAGTCGAAACGCATGACGCGGAACGGAGCGGGCGCGAGATCGCCTCTCCGTAATGTGCGCACCAGAGCCGACGGAAGGCCGAGATGGGCGAGCGCGCGGGGCTGTTCCAAGATGGCGCGCTCGGCGCCCAAGGCCTCCGAGTAGAGCGTTTCAGCGAGGCCGGAGATCTCGTTCCACGCCTCCATCCGCAACACCAGTGGCGTGCGTGACAGCACATCCGTGTCGCCGACCTGAGGGTCCCATTTGCAGCACTCGAATATCGCGGCGGCACGTACCTCGCGATGGGTGACGAGATCAAGCGACGGATATTCCAGCCAAGGTGCGTTCACCACCGTCCGTAGTGGTTCAGGTAGAGTGCCGACAAGCATAGGAGAATGATGCCCGGAATCAGCCCGTGGCGAACGAGGTGGTCGTGTGGATGATCGACGCGTGGACGAATCCAGATTTCCAAAGCGAGGGTGAGGCCAAGCAGTCCGATCGCGCCAAGACTGATGCGGCCAAAATCGGCGAGCGTGTGCCTCACATTGATCCAGTTCCCGGCGGCGGCGCGGCCTAGAATCGCGCCGGTTGCCATGAACCAGGCACCGATGCGCACGCCGGCGGCCCGATTGCGTTCAATAGAAATGGTCTCGCCGAGGTGGGTGATGCGATCGAGCACCAGCCAGCCGAACAGCAATCCGCCCACCGCCAATCCGGAGCAAAAGACCACGACCCACCATCCCGGACCGTCCCCGATGTTGCCGCCGGCGTAGGCGAGGGTGAGCCCGGGAATAACACCGGCGAGGGCGAGCGCGGACGCCGGATTGCGCCTCTCGATGACATCGTCGCGCATGCTGAGACCGAGCCAGTCGAGGAATACCGCGCCGAGCCCGTCCACGGCCGCGCCCATCACGAGATAGAACGTCATGTAGACATCACTGGCGCGCACGTCATGGCTTGCGTAGTTGGCGAGGAGCGAGAACAGCAGGCCGCCTGAGAGCACGAGCGAAACGGACAACGCGATGTTTTCGGGCGACGACGTGGCCGAGAACCGTTTGAGGTTGAGCTTAAGAAACAGCCAGCGACCCCAGATGGTGGCGGCGATGAACACCGAACCGATGAGCGCGAGGATTTCGTCGGGAGACATGCGGGTGACTGAAAAAGCAATCTGTTGGTGAATGGGCGCAAACCCAAACGCGGTCCGGAGCAATAATTCTCGCGCGCGGTCGGGCCGGTGGGCACGCTCCGGCGCAATGATTTTTAGCTGTCAACCCGGTTTTGTGGATCTGCTTGCGGGCGAACTGAGTATGCATGGCTGTGCACCGGTGGAACAGGGGCCGGGGTGGGTGAGGACCGACGCGGAACGGACGGAGCTGCCGGACCTGTGTTTTCCGCAGATGGTGATGCTCGCCCCGGTCGAGATCACCGGCGACTCGGTCAACGGGCTCGCGGCGAAGATCACCGAACTGTTTCTGACCACCGCAAAAACCGAGCGCTTCGAAGGCGGGTGGCCGTGTCTGTTCGAGGAAGCCGCGGAGCTCGACGGGTTGGGCCGGCGGGTAAAGGGCGTTGAAAAAATGGTCCACGAAAACCTGAAAAAACGCATGGGCCGTGTCGCCCGGCTGGCGGTTGCGGACAAGCCGCGCGGAGTGGCGCGGGTGCGCGGGTTGTATGTGTTCTTCGTGGATTTCAAACGCGCGTTCGTTTCGCGCGAGGCGGTTTTCGGCGGGCAGCGCCGCATGGCCGACGACGAACAAGCGCCGTCGCGTTCCTATTTGAAAATCGAGGAGGCCTACATCGTTCTCGGACGTGAACCGCAGTTTGAGGAGACCGTCGCAGATCTCGGGGCGGCCCCGGGCGGCTGGAGCTACAGTGCCTCGAAGCGCGGGGCTAAGGTCGTGGCGGTGGACAATGGTCCGCTGAAGGGCGGCGCATATAACAACTACAAGATCGAGCATCGGATGGAGGACGCGTTCACGTTTCGTCCCGCCCCGGATCAGGTCTTTGATTGGATGTTCTGCGATCTCGTGGAAGAACCGCACCATGTCATGGAAAACCTGATACAGCCGTGGCTGGAGAACAAGTGGTGCCGTCGTTTTGTGATCATCCTGAAGTTCGGCCGGGTGGATCCGCTCGCATTGCTGCGCGACGTACGCGCGCCGGAGTCGGTGTTCTCGCGCTGCGCGACCAACGTGCGCGTGCGTCACCTGTATCACGACCGCGAAGAGTTCACGATCGTGGGCGAGGTGCGCTGACCGAGCCGATGAACACGAACCCGAAAGAGCTCAACCTGTGCGGGCTGGTGGCGGTGCGATCGCGTTTTGAACGTGATCCGACGTCGATCAAGCGGCTGTTCTTCGACGAGCCGACCGGACGGAAGGTCGGCGCGATCTGCAAGGCTCTCGCCGCCGCCCGGAAGGTGTATCGCTGCGTGCCGCCCCTGGAGTTGGAGAAGATCGCCGGAAGCATTCATCACGGCGGGATTGTCGCGGTGATTGAGGCGCCGAAGTTGCGCGCTCCGGACTCACAAGTGGTCGCGAAGTGGGCCGCCCAGCGCGCGCCGCTGGTGTTGCTCGATCGGATCGGCAACGCGCATAATCTCGGGGCGATCGCGCGCACGGCGGCATTTTTTGGCGTGGAGCACATCGTCATCCCTGCGCATCCGCAGGCGGCGTTGCCGGGTGAGGCGGCGTTTCGCGTGTCGGAGGGCGGACTCGAGCGAGTCCAGGTGTGGCGTACGCCGGACCTTGCGAAACTGATACGCGAACTCGCGGCAGTCGGCTACGACGTGGCGGGCGCGGCGGCGCGCGGGGGAAAGCCGGTCGTGCTGGCGGAGGGAGGCGTGCGAAAACCGGTGGCGGTCGTGCTGGGCAACGAAGAACATGGCCTCGCGGCCGACGTGGAGACGGCGTGTACGCGCTTGGTAACGATCCCGGGTAGCGGTCGCGTGGAGTCGCTCAACGTGTCAGTGGCCGGCGCGGTGTTGATTTACGCGCTGATGGCGGGGCGGTGAGGAGCGCGAACGGAACAGTGAGCGGATTGCACAACTGACTGGAGTCGGACGCGGGATTCTTGTGAGATCGCGGAATCGTGAACAAATTTCTGCTCCTTCTGCTCCTTTTCCTGCTGGTTATCGGAATCGTGGCGTGGCAGTGGAATGACCGAAAAAAGGGCGTCGCCAACCCGATCGTTGCGTTGCTTCGAGGTGGAGAAACGTCGGATTTCGTCGAGATCCACGATCAAGCAGGGCGGCCGCTGAAGTGTCGGGTCACGGCCAAACGCGATCCGTTTGTCCAAGTCGTGCGCGAGGCGGACGGGAGGCGGTTTACCATTAACCGTAGTTCGTTGGACGGGCCGAGTAGCCGGATGCTCCACGCCATGGCGGATTTCAACGAAGCGAGTCTCGAGGAGGAGCTCTACGCGCAGGCGAAGGCTGCGGTGAAAGTGGAGCTGTTGAATGCCCCGGAGTTAAACACGTTCCGGTGTAAATACTCCGGACAGAACATGCAGTCTGAGAAGGGGGCTGAGTTGGATGCGTGGCGGAGCTACTTGCAGAACATAAAAGTGAACCGCCGCGAGGTGACGGTGCGCTTGGAGAAGACCGGTGACGGCGGTCTCTACTTTCCTGAGGGGATCAGAGATCTGCCCTGCGTGCGCGTTGGCGAAGAGGTGATCTATGGTCGGGACTCGAAGGCAATACGTGCCGCGATGATCCAGCACTACATGAAAACGGCGATGACTGGCGGGTCGGCTCGCAGGTAGGCTGGCCCGCTTGCGGACGCTTCACTGAACATGGGCAAGCTCGCTGTTTCCCGTTGGCTCAATTGACGGTTCAGAGCGCCGAGCCGCCGGCGACGAGTCTGGCGCGAAGGGTGTCGATGTTGAGATCGCGGAGAGGCTGGTTGGTTTCGAGCGACAGGACGGCGGCGACGCCGGCAGCTTCGCCGGTCTGGTTCATGTTGACCATGACGCGCACGGCCGCGTGGGCGATCGGGTCCACGTCCAGCATGCGGCCGGCGACGATCACGTTGTCCGGACCCCTGAGAGGAAGCAGTGTGCGGTAGGGGATTTGGTAATGCGTGGGGTTGGTCGCGGTTTCGGGCCGCCAGCGGCTGCGGGTGTTGGGAACCCCGGGCTGACAGTATTCCTCGGTGCCGTCGAGGTAGCGAAGCGTGATGCCGGGCTTGTTCTGGTGGTGCACATCCACGCGGTAGCTGCCTTGGGCGATCGTATCGTCGAAGGCGCGGCCGGAGAGCACGTCGTCTCCGGTAAGTTGATACGGAGAGCGGATGTGGCGGGACTCGCGCAGACCGAGGCGCGAGGGGAGGGCTTCGAGGCCGAAACGTGCTGCGGGCGCGGCGGCGCGAAGGATGTCCATGATGGCGCGGACCTGGCGGCGGCCCTCGATCTCTCCGTGAGTGAGGTCGTCGGCATTGGCTGGGTTGATCCCGTGGATGCGCGTCGCGGCGAGCATGTAGTTGTCGGAGTTGGGGACGTAATTGCCCCAGGAGAAGGTGGGCGGGATGCGATGCGCGGGACCGTGTTCACGGATGAGTTCGCCGACCCGGCGGGCGGTTTCGCCGAGGCTGTTCCATCCGCTGAAACGGGCGCAGGCGGTGGCGGGCTGAAGGTGGTTGGCGAAATACGTCTCGCAACCGAGGCGGGAGACGAGGTCGGCGTCGCCGGTCGCATCGATGAAGACGCGGGCGCGGATCGCGCCGCGTCCCGATTTGTTTTCGACGAAGACGGCGGCAAGACGGCCATTTTCGATGATAGGCGCGGGTGCGGCAAATTGAGTGTGAAAATAGATCTTCAGGCCCGCTTCACCGGCGAGTTCATCCAGTTCGATCTTGAGTTCTTCGGAGTTGAAGGTGAACCCGCGGGAGGGATTCGTCTTTTCGTGACGTTGCACGGCTCCGCGACGGTCGAGACGATCCATGACCTCCTCGGTGAGGCCGGCGATGATCTGTTTCGTCCCATTGGTGTTCCAGAGAGTGTGCCAGACGTTTACCATCGCGGTGGTGGCGATGCCCCCGAAGCAATTGTCCTTTTCGACAATGACGACGCGGGCGCCGAGACGGGCGGCGCGGAGGGCGGCGAAGAGGCCTGTGCAACTGCCACCGAGGACGCAGACGTCGGCTTCGTGGATGACAGGAATATCGCGGGCGGGTTCTTGGATGATGCGCATGGACGGCGGGAGGGAGGAAAGCGAAGAGTAACCTATTGGGTTACTCTTTGCTTTGGGGGAGGAGTAGGGAACCGCCGGTGTTGAGGGCGGCGCGGAGGGTGGCGGGGGGGACTGCGGGGAAGCCGGAGGAGGCGCGGAGAGCGAGGGCCGCGGCGACGCCGGCGGCTTCGCCGGTTTGGTTCATGTTGACCATTACGCGCACGCCGCCGAAAGCCTCGCGATCGGCATCAAGGAGGCGCCCGGCGACGAGGAGGTTGTCGGCCTCAAGCGGGAGGAGCGATCGGTAGGGAATATGATAACAGGCAGGGACGGGCGCGTCGTCAGGTTGCCAGCGGTGCCGGGTCGTCGTGCCGTGACGCGAGAGGCGTTCTTCGTATCCGTCGAGGTAGCGCAAGACGGTGCCGCCGACGGAATGAATATCGACGGGGTAGGTGCCTTGAGCGATGGAATCGGCGAAGACCCGACCGTGGAGGATTTCGTCACCGGTGAGACGATGATGACAGTGGGCGTGCCTGGTTTCGCGGACACCGAGGGCGTGCGCCCAGGCGACGACGGGCAGCGGTGCGCACGCGGCGCGGGTGCGGACGATGTCGAGATAGGCGCGGTGCAGGCGACGGCCTTCGAAGAGTGCGGCGGTGTAGGCGTCGGCATCGCCGGCATCGACGCCGTTGAGGCGTGCACCGAACAGATTGCGCAGGGCGGGCGCGCCGGGAACGGGGAAATGCCAGGGACGGCTGTTGGCCTCCGGGTAGTCGTGCGCGGCCAGCAACAGTTGCAGATCGGACCACTCGGGCAAAGAGGGCAACGCGTCGAAGCCGGCGACGATGGCCTGGAGGTTGACGGGTTGGAGAACGGCTGGCTTTTCCGCGACGAAACCGGCGTGGCGGAGCAAGTCGCCGTCACCGGAGGCATCGATAAAAAGAGGGGCGGTGATGGCGCGCCGGCCCGAGCGATCCTCGATGATGGCGGAAGTGATTCGCGATCCGACGCGCGAGGCGGCGACGCAACGTGCCGCGAGAAACACCCGAATACGATGGGTGCGTACGAGGTCGTCGAGTTCGACGGCGAGTTCGGCGCTGTTGAAGCGGAATTGTCCGCGATGGACGGGGGCGATTTCCTGGAGGATGCCGCGATGGCGGAGGCGCTCGACGATTTCGAGGGTGAGTCCCCCGATGATGCGACGCGTGCCGGAGGTGTCGTTGACGGAGTGCCATTCGTTGACTTGGGCGGCGGTCGCCATGCCGCCGAGGAGGGTATTTTGCTCAACGAGCGCGACGGAAAGACCGAGCCGGGCCGCCCGGACCGCGGCGAAGACCCCGGTGCATGAGCCGCCGATGACGCAAAGATCGGCTTCGTGGCAGACCGGCGTCGCCCGGGCGGACTCATGGATTAACGACATAAGGAAATGTGGTCCGGCTATTCTTTGGATGCCGGCTTCGTGTTGAAGAACCGATAGGTGGAGCAAAGGCATCATGTCATGGACAAAACACATGATTTTGTCTTGGTGGATGCATGAAGATGGAGACGATCGACCGGCTCGATACCTTGCAGGCTCTGCTTCGCGCGGCCTTGCAGGTGACGGCGGCAAAGCGCCAGGACTTTCCTCCGGGATGGCGGACGCGGGACGAGGTGATCGTGACGCATCGCTTCCTGATCATTCTGAAAGGGACGATGGATTATACGATAGAAGGGCGGACACAGCGATTGGAGGCGGGCACGCAGTTTTTCGTGCCGGCCTGGAGCCGTCGCGAATGGGTGGTTCCCCGAAGCGGGGGAGCGTGCCGGTTGTTGTGGTGTGAGTTTTCCTCCGGACCGGTGGCATTGGCGCCCGTGCTGTGTTGGCGGAAGCTGAGATCAAGGTCCGACGAGGTCGTGGCCCTTGAGCGCGTTCGTGTTCTCGCCGATGCCGACAAGGAACGCGCAACGGCGTTGATTCAAGAAGGCGAGTTAAAGTCCTGCTTGGCCCGATTTTGGTCGGCCGCTCAGACGGAGAGGGTGGCAACCGAACGCCTGCGGGCGGCGCACCCCGAAGTGGCGCGCGCGATTACCTGGCTTGAGCAGCATTTCGCCGAGCCGCATGCGCTGGACTCGTTTTATCGGACGGTGACCCTGAGTCCGAATCACTTTCGGCTCCTGTTTAAGCGACAAACGGGCGAAACGGTGCAGGCGATGCTGGCCCGCTTGAGGCTGCGCAGGGCCCGTTATCTGGTGCAGGAGACAGCCCTGCGGCTAAAGGAAATCGCGGTGGAAACCGGCTTCGACGACGCGCTGTATTTTTCAGGCCAATACAAGAAATTCTGGGGACGCACCGCGACGGAGGATCGGCGGGCGGGCGGAATGGCGTGAGGGAACCGCTGATCGATTGTCCGGTCTCCCGCCCACCCTCCGAAGGCGATAATTGAATGCAAAAAGCATGATTCGCGCCCTTAATTAATGCATTATAATGTCCTTAGTGACTGCGGGAGGAGTTGCTGCGGGGGCACTTTTCTTGTTATTTAGATGCGATAATATGACGATTTCCATTAATCTAATTAGGTGAAAAAGTACTATAAGTTATGTTTTAAGCTATTAATAGTTAGTAACTAATGTGGATATTTACCCCTGTCATTTTGGCAATATATTCATGGACAGGGCCGTGAAGAGGCATGTCTAAGCGTCATTAAGAAAAATGAAAAATGAATCAGCGCACGTACGATGCTGGTTATCCATTGCGCAAAAATTGCGGAGTCCTACCGTCAAATCACCATGTCGTCCGACCAAACGGCCCAAAGCAGTCGCGCATTCGTTGAGCAGCTGAAGCGCTCACAGATTTATCGCGATTACGAACAGGCATTTCGCGAAACCACGGGTTTGCCGTTTCGCCTGCGTGCGGTTGAGGCATTCGACCTCACTCATCGCGGCGATCCGAATGAGAATCCGTTTTGCGCGCTGATGGCGCAAAGCAACCAGAGTTGCTCCGCCTGTTTGCTTTTGCAGAAGCGCGTCGAGGAAGAGGCGCGCTTGGAGCCGAAGACACTGAAGTGTTTCGCGGGATTATGTGATTCCGCCGTGCCGGTCCGGGTTGGCGAAAACTTGATCGCGTTTCTGCAGACCGGACAGGTGTTGCTTCACAAGCCGACTGTGGCGCAGTTTGCGAAGACCACGCGGGCGATTCTCAAATTCGGCACGATCGTGGATCTGAAGCGTTTGGAAGAGGCCTATTTCCAATCGCGCGTGGTGACGCCCAAGCAATACGAGTCCATTCTCCGTTTGCTGGAGATTTTCGCCCAACATTTGTCTTCGTTGAGCAACCAGCTCTCCGTGCGAGAGGCCAATGCCGAGTCGCCTTCCATCAATCGCGCGCGGGTGTACATTGCCGACAGGCATGCCGACGATCTGTCCTTGGGCGAAGTGGCGAAGGCCGTGAACATGAGCGCGTTTTATTTCTGCAAAATGTTCAAGCAGGCCACGGGCATGACATTCACCGACTACCTGGCACGGGTACGCGTCGAGAAGGTGAAGAATCTCATGCTTAATCCGCACAAGCGTATCAGCGAGGCCGCGTTCGAGGCGGGGTTTCAGTCGCTATCCCAATTCAATCGCGTGTTTCGAAAAGTCGCCGGCGAAGCGCCCACGGTTTACCGTGATCGTATTCACGCTGTCGGCGTCTGAGTCGCGGGTGGGGTGATGGTTCCGCCGCCTGACAAGGTTGCATGGAGCGCGGGCGTTTCGGTGCACGACGGCAATCCGTCGATTGACCGGTTATTCCTCGGGATGCGGGTTTGTCCCGCGTTTCGGAGCCCCGGCGAGGCAGGTGGGGTTCCGTTGGCAGAGTGTGCAGAACGTCATGATCTCCCGGCGGGAGATGCGCGTAAGCGTGGACTTCACTTCGTCGGCGTCGTCCCGACTCACCGGCACCTCGTCGGCGCACTGGCCGAGCACGGTTTGAAACGCGAACGCCCCGGTGGAAAAATAAGTGATCAGCGGGTTGAAACCACAGCGACAGAAATCCGGCGGCAACGGCGCTTGTCGTCGACGCGCCTTGGGGTGGATCAGGTCGTTAAAAACCTCATCGAGCGTGCGATCGATCAAGTGGACCAGCGTATCGGGGTGGGCGAGGGGCGAGTTAAACGGGGACGCGCGCAAACGCTCCTCCCACTGAAGACGCAGGGTGGTTCGACGGGCTTGCAGGGCGCGGAGGCAGCGCTCGGTCATGCGGGAAAGTATGCCCGCACGGATCGCGTCTCGCATCGCATGGGTTGCCAAACCGTGCGCATCTATTGCAGAAGCACGACCGGCGATGGCAAGAAATGCGCAGCCATCGCCAAACTGCGCGGAGAGGCGCGCTTCAAAGGTGGATAAGCTGATCTTTGCCACCTGCTCTTCGGTTTAACGTATCTATTCATGTCTGTCGTTCCTCTCACGCTCACCATCAGCCTTTGTCTGGTGTTTACCTTTGTTCTGTTTTTCTTGCGCGAGCATTCGCGTCGCCGTTTCTCCGGTGCGGAGAGCGAGACGCTGTTGCCGCTCGCTGACGAGACGCCTCGCGTCGTCGGTGCGACGGGCCATTCCTCCGACGCTTTGCACACCCATACCGATAACCATGCTTGCCGGGGAAACGGCACGTGCTCCTCCTGCCAGCGCCGCGCGGACCGCAAGGCCGCCGCCGCTGCCGCTGCCGCTGCCGCTGCCGCCGATAAATCCTGAGCCACCGCTGTTTTTCCTCCATGTCCGACCGTAAGATCACGATCGAATACAACGACCATGTTGTCCGTCAGTTCCTCCTCGCCTCCGTTATCTGGGGTGCGGTGGGCATGCTGGCGGGCGTCTTCGTTGCATCGCAACTCAACTACTGGCGTCTTAATTTCGACCTGCCGTGGCTGACCTTCGGACGTCTCCGTCCGCTGCATACCAACGCCGTCATCTTTGCCTTCGTGGGCAACATGATGTTCGCGGGCGTCTACTACTCGACGCAGCGTCTGGTGAAGGCGCGGCTGGCGAGCGACTTCCTCTCCTCGCTGCATTTCTGGGGCTGGCAGCTCATCATCGTCGCGGCGGCGATCTCGCTCCCGCTCGGTTTTTCCCGCGGCAAGGAATACGCGGAGCTCATCTGGCCGATCAACATCGCGGTCGCCTTCATCTGGGTGGTGTTCGCGGTGAACTTTTTTTGGACGCTCAAGCGCCGTCATGAACCCGCGCTCTACGTGGCGATCTGGTTCTACATCGCGACGATCATCACCGTGGCGATGCTTTACATCGTCAACCACCTCTCCCTTCCGACCAGCCTGCTGCATTCGTATCCGGTTTTTGGAGGCGTGCAGGACGCGCTCGTGCAATGGTGGTACGGGCACAACGCCGTGGCGTTCTTCCTGACGACGCCGATCCTCGGTATCATGTATTACTTCGTGCCGAAAGCGGCCGAGCGTCCGGTTTACAGCTACCGGCTGTCGGTGATCCACTTTTGGTCGCTCGTTTTTGTCTACATTTGGGCGGGCCCGCATCACCTCCTTAACACCGCGCTGCCCGACTGGCTTCAGACGCTGGGCATGACGTTCTCGCTTATGCTTTGGGCGCCGTCCTGGGGCGGCATGTTGAACGGTCTGCTTACCCTTCGCGGCGCCTGGCAAAAACTCCGCTCCGATCCGGTTCTCAAGTTCTTCGCCGCGGCCGTCACGTTCTACGGCATGGCGACTTTCGAGGGGCCTCTTCTCTCCATCAAGTCGGTCAGCGCCCTCGGGCACTACACCGACTGGATCATCGGTCATGTCCACGCCGGAGCGCTTGGCTGGAACGGCTTCATGGCCGCCGGCATGATTTACTGGCTGCTCCCGCGCCTCTGGAACAAACCGCTTTATTCCACGTCCCTCGCCAACCTCCACTTCTGGGTCGGAACCGTCGGCATCCTTTTCTACATCGCGGCCATGTGGACCTCGGGCATCACCCAAGGCCTCATGCTGAACGCCACCGCGGAGAACGGCACGATGCTGGCCTACCCGAACTTCGTCGAGACGCTCAACGCCATCAAACCGATGATGCTGTTCCGCGTGCTCGGCGGCGGGCTCTATCTCATCGGTTGGCTCCTGCTTGTCTACAATCTCTACCGCACCGTCCGCGGCGCGAGACCCGTCAATGGAACCATGGAAGTGTTCGCGACCGATCGTTCCGCCGACGAGCGACTCGGCTTCGGTTCGATGGTGTTCAACCCGCCGGTGATGTTCGCCGCGCTGGGCACGGTCTTTGCCTGCGCGTGGATGTTTGGCGGCGATCTGCTGAAGCTCGCCGGACTCTTCGGCACCGCGCTGTGTGTGATGCTGGCCTGGGTTCACTTTCACGCGCGTACCATTCGCTGGGCTGCCTGGTATGATCGGCTTCTGGTCAACGCCATGCCGTTCACGATCCTCACCTTCGTCGCGGTCGCGGCGGGCGGTATGATCCAGATCATTCCGACCACGCTCGTGAACCGCGCCGAAAATGTCGAAGGCCGCCGGGCGATTCCCTACACGCCGTTGGAACTCGCCGGACGCGATCTCTACGTGAGCGAAGGTTGCTACAACTGCCATTCGCAGATGATCCGCACGCTCGTTCCCGACGTGCTTCGTTATGGCGATTATTCGCGTCTCGGCGAATCGATCTACGACTACCCCTTCCAATGGGGATCGAAGCGCACCGGCCCGGACCTTGCCCGGGTCGGCGGCAAGTATCCGCACGTCTGGCATTATCGTCACATGATGGATCCGCGCGAAGTTTCACCGGGTTCCAACATGCCCAACTATCCGTGGCTCTTCGAACGCAAGACCGATGTCGCCGCCCTCGACTCCAAGCTCGCCGTTCAACGAATCCTGGGAGTCCCGTATCCGGAATATAAAGACGGTGAACTCCTCCTTGCCGTGGAGACCCAGGCCAAGTCGATCGCCGACGACCTGCGCGCCTCGGGCGTCTACATCGCCCCGGACCGCGAGATCGTGGCGCTCATCGCCTACCTCCAGAAACTCGGGAAGCACGAAATCGTCGCACCGCTCAAATCCGCCGCCAAGTAACAAGACCGCTCTTTCTCTTTCTTCTTTATCTTGATCTTTCTCCTCCGGGACCCGGTTTCGGACCTGACGAAAGAGAAGGATTAAGAGAAAGAGAACGAAGCGGCTCCAAGACACTCCTTAATTTCCCGCCATGTTCCGTCGTCTCCTTTTTGAAGACTGGGTCGGTCTTTTTCCACTGATCGCCCTGATTACCGCCGGCTCGGTGTATGCGACGATCTTCTACCGCGCACTTCGCATGAAGCGCGGACAGATCGATCGCTTCGCCCGTCTTCCCTTCGAATCCGAAAGCACTGTTTCTCCCGATGAATCCAAATAAACCCGTTCAGGAACCGGGCGATGACCCGATTCGCGAACACGTCTTCGACGGCATCGCCGAATACGACCGCCGCATGCCCAATTGGTGGTTGATGACGCTCTACGCGAGTATCGTCTTCGCCGTCGGCTACTGGATGGTGACGCAACATTTCTCGACGTCCAACGACGAGACGCGCCTTGCCGCCGAATTGCAGCGCATCGAAACCGAAAAGATCGCCGCGTCGTCCACCACGCTCGACGACGCCACGTTGTGGAAAATGAGCCGCAACCCCGCGTTCGTGGATGCGGGACGCACGACATTCCAATCCACCTGCGCAAGCTGCCACAATGCCGCGCTCACCGGCGGGATCGGGCCGAATTTGGTGGACGCCGAGTGGATCCACGGAGGCACGCCAGGCGAGGTGTTGAAGACCGTGACGGAAGGCGTGCTCCCCAAGGGTATGCCCGGTTGGGGACCGATGCTTGGCGGGAAAAAAGTCTCCGAAGTGGTCGCGTTCATCCTCAGCCAGCACGATGCGCCGTAAGGTTGCTTAATGTGGGAGCGAGGTTGCTCGCGATGGATCGTCCGAACCGCGAGCAAGTTCGCCCCCAACATTTTTTAAGACACGCGTCCTCGATATTTTTTCATGCCCACGCCCACCCGTATCCGCCCCGATCGCGACTCCGTCACCACCATACGTGAGGACGGCTCCCGGTTGTTTCTGCACCCGGCGGATGCGAAGGGATGGTTTACGACCGCGAGGCGTTGGTCGGGTTGGTTCCTGATCGCGGTCTACCTCGCGTTGCCGTGGATCCCGATCGGCGCACATCCGGCGGTGTTCCTCGACATTGCCGCGCGCCGTTTCCACCTCTTCGGTTTCACCCTGGCATTCCAGGATGCCTGGCTGATGTTTTTCGGTATCACGGGACTGGGCTTCGCCCTTTTTTTTATCACGGCCCTGCTAGGACGCGTCTGGTGCGGCTGGGCGTGTCCACAGACGGTGTTTTTGGAGCACGTGTATCGGCGGGTGGAGCGCTGGCTGGAAGGCGATTCGTTCAAGCGCCGACGGCTGGACGCGGCGCCGTGGGGAGCGTCCAAGGTTCTGCGTCGCGGAGGGAAACAGCTCATCTTTTTCCTGCTGTCGGCGGTGATCGCCCACCTGTTTCTCGCCTACTTCGTTTCGATTCCCGAGTTGTGGGCGATGATGCACGCGGCTCCCGGCGCGCACTGGGGCGCCTTCGTCTTCGTCTTCGTTTTTACGGGTATTCTCTATTTCAACTTCGCGTGGTTTCGCGAGCAGCTCTGCATCGTGATCTGTCCTTACGGGCGCCTCCAGTCGGCGCTGATCGACGATCATTCGTTGGTGATCGGGTATGATTCAAAACGCGGCGAGCCCCGCGGCAGGCTCAACACACCCGACGCCGGAGCCTGCGTCGATTGCAACCGCTGCGTGCAGGTTTGCCCGACGGGCATCGACATCCGCCAAGGCCTGCAGATCGAGTGCATTGGCTGCGCGGCCTGTATTGATGCCTGTGATACCGTGATGGACAAGGTCGGTCGTCCGCGCGGACTCATTCGTTACGATTCGCTGGCGGGTTTCGCCGGCGGACGCACTCGCTGGCTCCGTCCGCGCACGTTGATTTATGCCGGGCTTCTGCTGGTGGGTATTCTTGTGGCGACGTGGGCGGTCTCGACCGTTCGTCCGGCGAATCTGGGGATCACCCGGATGACCGGGGCGCCGTATTTCGTGACCACCGACGCGGTGCGCAATCAGTTCCTCGTGCGCCTGGTGAACAAGCGCGACACGCCCGTCCGATTTGTGGTGACGCTGCCGGACGCCCCGGAGGCGCTCAAACGCACCGGTCTTGAAGGTGCGGTCGAACTCGCCCCGCTCGCCGAGGATGTGCGTCCGCTTGTGGTGCAAATATCACGCGCGGATTATGCGGGCTCGTTCACATTGACGGTGCGGGTGACGGACGAGGAGGGGACCTTTACGCTGGAACGCCCGGTGCGTTTTGTGGGGCCGGATCCGGAACTCTTGAAAGAGGATACGCCATGAACTCCGCGCGAGACAAAGGCGGGGACGGAACCCCATCCTCTTCGAGTGCGACCTTGTGGATCGGCGTTGGTGTCGTGTTTGCGCTGATGGCATTGGCGTGGGCCGCGATGTTCTTTTTTGCGTCAAAGCATCGGGCGGAGGACGTGCCGCTTCCGCCGCGGGAGGCTCGCTGACGACCGTGGACCTCGCCGGAATCAACACCCCCGCGGCCGCTTTTGTGGCCGGGCTCGTTACCAGCCTGCACTGCGCCGCGATGTGCGGTCCGCTCACCTGCATGATGGCACCCGCCCGCGAAGATCGCGTGGATCCGTTCACGGTTGCCACGGTTTATCACGGCACCCGTCTGATCGGTTACACCATGTTGGGTGCCTTGGCTGGCGGGTTGGGTGGCATGCCGCTGGCATTTTTGGGCGATGCGGCGCTCCGGGTGCTTCCGTGGGTGTTGGTGATCTTTTTTGTGATTGTGGGATTGAGGTTGGAGAAACGTCTTCCGCGGCTCGCGATGCTCACGCGTTTGCAGTGGAAACTGCAAAACGCCTTGCGAGGCCGTTCACGACTGCGCGTGGCGGCGGTGATGGGCGCGGCGACTCCGTTGCTGCCCTGCGGACCGCTATACTTCCTGATCGCGATGGCGGCATTCGCGGGATCGGCGGTGCGCGGCGCCGAATTTATGATGGCCTTTGGTCTTGGCACGGTGCCGTTGCTTTGGCTGGTGCAGGCAAACTACGGAAGGCTTCGCTTGAAGCTCACGCCCGTCTGGCTGGCGCGCATTCAGTCCGGGCTGGCGCTGACGACGGCGCTGGTGATCATGTGGCGATTGGGGCCGGGCGGTGCCGGAATGGGAGACTTTTTATGCCGGTAAGTGCGACGAAGGATTCAGAGACCCGATCCTCCGAATCTCATGAGTCGCAGTGGACTCCTGCTCCGAAAAAGCCTGTTTGCCGCCACTGCGGAGCGCCGTCGCCCCATGACGAGTTTTGCTGCGCGGGTTGCGCGTATGTCTACCGGCTCGTGCATGACGAAGGACTCGACGCCTATTATCGCATCAAGGACGACGTGACCGTGCCGGCGGATCCCGCGCTGCTGCAACCGCGTGACTACGGGTGGTTGCAGGAGGCTCAACGCGGGGCCGAGGCGACGACGCCGGACGGACGCGCGCCGACTCTCGTGTTGGAAGTGCAGGGCATTTCGTGCGCCGGCTGTGTGTGGCTGATCGAGAAATTGTTCACGAAACAACCCGGTGCCGGACGACTTGAGATCAATGCGCAGACCGGGCAAATGCGCTGGTTCTGGGAGAAAGGCGGCTTCGACGCGGTCGAGTGCGCGCGTACCTTGCAACGTTTCAACTACCTGGTGGGCCCGGCCGGTTTGTCCGACGCGGAGCAAGGCGAGAGCCGCGTGCTGATTCGCCGCGTCGGGCTGTGCACCGCCTTTGCGATGAACGTGATGCTCTTCGCGCTGCCGACGTATTTCGGCATGGAGAGCACGTATGAATACGCGCGGTTGTTCGGCACGCTGCAACTGGCGTTCGCCACACTCAGCCTGCTGGCCGGCGGCGGGTATTTTATCGCGAAGGCGGTGCGGGCGCTGCGCGAACGGGTGCTGCATATCGACCTGCCGATCGCGCTGGGAATCATCGGCGCGTACACCGGATCGCTTTACGGCTGGCTGAGTTCCGAGGAGCGTTATGTGTATTTCGATTTTGTGAGCGCGTTCATCGTGCTGATGCTCGTCGGACGTTGGGCGCAGGTGGCCGCGGTGGAACGCAATCGTCGCCGGTTGCTCAGCCGCCAACCGACGCCCCCGCGGGTCCGGGTGATCGCCGAAGACGGTACGACCAGCGAGGCGGCTCCGGAGACCCTGCGCATCGGCCAGCGATTTGAAGTCGCCAAGGGCGCGATGGTTCCGGTCGAGGGACGTCTGGAAACGGCGGAGGCCGCGTTGAGTCTGGCCTGGATCAACGGCGAGGCGGAGCCGCGGACATTTCGCGCGGATCAACGGATACCGGCGGGGGCGCAGAACATCGGACTGGATTGTATCCGTTTGGTGGCGACACAGGCGTGGGACGATTCGTTGCTGGCGGAACTGTTGAAACCGGCGGTGCGCGAGGAAGGCCGGCATCGGCTGATCGAGCGGGTGATCCGGTGTTATCTTATCGTGATTCTGGCGGTGGCGGCGTTGTCCGGGCTGGGCTGGGGGCTGGCGACGGGCGACCTGATGCATGCGGGCGCGGTGGTGACGGCGGTGTTGGTGGTATCGTGTCCGTGCGCGCTCGGGCTTGCGTTTCCGTTGGCGGAGGAAGCGGCGACGGTGGCGCTTCGGCGGCGCGGCGTGTTTGTGCGGGCCGGTGATTTGTGGGCGCGCTTGCGGCGCGTGCGCACCGTGGTGTTCGACAAAACGGGGACGCTCACGTTGGAGACACCGGTGCTGCAGAATCCGGAGGCGCTCGACGCATTGGACGACCAAGGACGGGCGGCGCTGTTGGGGCTGGTGCGGGATAATCCGCATCCGGTGAGCCGATCGTTGCACGAAGCGTTACTCTCGCGAGGCGGTGGCGAGCCCATGGCGGGCGAAGTCACGGAAGAGATCGGCCAAGGCGTAAAGTTGGGCAATTGGACGCTGGGACGCCCCCGATTCGGCATTTTTGAAGATGCCGAAGCTATTGGAGGAAAAACCCCAAACCAAGTTTGTCACTTAATAAGTGACAAACCGGGTCGGGCGGAAACGGAGACGTCGGAGCGGGATGTGGTGTTGGCGTACGGGGGGCGGGCGGTGGCGCGGTTTGGGTTTGAGGATAGGGCGCGGACCGATGCGCGCACGGAACTGGGGGCGCTCGCGGGGCGCGGGTTGGAGATTGTGGTGTTGAGCGGTGACCGACGCGAAAAGGTGGCGTCGTTGATGGCCGAGTTGGGGCTGCCTCCGGACAGCGGACACGCGGAACTTTCGCCGCGTGAGAAGGCGGACTGGTTCGGGAACGACAACGGCGCACTGATGCTGGGCGACGGTGCCAACGACAGTCTGGCATTTGACCGTGCGTTGTGCCGTGGAACGCCCGTGGTGCATCGCGGCGTGCTCGCACAGAAAGCGGACTTTTATTATCTCGGACGCGGCATCGCGGGCATTCGGGCGTTGTTTGAAATCAACGATGCGCGTCATCGCACCCAGATCGCGCTGCTGGTATTCATGATCGCATACAATCTGCTCGCGGTCGGGATGGCGGTGTCGGGGCGGATGAACCCGTTGATCGCGGCGATTCTCATGCCGCTGAGCTCGCTCGCGACGTTGGCGATCGTGGGCTGGGGCATGCGTTCCGTCTGGAAGCGGTAAGCCACGGCGCCAACTGCATTTGTCGCGGGCAAGTACGTTGACCATCAGCGTCGAGGCGGAATGTCGGGGCGTGCCGCGCAGGTCGACGGTTACGGTAACGGGCGGAATCGCTCCACATCAGGTTCCGTAAAAACCTAAGGTGGGAAGCACACCCGATCTCGCCTGCGTTTTTTCGATACGCGGCCAACACGCCTGTCACGGCGTAGCATTTTTTTTATCGTGCAATGAAAACCTCTTCATCCGGATTGACCGGAATCGCGCCAGGCTCCGGCGGATCGGGTGGATCGGCGTCAACAGGAGCGGATCGCGTCACGATCGCCGATCTCGCGGAGGCGGCCGGCGTGAGTAAGATGACTGTCTCGCGAGCAATGCGCGGTGAGCGGGGTATCGCGAAGGCGACCCAGGAGCGGATACGCCTTCTGGCGGAGGAACTGGGATATCGGCCCGATCCTGCGGTGTCCGAATTGATGGGGCGATTGCGGGTGAGCAAGACGAGCTCACTCGAGCCGCTCGCCTGGTTGACCACGTACAAAACGATCGGTGGCTGGCGATCGAACCCGGGGACGATGGACATGTATCGCGGTGCGGTGGAGCAGGCCCGTCGCATGGGCTATCGGCTCGACGAATTCAGCCTTTGTACTCCCGGCATGACTCCGAGGCGGCTCAGCACGATTCTCTATAATCAGTCGATCCGCGGAATAGTGGTGGCGCCGCTATTCCAGCACGGTGAAATCGAAGGCTTCGCCTGGGAGCACTTTGCCGTCGCGTGTTGCGGGCCCTCGTTGCTTAGCCCGCGGCTGCATCGCGTGTCCGTCGATCAATGGGATGTGTTGCGGCTTGCATGGAGGGAACTGACGGCCTGCGGCTACGAACGCATCGGGTTCTGTATTCCCGCGAACGACAACCGTCGCATAGGCGATCGGTGGCACGGAGCCTTGCTCGTGGAGAGTCGGTTGATTCCGGAGCGGAATCGCGTGCCCGTGATGCTGACGGACGACTGGAACAAGGCGGCATTCCGTCGGTGGTATGGCGAAAACCGGCCTGACGTCGTGGTGTCCTTGGGCGAGGTGTATCAGTGGATGATCACCTCGGGCATTCGTGTGCCCGAGGATTGCGGTTTCGCCTTGTTGCGTCTCGAAGAGGCGACCGACATGGCGGGAGTCGACCATCGTTTCGCCGACATCGGCGCCTCGACCGTGAGCCTGGCGGTGAGTGAACTCGCAACGAATCACTATGGCATTCCGGCAATTCGAAAGAGCGTATCGGTCGAATGCACGTGGCAGGATGGTTTCACCATTCGCAGGCATCCGGGATCGGCCCACCTCGACACCGTCCGACGCGTGGCGGGCGTCCGATGAATGCCATGACGCCCTGACGCGAGGGTGTGGGTTGCCAGGGCCGTGGAACGTGAGTTGCGTTGAACGCCGGCGATCACTGTATTCGACGCCGTTACAGGCATGCCAGTTTGCCACGAGCGATGAACAAATCCCGCACCACCCTTACCGATCTCGCGCAGGCCGCCGGTGTGAGCAAGATGACCGTGTCCCGTGCATTGCGCGGCGAGCGCGGAATCGCTCCGGCCACCCGGCTGAAGATCCGTGCGCTTGCGGACAAACTGGACTACCGGCCCGATCCGGCCGTGTCGGAGTTGATGGGGCGTTTGCGGGTGAGCAAGACCAGCAGCCTTGAGCCGCTTGCGTGGATGACCAACTACAAGACCATCGGCGGCTGGCGGTCGAATCTCGGCACGATGGAGATGTACCAAGGTGCGGTTGAGCAGGCGCACCAGATGGGATACCGGCTGGACGAGTTCAGCTTGTGCACGCCGGGGATGACCCCGAAGCGGCTCAGCAATATTCTCTACAGCCAATCCATCCGGGGCATCGTGCTGGCTCCGCTATTCCAGCACGGCGAAATCGAAGGTTTCGCCTGGGAGCATTTCGCCGTCGCCTGTTGCGGGCATTCCCTGCTCAATCCGCCGCTGCATCGGGTGTCCGTCGATCAATGGGAGGTCTTGCGCCTTGCGTGGAGGGAGCTGACGGCCTGCGGCTACCGGCGCATCGGCTTGTGTGTTTCCGCCAACGACAACACTCGGGGCGGTCACCGCTGGCAGGGGGCGCAAATCGTGGAGACCCAGCCGAGCCCAGCTCGGAATCGCGTGCCGATGATGCTGACCGACGATTGGAACCGGGAGACATTTTTGCGTTGGTATGAGGAACACCGGCCGGATGTCGTGCTCTCGTTCATCGAGGTCCATCAGTGGATGACGTCGGCGGGCATCCGTGTGCCGGAGGATTGCGGCTTTGCGCTGTTGCGTTTGGACCAGGCGAAAAACATCGCCGGGGTGGATCACCATTTTGGCGGCATCGGTGCGTCCGCGGTGGCGTTGGTGGCGAGTGAACTCAGCACGAATCAATACGGGATTCCGAAGATTCGAAAAAGCGTTTCGATCGGTTGCGAATGGTCGCCCGGCCCGACGATTTCCAATCGATCGGAAGCGATGGCCCGACGCGGCTGCATCCCCGCGTGACGCGTCAGCTCAAGCGACGACGCCGCAGGAGGCCACCGCCGAATGCGATAAGGCCGCCGAGCAGGGCGTAGGTCGACGGTTCGGGCACGACCGCGGCGGTGTAGTCGATCGTCAGGACCGCTCGCGGGTATGGCAGGAACAGTTGTCAAAAGGTGGATGGGCAAGCGTCGGTTAAAGCACTTCGAATAAAGTTTTAGCCGCGGGCGAGGCCGGAACGCGCTGCGGAAAAATGCGTGGCGAGGGTCAAATGTCGGCAGGGGGGAGCCAGCGGAAGCCGATGATTTGGTAGCGGCGGCCGAAGGTGGCGTTGGGAGTGCCCGCGGCGGCTGTCGCGGTCGGGTCGATGTGGTCGGGGAGACGTTGCACGACGGCGTCGCACTAGGCTCAGGCCTCGACGAAGCCGGTGACGGGGTGGTGCACGACGCCGTAGGTGCGGATGTGTCGGAGCGCGCGCTGAGAACCGGAGCGAGGACGGAGAGCACGTCGGCCTGAAGCAGGTACCCGGGGCGATGCGAGAGGGCAACCGGTATTCGAGGTCGGCGAAGTAGAGTCCGAGGAAAGGTCCGGTGCCGTCGCACGACGACGTTGCTGCTGGAAGGTGAGTGGCGGGGAGTGATGGGGCGCGCTCAGAGGGGTGGAGTGTAGTTGCGCGGGCCTCCCAATCGCATGAATTTTCTGTGGACGTGCCAGGCGGCCACAAGGGCGGCCATGCTGAGTGCGCAGCCGACGGTGAACGTGTAATAATAGCGGTTTCCGCTGAAATCGATGAGCATGCCGATCAAGGGACCGAGCGCCATGCCGCAGGTTGAAACCATGATGCCGGCGGCGCTGGCGAACTGGGCGTATTTGGATTTTGGAAACAATCGAAGGCCTAGCGAGGCGGCGCTGGTGGCATAGCAACCGGAGAGCACGCCATGAAGAACGAGGGCCACGGCGAAACTATGTGGATCGCGGGCGAAAACTGCGCCCCAAGCCATCACCCCCATGTAGCCGAGCAGGCAGACGAGCCCCATGCGCAGTGGGTGAAAGAGATCGGCCAGCCAGCCGAGCGGGTAGGCCAGCAGGAGCGAAATCGTGAACGTGAGTGCGAGGCAGCCGCCGTAGGTTTCCATGCTCATGTCGAGGCTTCGTGCATAGGGGATGGAGAAGGTATTTACGGGCATGAAGCAGAGGTTGGCCGCCGTGAGCAGCATGAACACCCAGACGTAATAAGGGCGCCTGAAGCATTCGCTAAAGTACGAGCGAGCACCGCCGATAAAACCGACGAGAGGGCCGGGGGCGCCATTCGATTCTGGCGGAGGAGAAGGGTAGTCGCCTTCCTTGACCTTGCGACACACCCACAGGAAGCCGGCTCCGTAGAAGACCGCGATTACGACCAGGATCACGGTGTAATTTTCGTCGACGTGGCCGAATATCCAGCGGTTGAAAATGATACCGTCCAGGAGGCTTACCGCCCGGAAAAGCCCGTAGAAGCGCCCAAGCAGCGGGGCGGGCACCACATCGTTGATCAGGCCATTGAAAACCGCGCTGGCGGCGATGGTGGCGAACTCGAAGGCGGCCCAAAAAAGACCGAAACAGATGAGTGTCGCGATTTTTTCTCCCGGGGAAACGAAGCCGAGGGCCTGATGCAGCATCGGTCCGAGGACCGGACAAAGACCGAGTCCAAGCATGCCAAAGGCGGCGATGGGCGTTGTGACCAGCAGGAAGGGGATCCGTCGTCCGAGCGGCCCGCGATGGCGATCAGACTTGTAACTGATCACCGGTCCGAGCAACAGGCCGACCACGGCGGGAAACGTGCTGATGAGCAGGGCGAAGAGCAGGTTGGGAACGTCGAGGTGTTTGAGGTACCATTGAGCCATCGGCCCGACGGAGCGATCACGCATCGACCAGCAAAAATCCCCCCACAGGAGCAGAAGAAAAAGAGCGACGAGACCGCCGGTCGTGTAAGTGAGCGTGCCGGCGCGCCAGACATGGGACCGGGCGGGTGTTTCGAGGGGGGGCGGAGAGGCGGGAGAGGAGAGCACGAGGAAGAGGAGGAGCAGTGAATCCGAAGGTTGCATCCGCAGGAAGCGGCGCCATTTTCTCCATGGAGAATAATCGGGGTGAGTCGCCTGATTCCAATCGACCCGCGCATTCTCCATTTATCCTTCAAAGGTTCGTTCGATTTCTGCCATGTCCGCCCAGCAAAACCCCGCCGTCCCGTCCGCAGCGCGTCGTATCACCATGCGAGAAATCGCCCAGAAGCTGGGAATGCATCACACGACCGTGAGCCTGGCCTTGCGCAACAGCTCGTTGCTGCGGGAGGAGACGAAGAAGAAGATTTGCGATGCGGCGTTGCGGCTGGGTTATCGGCCGGACCCTATGCTTTCGGCGCTCAACACCTACCGGCAGTCGAAACATGCGGCCGTTTTCCAGGCGGTCATTGGCTGGATAGACAATTGGAAAGGCGAGCAGGGCAAGCTGCTGAAGGTGCCAACCTACAGCGCTTATTATGAAGGAGCGCGCGCCCGCGCCGAAGAACTCGGTTACATGGTTGAGACGTTTCGGATGCACGAGAAGGGAATGACGCCCCAGCGCATGCAGCAGATATTCAGAGCCCGGAACGTGGGCGGTGTGCTGGTCGCGCCGCAGGAACGCCCGGGCAACTATCTGGGCCTCGACTTTTCCGAGACCTGCGCGCTGGCGTTCGGCTTTTCGTCGCAACCGTGGCAGCTCAACCTGATTACGGCCCGTCACGAGCAGATCATGGATCTGATCATCGAGAATATTTACCGACTGGGGTATCGACGACCCGGATACTGCGTTTTGCCGGAGAGCGACTCGGGGAGCAACTTCACCTGGATCTCCCGCTGGAATTACTTCCTTTCTACCTATAAGGGGATGGTCGTGCTCCCGCGTGTCGACGCCTTGGATCGCGCGAGCCTCGCGCAATGGATCAAGGACAATAAACCCGACGTCGTCGTGGGATTCGGCGATTTGCTGTCCAGGATCGAGGGGCTCGGATATTCGGTTCCCGGCGACATTGGCTTCGTGAGCATTGCGGCGACCCCGGGTCGGTCGCGCGCCACGGGCGTGGACCAGAACGACCTGTTGATCGGCCGGACGGCGGTGGATGTGCTGGTGGGTATGATCCATCGCAACGAAACCGGGCTGCCTCGGGTGCCTATTCGGACTTTTGTGGATTGCACATGGTTCGAGGGACAGACGCTTCGCCTGCAAAAGCCGAAGCAGCGGAAGTAAGGCGACCGGTGCCGGTGCAAACGCAACGAGCGTGAAGCCGGGCTTCACGCTCGTGAAGGAGAAAAGGCGTGGGCGGATTATTTGGCGTCGCCGGTATGCGCGTGGGTGAGCGTTTCCCAAGCCGCGTTGGTGGTGATCGGCCAGACCATGTTTTCCGCGCGGACACCCGGCTCCACCGGAACCCATGACCATCCGGGTGCGCCTCGAACCTCTTTTTGCAAGCAGGGGCGGATGGCTTTTTTGAGGAATTGGCGGGTGACCGGGAGATCGATGCCCATGCGGTGCTGGTAATGGTTGTAGGCCATGTCCATCGTGGTCGCCGGAGTGCCTTTCACTCGAAAGAACACGGGCGGGATCGATTCGCTGATGCGGAGCATCGCCTGCAGTTCGAGGAAGGCGACGATGCGTTTGGCCTCGAGTCCATAGAGATCGACGCCCTGATGCCAGGCAATCTCGGCTGAGCCGGCGATGCCAGCGAGGGCAAGATCGCAGTGGCCCAAGTCGCGAAAGGTTTCCGCACAAAGTCCATCCACATAGGCCGCGGCCGGAGCGTTGTTCCAATGGCGGTCGGCGACCACGGGATCATGCGGATTCCGGTAGAGTGAGATATCGTCACCCAGTTTGTTAGCCTTCATCATTTCGAGAACGGCTTTTTCGCGATAGATCCACGACGCTTTGACGTCGGGGACGAGGTTCGCGTTGAGCGCGGCGAGTTCGTCGTTGGTGGGGGTGGTGAGCAGGTAGTCGGGCCGGATGGGCGCGGGGCCGTCCTCCTTCAGGTAGATGAAGCACGGAACATAACTGACCCAGCGGTGCACGCCCTCGGTGAAGGCCGCGCGATCCTCGTTGAACACGCCGATCGCCATCATGGCATAGCTCACGGAGAAGAGCCGGTTTCCGTAGGCGGGGCGGTTGTGGAAAATCGGGAGGAAGGCCTCGCTGAGCATTTCCGAGAAGCGGGCGATCTCGTCCTTTTCCCATTCCGGCCAGGTGTAGCGGATGATTTCGGCGGCGTTGGTGAGCATGGTGGAGAGCCATGCGGCCTGCAGATACCAGTTTCCGCCGCGGTTCTCCCGGAGGATGCTCCAGTTGTTGAGGATGGCGGTGGCGTTGCGCGCATACTGTTCGTCGCCGGTGTAAACCCACATCAGAGCCTGGGTGTAGGCGGTTTTCGCGTCGCGAGACGCATCGGCGACGCCACCTCCGGCCGCGCCCGCGCCGTTGAAGCCGGAGCGGATCGTTTCACGTGCCTTTTTGGGTTTGTAATCCCGGTCGGCCCACGGGGAGGTCTTCATCTGCTCGAACGCGCTTTTCCACGGCTCTTCGCCGGCCGTGATTTTATTCTTGGTGAACTCCAGTTCCTCCCGGCTGTGCAACAGGCCGGGATGCTTGAAAGCGGAGGGAAGGGGCGGGAGCTTTACCTTCCGGAGCGGCGGGTTCTCCGTTCCGGCGGCGGGCGGGGGTTGCGAATCATCCGCCGCCGCGGACGGGAGGCAAAGGGAGAGGCCGAGGACGACGAGCGTGATCAGGCCCCGGGTGATTCGGGGACATGCGCGGACGGTGCGGGACGAAGAGGTGGGCGAAGGGGTTATCATTCACAAACAGAGTGCCGTGCGTGCGGCGCACCGGCAATCGCGCCGGTTTTCTCCGTGGAGAATAGCCCGCTTCGGGGAGGCGGGGGCGGGCGGCCGCGCCATGAGTTTTTCTCCAGAGCGAATAGTGAGGACCTTGTCATCAGAGAGGTCCTGTCGCAGCGGTTTCATTGTGCTTGTGGCCCAAAGGGCCCGAACGGCGCACCCCAAACCCCGACCAAAGATAATGAAAACAAAAACCACTTCCACCATCTCCTTGTGTGTAATGAAGCCGACGCTACACGGTGCGGCGATGCTGCTTGTCCTTGCGACCGCATGGCAGTCGCGCGCCGGCGATGTCATCAAGGCCGACAACACCATCGAACTGGGGCTCGCCACCTCCTACACTCCCGAGACCACGCGCACCACTAGTGATACGATCGTCTTCAACGATACGCTGGTGAACAATGCGACGTTCTCGTGGAGTTCGAACAGAACCGCGCGGGGTCTGCGTCTGGAAGATCCGGCCAATGCGGTTGCCATCAATCTTTCGGCCGCGACCTTCGACTTGATGGACACGACCGACGGCACGGTCGTTGATATGACCGCCGCCACGACGAATCTCACGATTGCGGCAAGCAACGCGGGGGCCGCCGTGCGCGTGCGTGGCACCTCTGCGGGCGGGGCGACGCTCGCCGTCTCGTCAGGACGGACCCTGCGGATTCAAACAAACCTTCTCTATAACAACATTTCGAACGGCACGGTCTCGACCATCCATATCGCCGGGGCCGGTAATGTGACGGTGGATGGCACCAATGGACGCATCACGGACAAAGGCACCGGCACCGGAACGCTCACTGCGCTGAGTCACGAGGGCACGGGCACGGTGACACTGGCCGGTGCGAGCACCTACAGTGGTGGCACCACTCTGTCCAGCGGCACGCTTGTGGTGGAGAATGCCAAGGCGCTCGGAGACGGCGCCGTCACGGTGGGCGGTGGAACGCTCGACCTGAACGGGGCCGGCGTCGTCAACCTCGTGCTGGCCGACGGAAAGGACTTCACGTTTTCCGAAGGCACGCTGAAGTTGGACCTCGGCACCAGCTTCGATCAGATCACCGGCGGTGGCGCCGGGAAACTTAATCTTACGGGCGGCACGTTCGAGCTTACCTTGGGCGTTGGATTCGATTACGGGATCGTCTACCAACTCTTCAGCGGCTTCGCTAGCGGAACGTCGACCGTGAGTGGTCTCACTTTCACCGGTTTCGACACAGCCACGTATCAGGCGAGCCTTAATACTCTCGGCGAGCTTTCGTTTACGGCGATTCCCGAGCCCTCGACCTACGCCGTGTTGGTCGGAGGATCCGTTCTGGCGGGGGCTGTCCTGCGCCGTCGCCGTCCCGGCAAGCGTGGTTGACCGGTTCCTCACCGGTGTTTGAACCGACCAACCCGCACGGCGTCGCGGCGGGTTGATAAGCGTCACCGAGCAGTGGCGACGCCTCTCTGCGTCCATCCAGAAAAATTTTCCAACCCCGCATCGTCCACACCCCGAAATTACTCCATGAAGACGTATCTCAGATTGTTGGCCGTCTTGCTGGCCATCCCCGTGTCGTTGTTGGCAGGCATCACCGTAAATGGAACCGCGTCTCTGAATAGCGAGCTGCGCGATCATATCCAAGGCATGACCATCCGTCACAGCGGCAGCATGATGAACACCTTGGATCAATTGGAGTTTATCAAAGGAAAAATCGCCAACAACGAGGAACCGTGGGCGACGTATTACACGCGACTCACCAAACCCGGCCACTCCAAGCTTACGTGGGTTCCGCATGCGTCAGCGACCCCGACCAAGGAAACCGATCTGATTGGCGACTCCTATGCCGCCTACAATCAAGCGCTGCTGTATTACTTCACCGACAATGTCGCCTACGCTGAAAATGCGCGGACGATCATCAACGCGTGGTCGTCGACCGTCCAGTCTTGGAACGGGATCGGCAACTGGTATCTGGCTCCCGCTTGGGGCGCCTCGATCATGGCCCCTGCGGCGGAGTTGCTGCGCAACACCTACCCCGGCTGGACAGCGGCGGATACCGCCCAGTGCAAGGCCATGTTCGATCGGGCGTTTCTGCCGGTGCTCAAGTTTCGCTACGCCTACGGAAACCGCGAATTTTCGGTCTGCAACGCCCTTGTGGCCATCGGCATTTTTAACGACGACAAGGCGGCGCTCTACATGGGACTCTACCATTGGGTGAGCTACGTTCCCTGCTTCTTCTATCTCGCGTCGGACGGCGCGACGCCGATCCGGGCCGATTATTTCTCAACCGAGCCGACTGCCGACGAATATTATCTGCTGCACACGGATCGATTTCCGATTCAGGGGGCGGCCGCCGATTGGCTCTACACTTTTTCTACGACGTATCCGAATCGGCCTTACACGGGGAAATCGGACGATAGCACGCTGATGCTTCTGCCCGCGGGCAGCGGTTACACGCCGGCTGACCAGTGGTATATGGGGCCAACCTGGCTGAAGAGCATCCCCAACCCCGTTCCCGCCTACGTGGACGGCTTATGCCAGGAGACCTTTCGGGATCTTGGCCACGTGGAGTTTGCCTTCGCCGCGGTGATCAACGCGGCGGAGATCGCCTGGCATCAAGGTATCGACCTGTACTCCGGCCATGCGACGCGGCTGACCACGTTCATGGAGCTGCACTCGGGTTTTCGTCTCTACGAACCTTTGCCTTCCGCCTTGACCAGCAGCGGCATACTGAACCCCGGCGACGGCATGGCGGCCACGTTCGAAATAGCCTATAATCGATTCCACGACAATCTGGACATCAACCTGCCCAAGACCGCGCAGCTGCTGTCCACGATCCGCACGGAGCTTTGGTATCGCACGGGAATCGCCGACTGGGCGATGGGCCAGTTTGGGACGGGCAACAGTCATGCGGGCACCTGGTCGCAGCGCGGCATGCTGAGTTCTCCGGCGTCGAAGACATCCTTCTGGCAGGCCGTCACCGTGCCCACCAATACCAACCAGGTGGCCAGCCTCTGGCTCAAGGGCACCGGCTCGGTCCAGTTACTCGTGAAAGGCGGCACCCTCGGCACCACCCTGGCCTCGCTCCGTTGCGACGCGACGTCGATCTGGCAGCAATTCACCACGCCCGTCTTCAACACCGGCGCTTACAAGCAGGTGACCCTGCAGGTCGTCGACGCCTACGGCACAGGCGGGACGATTTATGTCGACGACCTGTTCCTCGGCGTCTCCGGCGGCACCAACCGGCTCGGCAACGCGACCTTTGAAAGCGGTGCGACCACGTGGAAGGAATTGTTCGGTGGGCTCTTCGTGACCGGGCTCTGGGGACAGCAATATTATCACATGAACTGGGAGTCTCTGCTGCATCAGGGACTCCCGCCCGAGACGCTTTTTCCCGCGCAGGGACTGGTCGGCTATTATAGATTCGAGCAAGCGATGGACGATGACTCAGGGCTGGGAAACAACGGGACGCCCAAGATCGGTTTCACTTATTCGTCGGATGCGATGGAAGATACCGGGTCGGGACAGTTCGACGGCTCCGGCGGTCGTGTGGTTGCGCCCAACAGCACGTCATTGAGTCTCACCGGCGACACCACGCTCGCGGCGTGGGTCAAGGTTCAGTCTTCGTCGTTTACCAATCGACCCAACATCATCGCCAAGAGTTTCAACAACGGCTATCGCCTGCGTTTTAATACCAACGGCACCCTCAATCTCCTGCTGGGCAACGGCACCGCGAGCCCCAACCAGTTCAACGGAACGCAAGCGGTGGGTCTTGATCAATGGACGCACGTCGCAGCCGTCATCCGCTTCACCGCTGGCACGGTCACGGTTCGGTTCTACGTAAACGGTGTCGAGGATCCCAATGTCTCCATGGCGGCGTTGTCGGCCATTCAGGCGGGCTCCGGTCCGCTTGTGTTGGGCACGCGCACGGACCAAACCTCCTCCACTGAATCGCTCCAGGGTCGTCTCGATCAAGTAACCCTCCACAACCGGGCGCTTTCCGCCGCGGAGGTGTCTCAACTGGTCCAATGAAAGCCCTCGTCCGCCAGTAATGGCCTCCGGCATCTTGATATAAAATCCGATGGCCGAGCGCGTATTTCTGTCCGCTCCAAAATCTCTTCCGGATGGTAATGCCTTGCTGCGTCACCCCGCGGAACGGGGTGCCTGGATATGGCACCCCGAAAAATCCGCGCTGCAGACGGCGGTTCTTCGCTTCCGGCTGGAGTTTCACTTATCGAAGAAAATCAATCCGCTGATTCACATCACCGCAGACCAGCGATTCCAGTTTCGCTGCGATGGTCGGGATGTCAGCTTCGGACCCGACCGCTGCGATCTGGACCATTGGACGATTCAAAGTCTCCGGCTTGAGCTGGCGTCGGGGGCCCATGAGTTCGAAGTGCTGGCGTGGTGGATCGCGCCGCCAACGGACACATGTCTTGACGCGGTTTCCCCTCCGATGGCTCAGGTCACGTGGAGAGGGGGCTTTTTGCTCCACACGGAGGAGGCGGGCGATGCGCGGTTGAACACCGGGTCGGCGCGCTGGCTTGTCGATGATTTAACGGACGCGGTGGGGATGGGAATGCCCCGGCTTCCCAATTATCACGATGTCGGGCCCTGCTTTGAATTCGACATGGTCCGGTGGCCGCTGCGCGAAAACAAAAACGCGAAAATCATCCGGCCGCCGCTGGAGTCCAATGCATTCGGGCTTCGTCGTCCGGGTTGGTGCTTGTATCCGGCCGAGCTTCCCGAACAAAGTCGGGAGCCATGGCGAGGCGGACGTATCCGGGCCTTTCGGGGGGGGTGGGGAAACCAGCCCTTCACCGGCGACGAAACACGATCGGCTGAGATTTCGGCGTGGCAGAACTTGATCACGGAAGGCACGACGCTCTCCGTGCCCGCGCACTCGCTGGTGACGGTTCTGTGGGATTTTGAAAATTATCACTGTGGATACCCGGTGGTGGAAGCCGCCGATGGCGATGGCAGTGTCATCGAATGGAGTTGGGCGGAGGCACTCTATGAAGAAGTCGATCCCACGAAGGTGACCGATAAATCCAGCAAAGGGCAACGAGACCGGATCGAAGGCAAGGTATTCGTTGGAATGGGTGACCGTTGGAAGGTCGGGATGGCGTTTCACGAGACATCCCCGTCGCTGTGGTGGCGCGCCGGCCGCTACGTGCGGCTGCGCATCAAGGCGGAGGAAACCCCGTTGGTTATCTCTCGGCTGAGCGTTATTACCACAGGCTATCCGTTGCGGCTGGCGGGAAGCTGGAAGTCATCGGACAGCTGCTGGGATCGCCTGACGTCGCTTTTTATCCATGCATTCCAGTGCTCGGCCCATGAGACATGGACGGACACGCCCTACTACGAGCAGATGTGTTACGTCGGCGACACCCTCATGCACGCCGCCGCAAACTACGCATGGTTTGCCGACGATAGGCTGAGCCGCCGTGCCATTCGACTTTTTGAGTGGTCGCGCCGTTTCTCGGGGCTGGTCGCGGAGCGGTATCCGTCCAGACAGCGGCAGGAAAGCGCCACCTATTCACTCCTTTGGCCTCGAATGGTGCGCGATTATGCATGGTGGCGCGACGATCCGCTGTTTGTCCGCGAAATGCTGCCCGGCATCCGTAGCGTTCTTGCCGAATTCGAGGGAATGTGCGAGGACGGGCTGCTTCATCAGGTTCCGGGGTGGCCGTTTGTTGATTGGGTGTCGGAGTGGAGCACGGCGCCTTCTTGTCACGGCTACGGACCGGGCGTCGCTGAAGGCGACTCGAGCATAGTAAACCTCCACTGGGTGCTTGCGTTGCTCGCCGCCGCGCAAATCGAAGAGGCCCACGGCGACCCTCTGTTGGGCACGCGTGACCGCCGGCTGGCCCGAAGCGTATTCGATCTGGTGGTAACGCGCTATTGGGATGAGGGGCGAGGCCTGCTGCTCGACAGCCGAGGTTCGATCGCATGCAGCGAACATGCGCAGGTGCTGGCGTTGCTCACCGGACTGCTGGATCCGGAAAAAACGGAGCGATGTCTTTCGGCTTTGTGCATGGCGCAAGGGCTCGCCAAGAGCACGATCGCGTTTTCTTTTTTCCTACTGGATGTCCTGTATCAGCACGGACGCGAAGGTGAATTTCATCGTCGGCTCCAGTTCTGGCGTGTGCTACCCGATCAGGGCTTCACCTCGACCCCGGAAGGGCCTGAACCTTCGCGCAGCGATGCGCATGCCTGGGGCGCTCATCCGGCCTGGCACACACTGGCGAGTATCGCCGGCATACGCCCCGATTCCCCGGGCTTCGCGACGGTGAGAATTGCGCCCATGCCCGGAGGACTTGATCATTTCGATGCTGTCTGTGTGCATCCGCGCGGTCGCATCAAAGTTGGGTTTCGCCGTGACGTATCCGGATCCGCGGAATGCTATTTTAGGGTTTGTTTGCCCGCAGGGATCACGGGGACGCTGGTATGGTCGGGCTGCTCGCGGAGCCTCGTTCCTGGAATGAACAGCATCTCATTTTCCAAGACGCCGGTGTCCGCGGCACTTTATTTTCCAGTCTGATTTGGATGTTGTTCGGCGTCTCGGCCTTTCTTGTTTCGTGGTGAACACTCCGATTTTCCCAACTCGGTTGCCCGTGCCACGCGAAACCTGCGTTCGGTGAGAGATGGACGTGGGTCGGCGTAATGCGCCGAGGGCTGGCTCAAGGCGATGCCGGACGCCCGCCGCCGCCTTCCCAGTCCCACATTCCTTCGTGGATATCGGCCAATTTAAGCGCGGAGACATGGCCATCGACAAAGAGGATGTTGGCAACGTTTCCCTGATGGCGAAAATCGATGTATTCGGCGCCCTTGACCGCGTTGAAGGCCCACTGACTGCCGTCGGGTGAAGTGCTGGCGAGCCTGCCGTCAAAAAGCATGATTTTGCGGGCGGGCGCCTCGACGTTGCGCAGAGGCATGGACCAGCCGAAGCTGACCTTGCCGTTCGCGCCGGTGTTCTGGTTGGAATGATCCGTATCCAGCCAGGAGTTCATACTGTAGGTGGAACGGCCGTATTTGGAACTATCGTAAGGCAGGCTCGGGCAGCTGATGGGAAACGCCAAGTCGGGGTTTGTGCCGCTCTTCACGTTGAAGGCGCTGATATAGGGCTGGATCTCCAAGGTCCAGGTGGTGCTGGGAGCCATGCCGCGATGCTCGGCAGCGTAGAGGTTTATCGCCATGGCGCACTGGCGGAGGTTGCTGCTGCATTGGGCTGTCGTCGCCCTGCCTCTGACCAGACCGACGATCGAGAGGACCACCCCGGCGAGGATACCGATGATCGCGATGCTAACGAGTAGCTCGGTCAACGTAAAGGCGGTGCACTTTTCCGTCGAAGCAACCGGATGATCGGAGTGCATGGAGAATCCGCGGGAGGTATTTGTGGGAACGGGCATGGGGAGGACTGAACGTCCACATGTAACCGGTACTGTTTCGCACCTTCAAGGGCCGCAGTTTTCTCATTGGAGAATGACGGATGCCTGCGGCGAACTCCAACTAAACGACTGCGGCTTGAATTACGCTTGAGCCGAGTTCCTACCGGGCGAGCGGGCGGTAAAGAAGGTACTCGGACTGGCGGGCGTGGCGGGTCTCCAGCGTGCGCGTCCATGTTTGCGATCGATCGGCTTCGGGCTGGGTGAGCAGCAGGCCGAGGTGCGCGTCGAGACGCTGGATGTCGCGGCGAACTCGGTTTAAGTGCAGTCCGATGTCTTGTCGGAGGGCGCGGGGAAGGTCGGCATCAAGCTTGGCGGCGAACGCGTCTACGCTGCCGGAAGGGCCCATGAGGAGGTGGAGATTGCGCCTGAACACCATGTTGGCGTTGTTGCCGCCAAGAGAGTTGAAGTCGGGCATGAAGCCGGCGATCTCGCCGTCGAGGCGCGGAGCCAGTTCGGGGGCGGATGCGGGCGGGGCCACTTCGGCGATGGCGGACATGCGCAGGCTGCGCTCCGAGAATTTTTGGGCAATGTCGCGGCTGGTAAGAAAGTGCAGGAAATCGAGCGCGATCTCCGGATGCTTGCCGGTGCGCACGATGCCCAGCGTGGCCTCGGGCGAGCCGTTGGATTCGGAGGCGAGTCCAAGAACAAAACGCCCGTAGTCGGGATCGTCCGCCGAGGGCAGTACCACGGGCATGATGCCGACCGGGAAATCGCCGTCGCGTTCAAATACACCGTAGTCCCAGCTGCCGGCGCAGATCATGACGGCCTTGGCCTGAAGGAAATCGAAAAGCGCATCGTCGCGCTGGCGTGATTCGTAGCCGGGTGTCATCAACGAGCTCACGTCCCGCAGGAGGCGGAGACTGGCTTGGAACTCGGGGGTGGTGCGAAACGAGAGGCGCCCGTCGAGCATCAGCCGGGCAAGTTCGATCGACGGGACCTGGAAGTTGTGCGCGGGACTGAGTTCGATCGCGAGCTTTTGGGTTTGGGACGGGAGCAGGCGTTCGAACAGGTATTGGGCATACGGCCCGCAGGAGGCGATGGGGACGAGACGGAGACCCCGGGACTCGTTGTAGCGTGCGACCTGGTCTTCGAGCGCGCGCAGGGCGGCGTAGTCGGCGGGCGGTTGGTCGGTTCCGGTGACTTCCTTGAGCAGGCGTTTGTTGTAGAAGAGGCGAAGGGTGTTGACCTGAAGGTTGGCGCCGTGGATCCC
>JANJTQ010000241.1 GCA_024711005.1 Opitutaceae bacterium | reverse complement strand
CCGCCACCCTACCGCTCGACCCTGATGTCTCCCGCCGCTTCCTCCGCCTCCGCGTCTCCGAGCCCTGACTCGACACCCGATCCGGGCCCTTCTTGAGCGTTGAGTGCAGACCATAGAGACGATCCCCCACGCGGTGAGAACCTGTTTTCAGTTCAACATCCCTGACGACACCTTCGGCCCCGCTTAGCGTAGAAATTCAGTTGGAGGCGGAGTAGCGGGGTAAGATGGCGAGCAGATTTCTGCGGTGAATGACCAAGGAATACCCGGAGGGTATTTCGCCGGGAATGAAACACCGAAAGCGGCCGTCAGGTTGCCTCGATACGACCCTCCCGACTGAATTTCTACGACTAGCCGTTTATTCGCCCCATGAAACACCTTCAATCCCTCGCCCTGTTCTGCATCCTCCTTCTCGCCGGATCATTCGTCACCGCCGCAGAGCCCGCATCTTTGGATCTATTCCTGCTCGTCGGCCAGTCAAACATGGCCGGGCGTGGCGTCGTCACCGATGCCGATCGTCAGCCGCATCCACGCGTTCTCGTGCTCAATCAGGACAACACTTGGGTCTCTCAAGGTGAACCGATCCACTTCGACAAACCGATAGCCGGCGTCGGCCCTGGCTTCACGTTTGCCAAACTTGTCGCCGAGCAGAATCCCGGCGCAACCGTCGGACTCATTCCCTGCGCCGTCGGCGGCACGCCGATCTCACGCTGGAAACCGGGCGCCGATCTCTACCAACAAGCCTTGGCGCGTGCACGGATCGCCCTCAAACGAGGCCGACTCAAGGGCATCCTTTGGCATCAGGGCGAAAGCGAATCAGGCAGCGAGGCCAAGTCCGTTATCTACGGCCGCTTGCTCGCCGAGGTCGCCACCGGATTTCGCCGTGATCTCAACGCGCCGGAAGTACCGTTTATCGCCGGTGAACTCGGCGAATTTCTCTACGTCCGCAGCGCTGGCAAATCACCGTATGCACGTGTCGTTAATGAGCAGATCAATCTACTTCCCACTCTGATCCCCAAAGCCTCCGTCGTTCGCTCCACCGGACTCGCGCACAAGGGCGACGAACTCCACTTCGACGCCGATGCGCAAAAGGAATTCGGCAAACGTTACTTCGCCGCATTTCAGTCCCTGCAATCACCCGCGACCAATCCCGTGCGATAGACCGCCACTTCATGGCTCGCAAGAGACCACCGGCTTCCACCGCAGACGTATCACAGTCGGGACTCACGCGGGCTGTTGCTGCGAAATACAGTGCAAGGTGCCCAGTCCCCAAATGAGTTCGTAGCAGTCGATCGGAATAATTTCCCGGCCGGGGAAACACGATGCGATGATCGCGTTGGCCTCGGCGTCCCGTTTTTTCTGACGGAAATTCGGAACGAGAACCGCGCCGTTGATGATGAGAAAATTCGCGTAGCTGGCCGGCACAACCTGCCCCTGAAACGCGAAGGGCTTGGGCATCGGGAGCTCGACGATGTCAAACTTGCCGCCTTTGGGAGTCCGGAAGGCCTTCAGTCGCGCCAGATTTTCGGCGAGGATTTTGTGGTTCGGATCACGCTTGTTGGACTCGACCGCGGTGATGAAGCCCTCGGCCTTGTAGAAACGGGTGATGTCGTCGATGTGTCCGTCCGTATCATCTCCGATGATACCATCGCCGACCCACAGCACCTGGGTGACGCCCAGATAGTCCTTCAGATTTTGCTCAATTTGTTCGCGAGACAGGTGCGGGTTGCGATTTTTGTTCAGCAAACACTGCTCGCTGGTGAGCAGCAGTCCCTCGCCATTGACCTCGATGGAACCACCCTCGAGCACCATATCGTTCTCAAAGCGGCGCAGCTTGAGCTTCTTCGAGACGAGCGGCGGGATGGTGTTGTCGAGATCGTAGGGCGGGTATTTTCCGCCCCACGCGGTGTGCACCCAATCGGTGACGGCTATCTCGCCGGTCTTTTTGTTCTTAACGAAGATCGGACCGTGATCGCGACACCAGGCATCGTTGGTCGGATGATCGTAGAAGGTAACCTTGGATAGATCGGCGCCCGCCTTGGTGATGAGTGACCACGCGCGTTTCTGCAGCGGCTGCGCAATGTTGATACGGACCTCCTCGAAACGACTGATCTGCGCGACAATCCCGGCGAACACGTAGGGAATCGGTCGAAACTGGCCGGGCCAAGAGGCGCGCTTGTGCGGCCAGGACAGCCAGATGGCGGTTTGCGGAGCCCACTCGGCAGGCATACGGAAACCGAGTTGTGCGGGCGTATCTTTAACTTTGCGCAAGGAAGGCATAAGGTAGCGCAGGCTTCCTGCCTGCTTAGGCTCCGGAAGGCAGGCTGAAAGCCTGCGCTCTTCGGTCAGTCGATAAAACGCTTCGTGAGATTATCGTAAGCGTCGATGCGGCGGTCGCGTAGAAACGGCCAGTGCGTGCGCGTGACGTCGACCTTGCCGAGCTCGACCGGCACAAGGAGGATTTCCTCTTTGTCCGTGCTGGCCTTGGCGAGAATTTGCCCGCTCGTGCCGGCGACGAAACTCTGGCCCCAGAACTCAAGACCATCGCCACCGATTGGTTGCTCGAGACCGATGCGATTGGTCGCGGCGACATAACAGCCGTTGGCGATGGCATGCGACCGCTGAATGGTTTCCCACGCGCCGTGCTGGTTCACTCCGTATTCAGATTTCTCCGACGGATGCCAGCCGATGGCGGTCGGGTAGAAAAGAATCTCCGCTCCTTGCATCGCGGTGAGACGCGCGCCCTCGGGGTACCACTGGTCCCAGCAAACGAGCACGCCAATCTTGCCGAATTTGGTGTCCCACGCCTTGAAGCCGGTGTCGCCGGGCGTGAAGTAGAATTTCTCGTAGAAGAGCGGGTCGTCCGGAATGTGCATCTTCCGGTAGATGCCGAGCAGCTTTCCGTCGGCGTCGATAATGACGGCGGTGTTGTGGTAGAGACCGCTCGCACGTTTTTCGAACAACGAGGCAATGATCACGACTCCATACTTTTTGGCGATTTTCTGGAACGCCTCGGTGCTGGGACCCGGAATGGACTCGGCGAGATCGAAGTATTTGTGATCCTCGGCCTGGCAGAAATACTGCGAGCGGAAGAGTTCCTGCGTGCAGATGATCTGGGCACCCTGCTTCGCGGCTTTCTCGGCGAGGGCGAGCGCTTTTTTAAGGTTCGCCTTGGGATCGGCCGAGCAGGCGTGCTGCAGAAGACCAAGCGTGACTTTGGTGGACTTGGGCATGGGCGAACGCGCTTAGTAAACCACCTTGTTGAGCGGATACTCGACGATGCCTTCGGCTCCGAGCTCCTTCAACTGGGGGATGATTTCGCGGACGACACTTTCATCAATGATGGTCTCGACCGCAATCCACTCGGGCGAACTTAACTGGGAAATTGTCGGGTTGCGCAAGGACGGCAGCGCCTTGATGAGCGCGTCAAGCGCCGCTTTGGGCAGATTAAGTTTGAGGCCAACCTTGCTGCCGGCTTCGAGCGCCCCTTGGAGAAGGAGTGCGATGGTTTCGATTTTCTTGCGCTTGGCCGGATTGGCCCAGCTGGCCTTGTTGGCGATGAACTTGGTGTTGGTATAGAGCAGGGTATCGACAATGCGTAATTTATTGGCGCGCAAGGAAGAGCCCGTCTCGGTGATGTCCACGATGGCATCGACCAGATCGGGAACCTTCACCTCGGTCGCACCCCAGGAAAATTCGACCTCGGCCGCAATGCCCTTGTCGGCAAAGTAACGCTTCGTCGTGTTCATGAGCTCGGTCGCAACGCGTTTGCCGGCAAGGTCCTCGGGCTTCTGCACGGAAGACGATTCTGGCACGCAAAGCACCCAACGAGATTTGAGCGTGGATGCGCGGCTGTAGACCAGATCGCACACCTCGACGATGTCGGAGTTGTTCTCTTGCACCCAGTCGTAACCGGTCAGCCCGCAGTCGAAGAACCCATGTTCGACGTACCGGCTCACCTCTTGGGCACGCACGAAACGACCGTCGAGCTCCGGGTCGTCGATCGACGGCTTGTAGGAGCGCGAACTCGTAGTGATCTTCCAGCCCGCCTTGGCGAACAGGTTCTTGGTGGATTCCTCCAGGCTGCCCTTGGGCAACCCGAGCATGAGCAGGGGAGCGTTTGCAGACACGCGGCCAAGGGATACGTCGTGCCAACGCCATTCAAGTTAATTCCTGAACAGAAATTATGCTCAGGGAATCCGGACGTTTCTTTTGACAATCGTGCTCTATTTGTAAAAAACTCCGCGTCCCCTTCAAAACTTCGTCTTATTTCCAAATATCCCATGCGTGCCGAACCCAAGCCTCTTATTCTCGTGATCGAGGACGAAGAGGAACTGGCCAAACTGATCTGCCTCCACCTCGAAGAGGCGGGTATGCAGACCCAAGTTTACAACCGCTGTGCCTTGGCCCTGCGTTTCCTCAAACGCAATTTTGCCAACCTGCTCCTGCTCGACGTCAACCTCCCCGACCAATCGGGCTTTGCGCTTCTAGAAGAACTGAAAGCCAACGACATCCACGTCCCCACGATCTTCCTCACAGGCAATGCCCTGGAGACCAACAAAGTCCGGGGACTCGAGCTGGGCGGTGACGACTACATCACGAAGCCGTTTGGATTTCCGGAATTGGTCGCCCGCATCCGGGCGGTCCTCCGTCGCGCCGAGTCCAACACGGACATGAACCTCACCAAGAACGTTCGGGTGATCGACGACCCGTTCGAGTTCTGCGGTGCCCAAGTCGTCCCCCTCCGCCTCGAAATCGAGTTCCCTGGCGCGAAATCCGAGAAAATCGGCCGCAAGGAATTGGGTATTCTTGCCTACATCCACGAGAACCGCGGCGCCGTCATCACCCGCAAGGCGTTGATCCATTCCGTGTGGGGTATCCATGCGGATGTGAAAAGCCGTTCGCTGGATCAATACATCGTCAAGGTTCGCGAGCTCTTCAAACGCAACGGCCTGAATCTGGACGCCTTCCGTACCGTCCACGGCGTCGGCTACATTCTCGGGCCCGAGGAAGAACAGAAGTAAGCAGGGGTAGTCCGGGGCCTCCGCAAAAATCCCCTCGCAGCCCAGCCCGCGCTATTCCACCCCGGGCTATTCCACCCCGCGCTTTCCATCCTGCATGTCCAGCAGCGCCTGAGCATGCACTCGTCCTTCGGCTCCCCGGCGTGAGAACAGGCCTGCCGCGGTCTTGATCAGTCGCTCGCGCTCGCTCGCAGGTGCGCGCACGATTCCCGCCCGGATAAAGTTAAACGCCTCGTTCACACGCCCCGTCGATAGCATCAGCCCTCCCTGCAGCAGCCAAGGCTCCGACCGTGTGGCATCCGCCGTCAGCGCCGCCATAAAACTCTCCTCGGCAAGGCCGTGCTCTCCCCGGGTGAGTTGATACAACCCAATTCGTTCATGGGCGATGGATGCGGGTGCTTCGAGGTCGACGGCGAACACCGCCACCTTGAAGCCCAATGATGCAAGCGGAGCCGGCACGCCGTAATCCAACGGACGCAGCCACACCGGCACACGATTTTGATAGAGCAATCGATGTCCAAAGCTCCCGTGAAGATCCGCCGAAGACTGCGTACCGTTCAATGCTTCGCCATATTCGCGCAAGAAGTCATAACTGGAGATCATCACCACGTGAGTGATGCCGCGTTCGTGAACAAGTGCCGCGGCCTCGGCGGAATCCTTCGCACCGAAAATGTCCGCCGCGGCCCGCAGTCCGTCATTATTTTCCCAATACAACGTACCGACTGTCCGCAGGCGCCCGTAATAGCCGATCCCAACGGACGCGTTGGGACTGGCCAAGACTACCGAGTGCTCGTCGGCCCCCGCTCTTAGCAGAGCTCCGGCGATGTCCCGATAGAGCAATTGCATCGTTTCGCCCAGCTGCACATCGTGAACGCGTTCAACCAGGAGACGCTCGCTCGCCAAGGTCCACGGCCCCGGTGCATACAACAGCACACCCGTTATCACGAGAACCGCGGCACGCCAGCCGGCGCGCAATCTCGCCGCCACCGACAGAATTAATAGCATCGCCAGTCCAATCTGGGCTCCGCTCGCGGTCAGCAGCCATCGGTTCTGAAGCCAGCCCAGCGCGGTGGCGGCTAGCGTGACGCAGCCGAAGAACACCACCACCAACCGTTCCGCCCGCGCAGGCTTGCGCGTCCCCCACACCACCAAAAGCACCAAAATCGACACAGAAATAAAAAGCTGATCGGCATACGGTCTCCAGCCAGCCCGGGAAATCGCCTTCCACAACGGTTCAAACTCGTGGATCGAGGAGTGGATTCGCGCCAAAAAGGGATCAAGTGGTACAAACACCTTCGCGCCTCCCATCCAAAGAACCACCGGCGTAACCATCACGACAACGCCCCACCCAATCAGACGTGGCACCAGCCATTGCCATGGTCTTTTTTCAGTTCTCCAGACGAGCAACGCGGCGATTGCCTCGCCCCCCGCCCACCAAGCAAGGCTGTAAAGGGGGTGATTCGCCTCCAGCCGCATCCCCAGTCGATCCGGGAAATTCTCCAACAAATAAAATCCAAGACTCAGCATCGCGCCCATCCGTCCCCAGCGCCGCCAAGCCGCCGGGACGCAGATGATTCCCTCGCCTTGCGTGGATCCCAAGAACAACGCGGCCAGAAGCACTGCCATACCGGTGAACGCAATCGTGATCACCAAGGAGGCCGCGCTCACCCACATGCCCACGGCGCCACACACCGCCGAGACCGTCATGGCGCTCATGACTTCTTTCTCCGATTTCGGAAGTGGCGAAAACCCAGGCTCGGTCCCGCTTCTCCACCACCCCGCCCCGCCCAGCAATGCTCCCAGCACCACGCCCAATATCGAGGCACTGATCAATCCATGATGATCGCAATACCCGGGATAAAATCCTTCGTAGAACTTGCGATGTCCGACCAAGGCGATCGCCGTAAGCGCCCCGGCCGCCCCTCCCCATCGCCTCCATACCCAACCGGACGCCAACGTCAGCACGACCAGAAGCACCGGAAGGTTCGCCCACAGCGAAGCCGACTCGATCGCCGCAGGCAACAGTTCGCCCGTGACTGCCGCTCGCACGCGCCCGCACGCGGACAACCAAAGAGCCCAAGCCGAATTCCAATAAATGGGCCGGCCATGAGGCGCGTTATCGATATCGCTGGAGCGCAAACGCCAGGTCCCGTTTTCTTGTAGCCCCAAGGAATGCCTAATCCACATCTGCCCGTCCGGCGCGATGGCCTGCGGGATGCGTTGAAGGGGCGTTCCCACAGGATCGGCGGAAAACCGGGTCGCCGTCACTCGATCCAAATAACGCTCAACCGAGTTGGCATGCCAGACGATGAAACTCGCCGCGAGCAGCCAGCCACACAGCCATGTCAGCAGCCCAAAACGGCCCGCGCGCATCATGTCGCGAGGCATGTTGGACGATTCTGGACTCATCCGGTGAGTGAAGCCGACATGCACCTGTTAAAACGAGCCGGATTTAAAACAAAAACTCTGGCTGACGTCCGTAGCGCTCCCGGGCCTCTTTGAGGCTCGACTTCATCTCCCACGCTTCCAGCAAGGCGAACAATTCTTCCGCCTTCACCGGTGGCGCCTCCGCCGCCACGGTAGGCAGCGACAAGTTAAGGGTCGTCAGCTTCAAGTTGCGCCGCAGATCGTCGGCCCGATTGCGCACCGCCTCGCGGAAACGCTCCGGGGCGAGCTCTCCGGCATGGGCAATCACGCCTTCGATGTGACCGTATTGCTGCAGCCACTTCACTGCCGTCTTGGGTCCCACGCCGGCAATACCGGGAATGTTGTCCGAACTGTCTCCTACCAAAGCAAGGTAGTCCGCGATTTGCGACGGCGGAACACCGAACTTCTCCAACACGTCGGTCTCATCTCGAAAACGCCAGCCCAGCTTGGGATTGGCGGAAGGCGGAGGGAGTAAAATCTTAATGCGATCGTTCACAATCTGGGCAAAGTCCTTGTCTGAACTCACGATCAGCACGTCGTGACCCAGCGCCGCCAACGCGACCGCCTGCGAAGCCAGCAAATCGTCGCTCTCCACACCATCCGTCTCAATGCCGACGAAACCCATTGCTCGTGTTAGCTCCTTGATAGGTTCGATCTGCTTGCGCAACGCCTCGGGCATTTCTTCGCGCTGGGCTTTGTATTCCGGCAGCAAAAGCAACCGATCCTGAGATCCTCCCAAGTCAAAAAACACCAAGGTTCCGTCCGGCTTCTCTTGATCAGCCAGCTTCCATAGCGATTTCACCCAACCATGGAGAGCGTTGGTGGGAAAACCGTCCGCACGCGTCAATTCAGGCACCGCATGAAAGCAGCGATACGCCAGATTGAAGCCGTCAATGAGAAGCCATTTTGCCATCATCGAAACGAAGGGACGCGTTTCTGTTCATGGCAAAGGCAAAGCCCAAAAAAAAACGCCGTCACCCAAGGGTGACGGCGGCGATCAAACAAGTAGTCTGGATCGGGCTTACTTGCCGCGAACACGCGACTCCGCGCTACCGGGGGTAACGATGGTCGGGTTCTGGAACATCGAGCTGGCGGCGACGCTCTTGAGCTGCTGCTTCTTCGGCGAACCACCGGGGCTCACCAAATTGGCAGTAACAAAGATCAGCAAGTTGCGCTTGCTGGAGGATTCACCCTTGGAGCGGAATGCACGACCGATGAAGGGAATGTCACCCAAGACCGGCACACTGTCGTTGGTCTTCTTGACTTCCTCGCGGGTCAACCCGCCAAGAACCAAGGTCGCGCCGTCCCACACAGTGACTTTGGTTGTCACTTCACGAGTGGAGAAGATGGGCTGGTAGAAGCCGGAAGGCACCGCGACGGTCGTGCTGGTGAGACCCGAGCTGGTCAACGCCACGCTCTGACCACCGTATTCCACGAAGCCGTCAAACTCGGTCACCTTCGGGTTCAGATCCAAGCTGATGCTGTAATCATCTTCCTCAACAGTCGGCGTAACCTTAAGTTCAACACCGACATTTCGGACGGTGAACTCTTGAGGCGTACCCGCAGTAAGACTGATGGCAGAGCCGCCAGAGTTACCCGAGCTGACCGTGCTCTGCGTCTCGCCATAGCTTTGTGGATAGCGGAGCTCCTGCGCAACGACGATATTTGCAGGATTGCCCGAAAGCACAGTGACCTTCGGCGAGCTCAGCAGATCGGTACCCGTCTTCTGAGACAGCGCGCGAATCGTCGCCGTCACGTCAAACTCGCCGATCACGCCGGTAATCACAGCCAATTCATTTGCCTCGTTAGTGAAGCTACCGCTTGTAGTTCCGTTACCTAGATTGGGACCACCAGGAATCACCGCAGGACTATTAGGTATCCGCCGCTCCGTCTCACCTTGATTATCGCGGGTCAATATCTGACCTGACTGTCCAGTAGTAGACCCACCAAAAATAGAAGCGAGTGAACGATTGGCGGAGTTATAGATGCCATGGCCGCCCGTGTCGGACACCTGCCAATTAACGCCCATTTCCTCCAGCACACCTGCTTGGACATCCATGAACTTGGCTTCGATCTCGACCTGACGGACGTCGTTGTAGCGGTTCAGGATATTGCGAATACGTTCAATATTGCGTGTGCTCTGGTTAACAATGATGGCCGAACCATCATATACCAAACTGGAGCCCGGCGTCGTGCTGA
>JANJTQ010000238.1 GCA_024711005.1 Opitutaceae bacterium | reverse complement strand
CTCCAGCACCTGGTGGCCGAAAAGTCGTATTCGCTCGGCAATACCTGGGGTGGAACGACGACCAACGCGCTGTTCGACCGGTTCTTTCTGTCCACGCTTCCGCGTTGGATGGCGACGATGCCCTGGGACCCGCGCAATCCGCCCTTGCTGCCCAATCGTTACGTGCGGATCTACACGGAGTCCGATGCCGCGACTCCGGCGGTGGGCGATCCCGCTGGCGCGAATAGCTCGACGGCGGACTACCTGTTGGATCGCACCCACGCCGCCAAATACCTCCTTCAGCGGGGGGCGTTTAACATCAACTCGACCTCGATCCCGGCATGGACCGCGGTTCTGGGTGGAGTAAGAATTCCAGGACTCTGGACGTACGGTTCGGGTGCGACGGCGGCGACCGCCACATTGGACAACGCCTTTTTCCGTCTGCCCAACGGCGCGCAGGAGTTGGATGCCAATCCGGCCGCGAATCTGCCCGCCGATGAATATGCGCGTGGAACGCGTACATTGACCGACGGCGAGGTGACTGACCTGGCGACCGCGGTCGTGGCCGCGCTGAAGCTCCGCGGACGTCCTTATCCGACGCTGGCGAGCTTCATTGCCGACGGTGTGCTCGCCGACGCGATCGATTCGGTTGCAACCATCAATCAAGGACTGACTCCTTACTCGCCCGGCTGGCTTTCACAGGCGGACATCCTGACTTCGATCGCACCGTTCATCACGCCTCGTTCGGATACCTTCCTTGTTCGCGCTTACGGTGATGTGCAGAACCCGACGACCTCTGCGATCGAGGGCCAAGTTTGGTGCGAAGCGCTGGTGCAACGACTCCCCGACCTGACGGACCCGGTCAGCGGCACGACGGATCCGGCAGTCGATCCCTTGGCACCCAACCCGACAAAATATCCCTTTGGCCGTCGCTTCAAAATCGTTTCCTTCCGATGGCTTTCTCCCTCCGATATTTAATCCGAGCGGCTTTGTCTCTCTCGGAGCTCGGTAGGGCGTGGACTCCGTTCCGCGCCTCTGAGCCGAGGCGGCGAGCGGAGTCGCCGCCCTACCTTTCAAGAGCCCACAGACATTCTGTGATCGGTGTGATGCTTACTTGGTTTGCATGCGCCGGCTTGGCGTTGACGGTCGCGCAGGCGCAGACCTTCACGGGCGGTGAACGACAGTTTACCGTCTTGGCGGGCGGCGAAGGCGACTGGCAGGGGGTGTCGTATCAACCGACTCCCGCAAAGGCGGTCCCCATGAGCTTTAGCTATCAGCGGCGCTCCGAGGTCCAAAGGGCCGGCGGGGAGACGCTGGTTTTTACACGCGAGATCATCGACCCCGCGACGAACAAGCCGATGCGTATGCCCGTGGCACGTGTGCCCTGGCCGACGGGCGTGCATACGGCGCTGCTGGTGTTTGTGCCGAGGACCGCGCCTGGCGTGGACGGAATGGAATTTGATGTGCTGGCAGTGGACGATGGCTTCCAGACATTTCCCTCGGATAGCGTCCGTGTGCTCAACGTGACCCCGGCAACCCTGCTTGGCCGGATCGGCAACCACGAAACGGAGTTCAAGCCCGGTATTTCCCCGGCTTTTCCCATCGCGGATCTCGTCGTTCCGGGAAAGACCGGAGTGCCTTTGGCGTTGGCGGTGCGTATGGATACGAGCGTGATGATGCTCTATCTCGGGCCGCTGGAGACGCGTCCGCAGACCCGTTCGCTTGTGATGGTATTACCTCCAAAGGCGGCGGGGTCGCGCAAAGTGCGAGTCTTTACGATCGCGCAAGCCATGCCGAAACCGACCGGGCGGTAGAACGCCGGGAGCGTGAGATGGCCCTGCGGATCTTTACGTTGAACTCCGCCGGACGGCCTCTCACGCTTTGTCCGTGATCGCCTCCGTCGCTTTCCGGAATTTCAAGGCGCTGCGCAGCACGCACCTTGCCCTGTCGCCTTTCAATCTCGTGATCGGGCCCAATGGCTCCGGGAAGACCAGCCTCATTCAGGCGATCATTCGCCTGCGTGCCCTCGCCGGACTTCCGCTCCGCGAACCGGGAAAAGATGCGGAACGCCGACCCGAAGGCGCCGAGATCACCTTTCGTTTTTTTCCACCCCATGACGGCCTGGAGGCGTCATTGGGCTGCGTATCGGATGCGAGCTGTGATCTCCTCCAAATCATTCCGTTGACGACCGGTGAAGGTGTGGACGATTGGACGGGCCTGCGCGCCCGGTTGCTCGGCATACGGAGCTATATCTTCGATCACGACACCCTTGCGCTGCCGTCCCCGGCGAAGCCCGGAGTCGAACTCACGGTGAACGGAGGCAACCTCGCCGCGGTGCTCGCCGCGCGTCGTACGAGTCATCCCGTGGAGTTTGCCCGCCTGACGGCGGAGTTGTTCCGCATAATGCCCGAGTACGATGAGTTGGACTTCGTTTTGCGTCCTGACGAGACGCTTGAACTGCGCCTGCGACTGGAGGAAGGACGGGAGTGGATCGTTGCGGAGAATCTGTCTCAAGGGACACTCTACCTGCTCGCGGTGCTGACGCTGGCGTACGACCCGGCGCCGCCGCCGGTGGTCTGTATCGAGGAAATCGATCGCGGGGTGCATCCGCGCATGCTGCGCGAGATTCGGGATCTGCTGTATCAACTGAGCTATCCTTCGGAAACCGGCCTGTCGCGTCCTCCTGTTCAGGTCGTCGCCACGACCCAATCTCCCTACATGCTCGACCTCTTCCGCGATCATCCCGAGGAAGTCATCATCACCGAGAAACACGGCGCCGCCGCCCATTTCTCCCGGCTCGACGAACGCGCGGACCTCACCGGAATCCTGTCGTCCGGCTCGCTTGGCGATCTGTGGTTCTCCGGTGTGATCGGCGGTGTCCCCGAGGAAAAATGATGAAGGTCGTTGCTAACGTGCGTCCCCAGCGAAGACGTGATGTCCGGCCGCGTTGTCCGGCCGGGCACGACGACCGGATCTCGTCGCCACCTCGGGATTTCGCATGAAGCGCATGAAACTCGCGATCCTCAGTGAGTCGCCGGCGGATGAGGCCGCTGTCGCCATTTTGGCCGAAGCCGTGCTCGGGCACCCGTTCTCCCGGGTTCAGCCTTCATTACGCGCCCGCGGCTGGCCGTCGGTCGCCCAAGTACTGCCGTCGATCATTCGCCATTTGCATTTCAATACGGACGCCGACGGACTGGTTGTCGTCGTGGACAGCGATGACTCCATCGTGCACCTCGCGGCCCATGACGAACCAGACTACTACCATCCCCTCTGCCGGTTGTGCCAGTTGCGGGCAATCTTCCGGCAGGCGACCAAAAAACTTCCTCCCGCGCGAGGCCGGGACCGGGTGTTACGAGGTGTGGGCGTGGCGGTTCCCGCCGTCGAGGCCTGGTACCTCTGTGGTCGGGAGGACTTGGTCACCGAGGCGAAGTGGATTGCGGGCCAGGAGGTGTTGAAGCCGCCCTATACCCGGCGCGAACTCAAGCAACTCGTGTACGGAACGGAGAGGCCCAATCTCCAGCACGAAACCGAGATCGCCCTGCGCGAGGCGCGCCGTCATGCCCGCGACCTGCGCCGGCTCGAAAACGATTTTCCCGGCTTCGCCTCTCTCGCGACGGACCTGAAGGCATGGCCTAAAATTGGTTGACACATCAACAATCGGAATCACAACCGGCACCCATGCGAACCGATCTTGGCCATGAACTCACCCGTGCGGTGATGACCACGGCGGACACATTCCTTCGGCAAGGACAGCGACTGTTTCGGTCGTATGGAATCACGGCCGCGCAGTACAACGTGCTCAGCGCGCTTGCGGCGACGGGCGAGGGGATCAGCCAGCGCGAACTGGGTGATGTATTGGTGGTGGATCGCTCGAATGTCACGGGACTGATCGATCGCATGGAGAAAGCCGGCTGGGTGCGGCGCGCCAACGACCCGGCGGACCGTCGCGTGTTTCGCGTTTTACTCACGCCGGACGGCCGCCGGCTTTGGAAGAAAATTTCTCCCGTGTATGAAACCGTCGTGCTGCAAGTGGTCGAGGGGCTCTCGGAGAAGCAGACGCTCGCGACGTTATCCGTTTTGAAACACCTGCAAGCGGGGGCGGTCGCCTGGCGACTGCCGGAGAAGTAAAATCAACATTCCGGGTCTTTTTCCGAGCCTGACGGCAAAGGAAGAAGGGCCGATTACGAACCGTACCATGAAATCCTTTGAAGAATCTCTGCACAACGAGTCGTTGGACTGGGTGAGCGAGGGTTTGATATCCAACGAGCAGCGCTCGGTGTTGCTGAAACGTCATCCGGTGTCCGCGGGCGGCAGCCGCTTCGTTGCGATCCTCGGTGCCGTGGGCGGCGGTTTGCTGTTGGCGGGCGTCTGCCTGCTCATCAGCTCCAACTGGCAGGCGATCGGAGACTGGATCAAGATTGTTGGTCTGGTCGTGCTGCTCCTCGGCTCCTATGTCGCGGGCTGGCGGCTTAAAGTAGCCCCCGGACGGTATCCGAAAACCGGTGACGCCTTTTTTATGTTGGGGGCGGGATTGTTCATGGCGGGGATCGCGTTGGTCAGCCAGATTTTCCACCTCGATGCCCGGCCGGCATCCGGGGTGCTCGTGTGGTGGCTCGGCATCGTGGCGATTCCGTGGCTGGTGCGTTCCAAGGGAGCGCAGGCGGTCAGCCTGATCGCGTTTCTTGCCTGGCTGGGACTGGAATTCATGACTCGCGGCTCATGGCTGACGCTGATGGAGAATGGCCATGCAACGGATGGCGGTGTCATGCGCCTGGTGGCGATCATGACCGCTCTGGGGCTGGCGGTCTGGCTGGCGGGTCTGGCGTTGCGCGGCACCCGGAACGAGGTGTTCGCCTCGATGCATGAAAAATGGGGCGCATCGCTCGTTTGCGCGGGGTTGTATCTGCTCGGTTTTCTCCGGCACATCTGGGAATGGCGACGGGAGTTCATTCCGGTTGAAATCGCCCCGGTGATCCTGGTCGCCGTGCTGGTTGCCCTGGCGGGCTGGGGTGCGTGGCGCGCGAGCCGGCGCGAAGTGCTGGCCTTGGGCTGTTGGTTTCTGGCCGCGCTCGTCCCGGTGGCGGCGGTGCTGGCGGGCTGGAACCCCGGTGATCACGGCTGGCTGTGGAGTGCGTGGGCATGGACCGCGCTGTTTGTGCTGAATATCTTTATGGTCCGCATGGGCCTGTCGACCGGCCGTGAGAGCTGGGTGAATCTCGGTTTGGGGTTCATCGCGGTGAACATCGTCACGCGGTATTTCGACCTGTTTGGCACGATGATGGAAGGCGGGGTCTTCTTTGTGGTGACCGGTACGATTGTGCTTACCCTCGGCGTCTATCTTGAACGTAAACGTCGCGGCTGGCTTTCCACCATGCGCGCGGGAAAGGAAATCTCATCACTATGAAATCCGGACGCTGGATGTGGACGATCGTCGCGTTGCAGGCCCTTTTCCTGCTCGGCTGGGCCGGCTATCATGAAACCGTGCGGATTACCGCTCCGTCGATTCGACTTAAAGCCCTGCCGGTCGATCCACGGGATATTCTGCGAGGCGATTACATGACGCTTAATTACGAGATCAGTCGCCCGGATAAATTCGTGAAGCGAACGGGCGAGCTTCGAGGCGAGGTGTTCGTTGTGCTCAGACCCGAGGGACGGTATCACGTGATCGACGAGATTCTCACGGTGGCGCCAGCGGCGGACGACCCGCGGCTGTGGGTGGGTGCCACGGCATGGGGCGCGGAGGACAACCCTCGCCTCGAATATGGTATCGAGCGTTTTTTTGTGCCGGAGGGTCGCGGGACGCCGCAATTCACCCGAATCGAGGTGGATGTGTCGATCAGCGCCACGCATCGCCTTTACATCGACCGTATGTTGCTCGATGGGAGACGCTTTCCCTGAGGCGGTTGTTTTCCGTCTCCGCCTTCATAACTTTCCTTTCGTTTTCCTTTCACGTATTCATGGCCGATTCCCCTTTGTTTCCCCGGGCGCATGCGCCTTGGTTTATCTCCTGGCCGGCGGTGCTGCTGGGCCGCTTGCTCTACAAGGTCAAGGTGCTCGGTGCCAGGCACGTCCCGTCGCAGGGTGGAGCGCTCCTCGTTGCCAACCACCTGTCGTATGTCGACGTGCTCGTACTGCAACTGGCCTGTCCGCGGCCGATCCGTTTTGTCGGTCACGAGGCCTTCCCGTTGCGCAGCTTGTTTTTCCGTCTGGTGTACAAGGTCACGGGCACGATTCCGGTGTCCCCGGTCAACGCACTCGAAACCGTCCGACGTGTCTCGCAGGCGCTGAAGGCCGGGCAGTTGGTGCTGATTTTCCCGGAAGGCGGAATTTCACGGACCGGTCAGCTGATGAAACTTCAGCGCGGGTTTGAGACGATGGCCCGCCGGTCCGGGGTGCCGGTGATACCGGTTGCCCATGATGGGTTGTGGGGCTCGGTGTTTTCATTTTCGGAGAACAAATACCTGCTCAAGTTTCCTCGTGTGATGCGCACCGCGGTGTGCGTGGCGTGGGGCCAGCCGATTCCGGCGGATCAGGCCGATGCCGGCACCGTGCGCCAAGCCCTGCTCGATCTTGGCTGCGACGCCTTTGACGAGCGTCCACAATTGAAACGTCACCTTGCGGGCGAAATCGTGCGTCGTCTCGGTCGTCGTCCGGGACGTCTGGTGATGGTGGACCGCACGGTGGGCCGGCGTGAGTTGAAAGCGGCGCAGTTTTTCGCCGCGGCCGCGGCGCTTTCGCGGCATCTGCGGAAGACGGTGCCCGAGCCGCGCGTTGGCATCGTGCTTCCTCCCGGCGCCGGTTCCAGCATCGTGAACCTTGCGGTGCTATGCGCCGGCAAGGTTCCGGTTAATCTGAACTTCACCGCGGGACGCTCGGCGGTGGACTCAAGCCTGCGCATGTCGGGCGTGAAAACGATCATCTCGGCCGACGCGGTGCGCGCCAAGGTTCCGGCCTTTCCCTGGCCCGAGAGCACCCTCGATCTGACGGCGACGATCAAGGCGATCGGCGGAAAACGCGCCCTGCTCCCGTGGTTGCTGGCCGCCTGGCTGCTGCCGAATCAGCTCCTGCCACGCCTGCTCGGGTTGCCCAAGCGCGGCGACCGTGCGGAGGCGGGTTTGCTGTTCACCAGCGGCAGCTCCGGCGAGCCGAAGGGCGTGGTGCTTACCCATCGTAATATTTTGGCGAATTGCTGGCAGTTTTCGACGCTCTCCATTTTTCCGACGGACTCGGTGATGCTGAGCTGCCTGCCGGTTTTCCATAGTTTCGGTTTTACCGTGAACATGTGGTATCCGCTTCTGCGCGGTTGTCGTTCGGTGACCGTGCCAAGTCCTCTCGACACCAAAAAAATCATCGATGCCATCCGCGAGGAGGAGATCAGCGTGATGGTGGGCGCCCCGACATTCATGCGCCCGATTTTGAAAAAGGCCGAGTCGGCTGATCTGAAATCGCTGCAGATTCTTGTGTCCGGCGCGGAGAAGATGCCGATGGACCTGTACGAGGGGTTCATGAAGAGATTCCACCTCGAAATGATGCAGGGTTACGGCATGACGGAGGCGTCCCCCGGGACCAACGTGAACCAGCCCGATCCGATTCTGCCCACGACAACGGCGGCGGAACAGCCGGGCAAGCGTCTCGGTTCGGTGGGACGCATGATGCCCGGCATGACGGCTCGCGTGCTTCATCCCGAAACCCGCGCCGTGTTGCCCCCGGGCGAGACCGGCGTGATCGCATTCCGCGGCGCCAACGTCTTTGGCGGGTATCTGGACGATCCGCAAAAAACATCCGAAGTGTTTCAAGACGGCTGGTATGTCACCGGCGATCTGGGACGTTTCGACGAAGATGGATTTCTTTTCATCGAAGGACGGCTCTCGCGATTCTCGAAAATCGCCGGCGAGATGGTGCCGCACGGTACGGTGGAGCAAAAACTCACCGAAGCCTTTGCGCTGGACCAGAGCGAGGGCTACGCACTTGTGGTGATGGGCGTGCCCGATCCGGGCAAGGGCGAGCAACTGGTGTTGCTCACCAGCAGCGATCTGGTCACCGAGTCCAGTGTGAAGGAAAAACTCACCGAAGCCGGTGTGCCCAATCTCTGGATACCGAAGTTGATTTCGCGGGTTGAAAAGATCCCCGTGCTCGGCACCGGCAAGCTCGACCTCAAAGGCTGCAAGGACCTCGCGATGAAGGCCGCCGGGGAGAACGGTTGATCGACGCGACAAAATCGTGCGTATCGATTGTCACGTTCACGTTGTCGGCACCGGGACCGGTGGCACGGGCTGCTGGTATCGTCCGCGGGGGCTCACGCGCGTCGGGGCGCCCTTTCTCGTGCGGGCGGTGGGGCTAAGGATGCGCGACTTGCGTGGACCCGAGTTCGACCGTGTGTATGCGGAACGACTGCTCGATTACGTTCGAACCTCGCCGTCGATCGATCGCGCTCTGCTGCTCGCGCACGAATTGCCGTATCGCGACGATGGTACTCCGCTGCCCGATCAGGCTTCATTCTATGTGTCCAACGAACACGTGCTTCGGCTCGCGCAAGAGCATCCGGAGTTTCTTGCGGCGGTTTCGATTCATCCGTCGCGGCGAGACGCGATGGACGAACTGGAGCGATGTCTCGCAGGTGGCGCGGCGGCGTTGAAATGTCTGCCCAACGTGCAGGGCATCGATTGGAACGATCGCAGGCACACTCGTTTTCTCGAACGCATGGCCGAGGCGGGTCTGCCGCTCCTCGCGCATACCGGCAGCGAACGAACCATGCCCGTGATGGACGCGAAGCTCGCTTCGCCGCGCGTGCTTACACGTCCGCTGGAGATCGGCGTCACCTGCATCGCGGCTCATTGCGGGACCGGCATGATGCTCCTCGATCCCGATTATCTCGACGTTTTCGCGGAAATGACGGAACGGTTTCCTCGACTTTACGGAGACAACAGCGCGCTGGCGGCGCTCAACTTTCGGCTGCGACCCTCGGCCTTGCGACGTCTGACGGATGGACTGCTGGCGGAACGTATTCTTCACGGCAGCGATCTGCCAGTGCCCTCGAGCGGCTTGCTGGCGTGGGCCGGGGGAATGCTTTCGTGGAGCGAGCACCGTGCGGCGACGCGCGTTGCGAACCCGTTGGAACGCGATGCCCGGTTGAAGCGCGCGCTGGGGTTTGATGAGGCAACGTTTAAGCGGGCCGGATCCGTGCTGCGGATGCCGCGGACGTGAGGGTTATTTATCCTTCGGCTCGTCGGCCGAAGAAAGCAGCGGCGCGAGGGTGGGGCCTTTCGGTTCTTTGGGCGGGGTTTCGGGGGAATGGATGGGGATCTTGGGACTCCATTTGAGCCAGGATTTTTCGGGATCGCGGAAGAGTTCGAACTGCATGCCGGCCGGCGCGGGATCGGACAGCGGTTCGGT
>JANJTQ010000169.1 GCA_024711005.1 Opitutaceae bacterium | reverse complement strand
CGGTGGGTACGCCAATGAGTGGGCCGAGTCGGAGCAGGGCGCGCGCTAGGCCCTCAACGAACGGCTGGTGGCCGAGGACGGTTTTGAAGGACGCGTCGTATGGGAACTTGCCCGACATCTGCCGCGCGGCACGCCGCTGTTCATCGCGAACAGCATGCCGGTGCGTGATGCGGAGTATTTTTGGCCGGCAAACGACCGTGGGCTGCGGGTGTTCGTGAACCGCGGGGCGAATGGCATCGATGGTACGCTTTCGACCGCGCTGGGCGTCGCGCATGGCAATGCGCCTACAGTGCTGCTTACGGGGGATCTCGCGCTCCTGCACGACGCGAATGGATTTCTGTCGGTGCCGCGATTGGGCGGTTCGCTCACGATCGTCGTCGTCAACAATGCGGGCGGCGGGATTTTCAATCACCTGCCGGTCGCGCAGTTTGATCCCCTGTTTGAGAAATATTGGGCCACGCCGCAGACGGTGGACTTTGCCAGGTTGTGCTCGGCCTACGGGGTGGAGCATGTGCTGGTGGACAACCCCGCAGGCCTCGTCGCGCTGATCGGGAAATTGCCGGAATCAGGCGTGCGTGTGCTCGAAGTACGGACGGATCGCGGGCGCGACGCGGCGTTTCGGAAGCAGCTCTTCGCGGAGGTGGCGGCGATGCAGGCAGGCCCGGTGTAGGCGCGGCCGTATTCGAGGATAATCACAACTGCACGGGCAGGCCGATCTCGATGATCTGCGTCGGCATGATCTGATAATAATCTTTCACCGGGCGGGCATTGCGGCTGAGGAAGGCGTAGAGGCTCTTCTGCCATTCGAACATCCGCGCGGTGCCGCCGGTGATGATCATTTCGCGATTGAAATAGTACGTCGTGCTCTGCGGGTTGACGGGAACGCCCTGCGCCTTGATGCGCTCGATGAGCTTGTTGACCGACGGCGATTCCATGTAGCCGTAGCGGCCGACGGCGCGCCACACGCCCTCGCCGAGGAATTCGAGCGTCATGCGTTCCTCGTCGTCCACCGCGGGGACTTCGACCGTGCCGATGGTGAGCAACACCACGGTCTGCTGGAGGCACTTGTTGGCCTTGAGATGGTGGAGCAGGGCGAGCGGGGTGCCTTTCGGAGTGGCGACCATGAACACGGCGCTGCCGGGGACACGGATGATATTTTTGCTCTTTGCGATATGGGAGAGTTCCAGCTCCGTGATGGCCCCGCCGTAGACCTTTTCCTGAATCTCGTTACGTCCGCTCTTCCACGTGTGCATTACGGCGAGAATACCTATGGCCATCGCGAGTGGCAGCCAGCCGCCGTCGACGATCTTGTGGAAGTTGGACCCGAAGAAAACCAGGTCAAAGACCATAAACGCGGAGCAGAGCGCGATGGAGCCGAGCAACGGCCATTTCCAATTAAACCGGGTTACGCGAAAAAATGCGTAGGTGGTCACCACCATCGTGCCGGTCACCGCGATGCCGTAGGCGGCGGCGAGACGCGAACTGGAGCCAAATCCGATCACCACTGCGATCGAGCCCGCCGCCAAAAAGAAGTTAACCAGCGGTACATAGATCTGCCCTTCCTGCGCGGCATTGGTATGGAGAATTTTCAGGCGCGGGAAATAGCCGAGCTGGATGGCCTGTCGCGCCAGTGAAAACGTGCCGGAGATGAGCGCCTGGCTGGCGATGATCGCCGCGAGGATGGAGAGGACGACGAGGCCCACCCGGAACGGCCCGATCGGTGCGAGCGCAAAAAAGGGGTTGGTAGCGTCAAGCGGGTGGGAAATCGCGTACGCCCCCTGGCCAAAGTAGTTCAACAGCAGTCCGGGGAATACGACGAAATACCAAGCCCGAACGATCGCAGGACGGCCGAAGTGGCCCATGTAGGCGTAGAGCGCCTCGGCGCCGGTGATGGTGAGTACAATACCGCCGAGCACCGCGGTCGCCTGGGCGGGATGCGTCCAGAGCAGCTTGAACCCGTACATGGGGTTGAGGGCGTGGAAAACCTCGATCGAATCGAAAAGGTGGATCGCACCGAGAACACCGAGGACGAAAAACCAGACCAACATGACGGGGCCGAACAACCGGCCGATCGCGTCGGTACCCCGACGTTGCATGAGAAACAGGCCGGCGAGAATCATGACGGCGACGGGCACGACGTATTTTTGGAAGTCGGCGTCGAAGGTTACAAAACCTTCGGCGGCACCCAGCACGGAAATCGCGGGGGTGATGACGCCGTCGCCAAAAAGCAGCGCGGCACCGACCAAAATCACGATGGTTCCGCTGCTCAGACCCCGGCGAATGCCGGTTCCGCCCGGCTCCCGGTCCTTGTGCGACAGCGCCAGCAGGGCGAAAATTCCGCCTTCCCCTCGGTTGTCGGCCCGGGTCACGAAAGCGATGTATTTGAAGCAAACCTCAAACACCAAGGCCCAGAACATCAGTGATAGAATGCCGAGCACCCCTTCGGTTTTGTCCACATCGGGCAGGTAATGAAGGCACTCCTTCATCGTGTAGAGCGGACTCGTTCCGATGTCGCCAAACACGATGCCCAACGCGCCTATGCAGAGACCGAGCTTCACGGGTGCTTTGACTAAAGAGTCAGCGGGAGCGCTGTTCATGAACCCGGAATCCTCACCAAGAGGCTCGCGCAATCCAATCCCTTTTTTGGCGCGGGAAAATGACTTGCGAACCGCAGGCGCGTTGACGCCGCCGGCTGGGTGGGCACCGTCGGACCTCGCCATGAATCTCCCAGCCTGGAAAGTCGCCAAGACCTACACCGACATTCTTTACCACAAAGCCGACGGGATCGCGAAGATCACCATCAACCGTCCCGAGAAGCGCAACGCCTTCCGGCCCGAAACGGTGATGGAGATGCACGACGCCCTCATCGACGCGCGCGAAGATCTCTCGATCGGAGTGGTGTTGCTCACCGGGGCGGGGCCGCATTCCGATGGCAAATACGCCTTCTGCGCCGGCGGGGACCAGAGTGTGCGCGGCCATGCCGGCTATATCGGGGGCGACGGCGTGCCGCGTCTCAACATCCTCGATGTGCAAAAGCTCATCCGCTCGATGCCCAAGGTCGTGATCGCCCTTGTGGCCGGCTATGCCATCGGCGGCGGGCATGTTCTCCACATCGTGTGCGACCTTTCGATCGCGGCGGACAACGCCATTTGCGGCCAGGTCGGCCCCAAAATGGGTAGTTTCGACGGCGGTTTCGGTTCCAGCTATCTCGCCCGCATCGTCGGACAAAAGAAAGCGCGCGAAATCTGGTATCTGTGCCGTCAATACACCGCGCAACAGGCGCTCGACATGGGACTCGTCAACGCGGTTGTGCCCGTTGCGGAGTTGGAAGCCGAGGGCGTGAAATGGGCGAAGGAGATTCTCGGTCACAGCCCGCTCGCGATCCGCTGCCTGAAGAGCGCGTTCAACGCCGATGTCGACGGACAAAGCGGCCTGCAGGAACTCGCCGGCAATGCCACGCTGCTCTATTACATGAGCGAAGAAGCGAAAGAGTTCCACGGCGCGCAGCGCGAAAAACGCAAACCCGACGCCCGCAAGTTTCCCTGGCTGCCGTAAGAGACGGGTGGTGTGGCCGCCGTCCCCGGCGGCCACACTCGATCAAGCCTGCGGCAAGGCGGGCGGCACCAGGTGCGGTGCGACCCGGGTGGCGAGCGCCGCGGCGATCCGGGGCCGGCGTGAGTGGTAATAGAGCGCCAGGCCGCCTTGGAAGAGCAACGTCACGCCCATGACCACGAGGTAGAAGCCGAAGAATGCCGGCTTTAGCATCGGCAGCAGATCCTCGACCTCGAAACCTGATTGGGAGAGTGCGTCGCGCAGCTCCGGCGGGATTTGCGCCACGATGGCCGCCTCATCGTAGGTGATCAGATTGACCAGTGAATAAAGCCAGATGGTTCCGAGGATGATGAGTTGGGCGCCAACCAGACCCGACATGCCGGTGGATTCGCCCCGCACCAAGCATCCACGTCCGCGAAGTTCGATCACTCCGGCGGCGGTGATCAGTCCTCCGATGATCACGCTGATCCAGGAGGCGAACAACAGCGAGATCAGGGTGCAAAGCCCCGCGAACAGCGCGATGCTCCAGCCATCGATGGCGGAGATCAGAAGCACACGACGCAGGGTTTTTTCAGCAGGGGAGGCCGGCATGGTTTGGGTGGGGATCGCGCGAGGATCATCGCGAACGATCCTTTCAGCAAGAGCGCACCGGGAGCATTTTGACCGGTTGGCCGGCTGGTTTCGTTTGCCTGCTCGACACCCGCCGGACGCCGTCCACGCTTGGCCTTTATACCATGCCTACCATCTACGAAACCCTCCGCGCCGACATCATCACCGCGGTCAAGGCTCGCGACACGCCGCTTGCCACCATTCTTCGCACCAACGATGGCGCGATCCAGCGCGCATCGATGGACCTCAACAAGCCCATCGATGATGAACTGGTGGTCGCCACGTTGCGCAAGGCGGTGAAAAACCTCGCCGCCGCCAACGCTGAATTCGAGAAGGGCGGTCGCACCGACCTGATCGAAGCCAATCTGAAGGAGATCGGCGTCATCGAAAAATACCTTCCCGCCGGTCTTGATGCGGCGAAACTGGAAGCACTCGTCACCGAGGTCATCGCCGCCACCGGTGCGCAAAGCAAAAAGGAGATGGGCAAGGTCATCGGCGCGCTCAAACAGCGCCCCGAGGCCCCGCTCATCGACTTCGGCGCGGTCAGCAAGCTGATCCAGGCCAAGCTGCCCTGATCGGAGCTCGGTAATTAACGTAGCCGCCGAGGTAGCGGCTGGGTTTGTTTAGCCATCGTCAAACCAGCCTCGTTACCTCGGCTGCTACGTTCAACTGCATGCGTCGTGAGTGCATCTCCCGTCATCCTCTGGTTTCGTCAGGACTTGCGACTGCAGGACAACGCCGCCCTCCATGCCGCCATCGCTCGCGGCGGACCGGTGGTCCCGGTGTTCATCCTGGATTCCGACGGCGAAGGCGGCTGGCCGCCCGGCGCCGCGACGCAGTGGTGGTTGCATCATTCGCTGGCCGCCCTCGACCGGTCGCTTCAGGCGCGCGGCTCGCGGCTGATTCTTGCGCGCGGCGACAGTGCCGACGTCTTGAACGGGCTGCTCGCCGCCACCGGCGCGAACGCCGTGTATTGGAATCGTCGCTACGAACCGGCGTGTGTTGTCTGCGACAAAATCATCAAGGCCGGCCTCATCGCGGCCGGTATCGATGCCAAGAGCTTCAACAGTGCGCTTCTTTTCGAGCCGCACACGATTGCCAACAAACAAGGCAAACCGTTTCAGGTGTTCACTCCTTACTGGCGGCACTGCCTGACGAGGGAAATCCCCTCGCCGGTGGCCATCAAGAGAAGGACGTTGCCTTCTCCGGAAACGTGGCCCGCCTCGCTGCCGATTGACGACTTAAACCTGTTGCCGGCGATCGCGTGGGACGCGGGGCTTCGCGAGACATGGACGCCGGGCGAAACGGGAGCCCGGGAAAAACTGAAAGCGTTTGTTGTCGGTGCCATCAACAACTACGCCGACATCCGAAACATCCCTGCGGCGGCCGGCACATCCCGACTGTCGCCGCATCTACACTTCGGCGAAATTGGACCGAGACAGGTATGGGCCGCGGTCCAGGCGCTGTCGAAAGACAGCGGAGTCTTCCCGCCGAGCCCGGGTGCGCAGGTGTTCCTGAACGAAATCGGCTGGCGTGAGTTTGCGCATCACCAGCTGTTTCATTTTCCGTACACGCCCGGGCGGCCTTTGCGCGAAGAGTTTGGGCGCTTCCCGTGGGCGGATGACGTCGGAGGCGTGAAACTGCGCGCATGGCAGCGCGGACGGACCGGTTATCCGATCGTGGACGCGGGTATGCGCGAGTTGTGGCACACCGGCTGGATGCACAATCGTGTGCGGATGGTGGTCGCTTCGTTTCTCGTGAAACACCTGCGGCTGCCCTGGCAGCGCGGGGCGGAGTGGTTCTGGGAAACGTTGGTGGACGCCGACCTCGCGAACAACACGCTCGGGTGGCAATGGAGCGCGGGCTGCGGCGCGGATGCCGCGCCGTATTTTCGTATCTTTGCGCCAGTCACGCAGGGCGAGAAATTCGATCCCGACGGTGCCTACGTGCGTCGTTGGATTCCCGAACTTGCCCGGCTGCCGGACAAGTATCTGCATGCACCATGGACCGCGCCGGAGAACGTATTGAAGGCGGCGGGAGTGGATCTGGACGGTGATTACCCGCGGCCGATCGTCGATCACGCAACAGCGCGCACCGAGGCGCTGGCGGCATTCAAGACGCTGCGTGGAGGGGTGAGTCCGGGCGGGTAGGGCGAGGCGTCCCCGCCGAGCCGGAACCGACGGAGGCTCACCGGGACGGTTCGCCCTACCTGCTTCGCGCTTGGCGAGCGGTGTGCCGATGAAAGGTTGCGCCTTTCGCCATCGGGTGCGAAAGGAGCGGGCTCCAACATGAGTTTTTCCACATTTACGCGCAGTGTGCGGATCGAACGTCCCGCCGCCGAGGTGTTCGCCTGGCACGAGCGGCCGGGGGCATTCGTGCGACTCGCGCCACCTTGGCGGAAACTTCAGCTCATCACCCGGGACAATGGGATTCAGGACGGTGCGATCGTGAGTCTGCGCACCAAAATCGGCCCCGCCTGGGTGCGGTGGGATGTCGAGCATCGGGACTACATCGAAGGCGTGCAGTTTCGCGATGTGCAACAACAGGGCCCCTTTGAACACTGGGAGCACCTGCATCGCGTCGAGCCCGCCGAAGACGGTCGCTCTTGCGTACTCACCGACACGATCACCTACCGGCTGCCGTTTGGCGCGGCCGGACGCCTGGCGGGCGGGGCGTTTGTGCGCGCGGAGCTGTCGCGACTTTTCAACTACCGCCATGCCCTGACCAAGGCGGATATCGAGGGGGCTGCCCGATATATCTCGGTGAGGTCGATGACCTTCATGATCGCCGGCGCGTCGGGCCTGATCGGGCGGGCGCTCACCGCTTTTTTGCAGACCCAGGGACATACCGTCATCCGGCTCGTGCGACGCGCGACCGTCGGGGATGATGAGATTTTTTGGGATCCTGCGTCCGGACAACTCGCCGCCCAGGCGCTGCGCGGAGTCGATGTGGTCATTAATCTGGCCGGGGTTGGCATTGCCGATGAGCGCTGGTCTCCGGAGCGCAAAAACGCGATCCTACGCAGCCGGGTCGACAGCACTCGCACGCTGGTCGCTGCGATGGCGGCGGTGAAGAGCGAGCGACTGCGCCCGTTTGTATTCATCTCGGCGTCGGCGACCGGTTTTTATGGCGACCGCGGCGACGAAGTACTCGATGAAAACTCCACCGCCGGCACTGGTTTTCTTGCCGGGGTGTGCGCCGACTGGGAGCGCGAGGCGACGATGGCGGAGGAATTGGGCGTCCGGGTGGTCCGGCTGCGTACAGGCGTGGTGCTGACGCCGGCGGGAGGGGCGCTGGCGAAGTTGTTGCCGATCTTCCGAGCCGGACTGGGCGGGCGGTTGGGGTCAGGGAAAACGTGGATGAGCTGGATCTCACTCGATGATTTGGTGGGGGCGATTTATCACGCGGTGCTCGACCGGCGCTGTGACGGCGCGGTGAATGCGGTCGCACCCCGTGCGGTTCCTAACAAGGAATTCACGCGAAAGTTGGGACGCGTGCTGCATCGACCGACGGTGATGACGGTTCCGGCGTCGGCGTTGCGCATGGTGCTCGGGGAACTGGCGGAGGAGACTCTGTTGGCGAGCGTCCGGGCACGGCCGGTGAAATTGATGGAGGCGGGATATCCGTTCAGGCACGCGAATCTTGAGGAGGCGTTGCGCCATCTTCTCGGGGAGGGGATGCCGGGGACCGGGTGATTTTACCGTCCAGCGGGCGTTGGACGACGCGATTATCTTGCCCGGCGGAGCCTGAAAGGAGTTGAGTGGCACCATGTCTGCGAACTCCTACTCCGACATCGTCTCCACCATTGGTCACACTCCGTTGATCAAGCTCAACCGCATCGCCGCGTCTGTGCCGGCGACGATTTATGTGAAGGCGGAGTTTTTTAATCCGCTGGCGAGCGTGAAAGATCGGATCGGTCGCGCGATGATCGAGGCGGCCGAGCGCGAGGGAAAGTTGAAGTCCGATTCGGTTGTGATTGAACCGACCTCGGGCAACACTGGAATCGCGCTCGCGTTTGTGTGTGCACAACGTGGATACAAGTTGATCCTCACCATGCCGGAGACGATGTCCCTCGAGCGGCGCGTGTTGTTGCGCATGCTAGGCGCGGAGATCGTGCTTACGCCCGGGTCCGAGGGCATGCCCGGTGCGATTCGCAAGGCCGGCGAATTGCTCGCCCGGCACGGGACACGCGGGTTTATCCCGCAGCAATTCGAGAATCCGGCCAACCCGGAGATTCATCGCCTCACGACGGCGGAGGAGATCTGGTCGGCGACGGGAGGGAACATCGACGTTTTCGTGGCCGGCGTGGGCACCGGCGGCACCATCACCGGCGTCTCGGAAGTCATCAAATCCCGGCGCGAATTGCGCAGTATTGCGGTCGAACCGGCGGGCAGCCCTGTGTTATCGGGCGGAAAACCGGGACGGCATCGTATTCAAGGCATTGGCGCGGGCTTTATCCCGAAAAATTGCAACACCGCCATCATCGACGAAGTGATCACCGTTAGTGACGACGATGCGATGGAAACGGCTCGTCAACTGGCTTTGCAGGATGGAATCCTGGGCGGCATTTCGACGGGGGCCAACGTCTGGGCGGCACTCCAAGTCGCGAAACGTCCGGAATTTGCCGGAAAGGTCATCGTCACGGTGGGCTGCAGCTTCGGCGAACGGTATATTTCGACAGCGTTGGCGGAAAAAGCGCG
>JANJTQ010000166.1 GCA_024711005.1 Opitutaceae bacterium | reverse complement strand
CGCGGTGACGGTGATTTAGGAAGCAGCCGAGGCCGGCGGCGGTGCCCATGCCGCCGAGGAAACCGTGGCGTTCGACGACCATCACGGGACATCCTCCGCGAAGGGCGGCGAGGGCGGCGCCATAGCCGGCGGGCCCGCCGCCAATAACGGCGCATTCGGTGTGAAGCTCGATCAAAGGTGGTTTCATCGTGGTGATGAAATGTCCCCGGTGATCGGAAGAAAATTTGAGAAGGGCGCCGAGGGCGGGTTTGGTTCAGCCGCCTGAACGCGAGGGGCGACGAGTCCGGAGTCCGCTTGATGCACAGTGACGAGCAGGGCCGATGCAACGGGGATGCGCGAGCGATGGGAGCCGCCGGACCGGCCGGCTTTCGCTCATGATCCCGCGCTCCGTTTCACAAATGACGCGCGCGGTTCGAGCCCCGGCGAAGACATGCGCTTCGAGCAGGCGCGAGCGGGCCGACTCTCAGTAGTTATTCCAATTCTCCCAAGGAAGCCTCGGCATATGAAGCGAGACATGACCGTCCAAAAAGAGGTAGTTGAACCGGCCTCCCTTGTCACTGTAGCTGAGGCCGCCCGGGCCCTCGATGATGTCTTCGACGACCGTATTGGCGGCATTGGTGCGCAACGTGTGGCGAACCAAAACGAACTGCGCGGGCTTGAGGAACGCGTTGAGCGGTACGCCGGCGGCCTTGCGGTTCATGACGTAGGTGTAGGGCGCGCCCGGAGCCGCCTCGGGCACGCTATTGGGACAGTTGAGGACTTGATCCACCTGCATCCGGTTGTTGATCGACAGGAGCGGGGCGATGTGGCGTATCCAGTTTTCGGTGAGGTTGGTGGAAAGCAGCGCGTTGGGCACGCTCGGTTCCGCCGGATTCTGATAGGGAACGCGGCCGGCGTGATCGCCCGCATAGAGCAACATGGCCTGGCCGATCTGGCGCAGGTTGGACGAGCATTGCGCCGTGCGGGCGCCTTTCCGGACGTGGCCGACCACCGGAATGACGATGGCGGCGAGGACGCCGATGATCGCGATGACCGCGAGCAGCTCGACCAGGGTGAAGCCGGCGAGGACGCGTCGGAGGCGGCGTGGTGATGCGTTCATGGGAGCGGATGACTGTAATTGAAATAAGAATACAATCGGACGGCGGCCGGTCATTCGATCAGGCCGAAGCCGAACTCATCGGGGTTCTTGCGCTGGGCGATTCCGCCGAACCACTCCATGACGCGGATACGACCCTGGCCGTTGTCGTTGTTTACGACGAGTGCGAAGCGGAACGGGACGGATGCGCCGTTGCCGGCGGCGAGGCCGAGGCGCTCAAGGGGAACCTGGGCGCGGTAGGCGGTGAGTTTGCCGGTGCGTTGGACGGAGACGGGAAAGTCCCAGCGGCCCTTGTATCCGGGACGGGAGCTTTGGCCGCACCAGATGGCCGGCCCGGCATTGCTCAGGCCGAGGTCGATCTCGGTGAGAATGCCTTGTTCGGTGGAGAACCCGATCTGGACGCTGTCCTGCTTCCAGAGCTGATCGGGAGCCTGGGACTGGACGTGTTCACTGTCGGTGACGTCGAGTTCGATGAAGAGCATCTTGCCGTCGTGGGCGAAGCGGGCGTCGACCGAAAGATCCTCGGGGCCCCGCCATTTGGGACGGAAAGGGTCGTAGGCGAGTTCGTGCACATCCTCCTGCCGGTCGAGCCGGATGACGGGAGCAGTGGACGCGTCGCCGGCGCTTGTGACGCGACGAACCGGGTAGGCGTGGCGGAAGGTGACGGGAATGGTGAGCTGCCGGTCGGTGTCGCCGGCGGAGGCGATGGTGAGCGCGACTTCCTGGCTGTGGAAGCGAGTGCCTGCGGCGACCTCGACCGGGACGTTCAGGACCTCTTCGGTTCCGGAGGGAAGAAGGCGTTCCGCCCGGCCGAGAAGTTCGCCGGCCTCGCCACGGGCGTGGACGGTGAAGCGTGCGGCGGCCTGGTCACGATTGCGGATGCTGACCGGGATTTCAGTCGGGCGGGAGGGGGTGGAGTTAACGTATTCAGGGACGTCGAAGAAGGTTTCCGACGGCGAGACGATCGAGAGGCGATCGTCGGCGAGGCTCGATTGAAGGTAGAGCGGAAAGCGGGAGACACTGACGAGCGCGGGCAGACCAGCGGTGGCGAGCGGGTGCTCGCGGCCGAAGAGATCGAACTGCGTGTAGTCACCCTTGGCGGAGACCCAGAGACGTGCGGTGGATTTGCCCGGGCGGGGCCAGCAGAGGTAGGTGACGGTGCCGTTCTGCTCGCCGACAAAGCCGTAGGTGACGAGGTCGGGGTGAAGGTCGATGTCGCCCAAGGGACGGGTGTTGGCCAGGCGGCGGATGAGTTCGTTGTAGGCGAGAAAGGACGGCTTGGGGCGGTTGTCGCAGTTGACGAGGCCCATGGAATCGTCGGCCCAGAAATCCATGTCCCAAAAATCCTGCAAGGTGAACCAGCAGTAGAACTCGGAGTTCGCGCGGGATTTGGCGTAGCCGATTTTCTGCACCAGGGTGACGGCTTGCTGGAGCGCGCCGGGGGAATCGTAGGCGCTGCGGGAGCCGGCTTCGGTGTTGGCGAGGGTGAGCGCGCCATTTTTTTCAGCCATCCAGTCCTCCACCATTTTCTGACGACGGGCGTAATCGACGGCGGACCCGTGGCTGTGAAATCCGGCGACGTCGAAAAGCTCGGGGTGGTGAAACATGTCGCGCGAGAAATTTTTCTTTTCGGCGGGGTGGAGCACGGTGACGCCTCCGGAGATGATCTTGATATCGGGGGCGGTGGATTTGAAGGCGGGGCGGAAGACGCGTGCCATCTTCAGGTAGTCCTCGATTTCGCCTTTGAAGAACTCCAGGTCGGGTTCGTTCCAGAATTCGAGGTATTTGACGTTGGGATGCTTCGCCAAGGCGGCGCCGAGATGGGCGGCGTGTTCGGCGAAGGCCGCGTAGTCGGTGGGCGGACCCTTCCATGCAGGTTCGGGTTTGGTCCACGCCGGCACGGCGTCGGTGTAGAGCATGAACGCGTCGATGCCAGCCTCGTCCAGATCGCGGAACATTTTGGAGAGTTCGGGCGGACAGGCGGAGCCGCCGCGGACTGGTTCGAGACGTTCGCCGGCGATGCCGACGCGCACGATGTCGGCGCCAAGGAGTTTGAGCCACTCGCGGTGGAGCTTGGATTCGAAATCGCCCTGCCAGGCGATGTAGTCCTGTACGCCAAACCACATGCGCGATCGGTTGACGCGGGTACCGTTGGGAGTGAAGACGCCGATGAAGTCGAGGTAGGTGGCGGCGAGTTCGCCCGCGGAGGCGTTGACTTGTGCGGTGTAGGAGCCGGGGGGAAGCGCTCCGGGTTCGAGGCGCACGAAGGTCTCGCCTGCGGCCGGAACGCGGAACGACGCGGTGAGTTGGCGCACCGGGCCTCCGGTGATGTCCCGGATATCGGCGGTGAGATCGCCGGAGGCCTCCGTGGCGGTGGCGTTGCGCAGGCGATAGGTCAGCGGGACGGGCTGACCGGGCAGGGTGTGCAGGCCTTCGTAAACGGGAAAAATGCCGAGTCGATGCGCGCGGCTCACGCGGCCGACGAGAGTGATGTCGTCGAGAAAGATGCTGCCGGAGTCGGGCCGTTTGGAGGTGAGGCGCAGCTTGCGGATGATCGCGGGGAAGCTGAGCTCGGAAAATTTGGGGACGTTTTTCTCGTTGAATTCGAGACGGCGGGTTTTCCAGCCGTCCCCCTGGAGGGGAATTTCGACGGTGCGGAACACGCGTTTATTGGAGTCCTCGATGTCGAAGGAGAGCGCGAGGTCCTTGCCCTTGGCGTTCACCTCGAACTCGATGGCGGCAATGAAAGCGCTGATGCGGCTGACGCGTTCTTTTTCCAGAGAGATCTCATGTCCGCCGCTCTCGCCTCCGAACCGGTAGCGGAGTTCGCCGACGTAGCTGCCATGGTGTTTTTCCGAGTCTGAGGCGGCGAGGAATTGATTGCCCGAGAACCAGGCATCGATGGCGACCCCGCGCACCGGGCGCGCGCGCCAAGTGGCGACATCCTCGAAATCCTCGACGATGAGCCGGTCGGGGGCTTCGGCCTGGGCGACCGAGGTGCCCGGGAAGGAAAAACAAAGACAGGCCAGCGAGACGGCGGACCACTTGGCGGGATGGATCATGGGGCGGGTTAACGGGCGGTATTGACTGGATTCGGAACCGGAGTGATGTCGCCGAGCCAGTCGGGCGCGATGGCCCCCCGGTAAACGCGGACTTCATCAAAAGTCACCGCGGCGCCACCGGCGGCTTTGAGCTGGCCGAGCATGAGGGCGGCGGCGGGCTGAAGTTTGTCGGCCTCCGCTTTTCGGACGGTTTTCACCACGCCATCGACCACGAGACTGATGCTCCCGGCGCGGCCATCGAAGATGACGGCGACCGTTTGAAACTTGCCAACGGTATCGGGCAGGCAGTTTTCGCCGAAACCAAAATCGCCATTGGGTTGGACGTTGCCGTAGGCCGAGAAGCCGACGGCTTTTCCGAGGCCGGGCGGGCGGTGCATGAGAACGAGCGCGGCGTCTTCCCAGTCGCCGGGTTTGGCCTGTTGCATGAGGCCCATGATAAAACCGGTGCGGTCAACATCTCCGCCTTCGAGGCGAAGACAGGCCCAGAGAGTCACGCCGGTCTTGAGCATGGGCGCCGCTTTGTCCGAGAGGCCGGGAGCGGTCAGGTAGTGGCCCAGCTCGAGTTTGACCACGCCGTCGACCGGCCGTGGCGCGTCACGGCCGGCAGCGGAAGGCAGGGTGCCTGCGTCGAGCTTCAGGCTTTTCACGTCATCAACGAGCGCCTGCGCCCCCGGTTGATTGAACGTCCAGCGGGCGATCAGGTTTTCGGTGAAGTCGGCATGCACCACGCAGGGGGTGCCGAGACAAAGGACCGCACCGAGAAGAGCGGTGCGGCTGGAAACTGAAACGGGGAGGTGCATGACGCAGGCGGTCGGTTAACGTTGGCGCGCGGATTGCCGGCGGCGGCGGACGAGGGCCATCATGCCGACGGCCGCGCCGAGGCAGGCGGCGTAGGTGGACGGTTCGGGGATGGCGGAAACCGCGTAGCTGGCAAACTGGACACCGAGTGGATCGCTGCCCGTGGTGTTATTGAGGCGATACCCGAAGTTCGTGCCCGTAAGCGGCGTGGCATCGGTGGCGGTGATGGACTTGGTGGTGGT